>NZ_JBVIIT010000002.1:109973-466720 GCF_055569615.1 Streptomyces sp. NPDC031379 | reverse complement strand
GCAGGGGGGACCCTGTGGGAGAGTAGGACGCCGCCGAACAAATTTTGGGAAAACCCCCGCATCGAAAGATGCGGGGGTTTTCTGCGTTCAGGGTCCTTTCAGGAGTGGAGCCGACCCTCAGGGGTGCGTGGACGGCACGGCTCAGAGCCGGCCTGCCGCCTTGAGGGCCAGATATGCGTCCGCCAATGCCGGCGCCAGATCATCGGGAGTCGCGTCCACGACCGTCACACCGTGCCGGCGGAGTTGGTCCGCTGTGCGCTGACGCTCGCTCTGCGCCTGGGCGGCTGCCGCAGCCTCGTACACCGCCTCCGTACTCCCCCGCGCCTTCGCCATGTCGGCGATATGCGGGTCCGCCACCGAGGCGACCAGGACGGTGTGGCGCTTGGTCAGCTGGGGAAGCACGGGGAGCAGGCCCTGTTCCACCGGTGCCGCGTCGAGCGTCGTGAACAGCACGACGAGGGAACGCCGGGATGCCGTACGAAGGGCCGTGGCGCTGAGACCGCGAGCGTCGGTCTCGACGAGTTCCGGTTCGAGCGTGGCCATGGCGTTGACCACCGAGGGCAGCACGTCACCCGCCGAGCGGCCCTGGACCAAGGCGCGTACCCGACGGTCGTAGGCGAGCAGATCCACGCGGTCACCGGCGCGGGAGGCGAGCGCCGCGAGGAGCAGCGCCGCGTCCATGGAGGCGTCGAGGCGCGGGGCGTCGCCCACCCGTGCGGCCGAGGTGCGGCCGGTGTCCAGGAGCAGAAGGATGTGGCGGTCGCGTTCGGGGCGCCAGGTGCGGACGGCGACGGCGGACTGGCGAGCGGTGGCACGCCAGTCGATCGAGCGGGTGTCGTCTCCGGGCACGTACTCGCGCAGGCTGTCGAACTCCGTTCCCTCACCGCGGGTGAGCACGCTGGTGCGCCCGTCGAGTTCACGCAGCCGGGCGAGTTTCGACGGGAGGTGCTTGCGGCTGGTGAAGGGGGGCAGAACGCGAACCGTCCAGGGAACCTTGTGGGAGCCCTGGCGGGAGAAGAGACCCAGGGGGCCGTAGGAGCGGATCGTCACGCGGTCGGCCTGGCGGTCGCCGCGGCGGCTGGGGCGCAGTCGGGTCGTCACCCGCCGGCGTTCACCCGGGGGGACGGTCAGGCGGTGGCGCGAGGCCTCGACCTCGGTGCCCGGCTGCCAGCTGCTCGGCGGCCATGCGTCCCGCAGCTGGGCCCGCAGCGGTCGGCGGGCCGGGTTGCTGATCGTGAGCGTGACCTCGGCGGTCTCGCCGAGGCGCGTGGAGGTGTCGCCGGACCGGGTCAGGCCGAGCCGTCGTACGGGTGCGGCGAGCGCGTAGTCGCAGGCGCACGCCAGAGCCAGCGGGCCGTTGACCGCGAGGATGCCCGTCCAGCCGGGTTCCAGGACGCCGACGGGGATCGAGCCCAGGGCCGCGAGGAGGGCGGCACGTCCGGTGAGCGCCATCAGCGGGGGACCGGGACGTGGGCGAGGACGGCGTTGATGACGGCGTCCGCCGTCACTCCTTCCATCTCGGCCTCGGGGCGCAGCTGCACGCGGTGGCGCAGAGTGGGCAGGGCGAGGGCCTTCACGTCGTCGGGGATGACGTAGTCGCGTCCCGTCAGCCAGGCCCAGGCGCGCGCGGTGGCGAGGAGAGCGGTGGCGCCGCGCGGGGAGACGCCCAGGGTGAGCGAGGGCGACTCGCGGGTGGCGCGGCAGATGTCCACGACGTAGGCGGTGATCTCGGGGGACACGGTCGTCTTGGCGACCGCGGCGCGGGCGGCTTCCAGGTCGGCGGGGCCCGCGACGGGGCGTACGCCGGCGCCGCGCAGGTCGCGCGGGTTGAAGCCCGAGGCGTGGCGGGTGAGGACGTCGATCTCGTCCTGCCGCGAGGGCAGAGGGATCGTCAGTTTGAGGAGGAAGCGGTCCAGTTGGGCTTCGGGGAGAGGGTAGGTGCCCTCGTACTCGACGGGGTTCTGGGTCGCGGCGACCAGGAACGGCTCGGGGAGCGGGCGGGGGGTGCCGTCGACGGTGACCTGGCGTTCCTCCATGGCCTCCAGGAGGGAGGACTGGGTCTTGGGCGGGGTGCGGTTGATCTCGTCCGCGAGGAGGAGGTTGGTGAAGACCGGGCCGGGCTGGAAGGAGAACTCGGCGGTGCGGGTGTCGTAGACGAGGGAGCCGGTGACGTCGCTCGGCATCAGGTCGGGGGTGAACTGCACGCGCTTGGTGTCGAGTTCGAGAGCGGATGCGAGGGTCCGGACGAGCAGCGTCTTGGCGACTCCGGGGACTCCTTCGAGGAGGACGTGTCCGCGGCAGAGGAGGGCGACGACAAGGCCGGTCACGGCGGGGTCCTGGCCGACCACGGCTTTGGCGATCTCGGCGCGCAGGGCTTCCAGGGAGGCACGGGCGTCGCCCGCGTCCCCGGCCCGCCCGGCGTTGTCAGTGGTCGGGTCCATCATGAACGGCGTACCTCTCTTTCGAGGGCGTCGAGTTGGTCGGTCAGTGCGATGAGGGCCGCGTCGTCGCCGGGCGGCGGTCCGAAGAGAAGGGGGTACAGGGTCTGTCCGTCGCCGGCGAGGTGGGCGGACAGGGCGGGGAGCAGGGCCTCGGGCGTGTGCGCCTGGGTGACGGGGACGCCGACGAGGGGGGCGAGGCGCGTGCGCGTGGCGGAGCGAAGAGCGGCGGCCGCGCGGTCGCGGGCGTCGGCTTTGCGGTAGAGGCGGGCGCGGCCTTCTGCGGTCTCGGAGGCGCGGATCGCGACCGGGAGTCTTTCGGGTACGAGGGGGCCGAAGCGGCGTGCCCGCCAGAAGGCGGCGAGAACCGCTGCGACGAAGAGCTGCAGGGTGCCCCACAGCCATCCGGAGGGGAGCAGGTCGAGGAAGTCCTTCTGCTCGCCGGTGTCGGTGGCGGAGGAGTCGGAGAGCGAGGGGAGGTACCAGACCAGATGGGGGCGGGAGCCGAGGAGTTGAAGGGCGAGCGAGGCGTTGCCCTGCTCGTCGAGGCGGTCGTTGTAGAGGATGTCGGGTGCGCCGAGGACGACGGTGTCGCCGTCCCCGGATGCCGCGGGGATGCGCAGCAGGGTGGCGAGGCGCTCGCTGGGGTAGCAGGAGTCGGCGTCGAGGTGGGTGGTGGTGTAGCGGATGCCGCCGGTGTCGGCGCTGCCCGCGCGCCGGGCCTCGGGCAGGGCGCAGTCGGGTGCGAGGGTGGAGCGGACGCTGTTGGCGGGGTCCGCGGTGACTCCGGGGGCGAGCCGCTCGACGGAGGAGCTGCCGGCCGCGACGAGGACGGTGCGTCCACCGGACGGCGCCGTCGCCTTGTGCAGCTGGGTCTGTTGACGGCTGGTCAGCAGGTCGGGGACGGCGACCAGGACCGTGGTGTCGGGGCCGGCGGCGGCGCGTGCCGCGTCGAGCGTGGTGACCACGCGCGTGGACACCCCGCGGTCGGCCAGGAGTTGGGCGACGGCGCGGCTGCCGTAGGCGTCGGCGGAGCGCGGGTCCAGGGCGCCGTGCCGGGCGGTGGAGCGTACGGCGGCCATGGCGACGGCCGCGGCGAGGATCAGTACGGCGGCGAGGGTGATGCCTCGTGCGCGGGTCCACACCTGGCGGGCGGTGGGCGCGGTGGAGGTGGTCGACAGGGTGGCCTCGGTGGTCACTCGGTGGCCCCCCGGCGGGCGTTGGGGGCCGTGCCGGCGGAGCTGTCGGCGAGGGTGGGCCGGGTCCGTTCCAGGTCACGGTCGAGTTCGGCGAGGCGGTGGTACGACTGCTCGCTCGCCCTGCGTCCGCCGTATGTGACGTCGTCGAACTCCCGGGCAGCGGCGCGCAGTCGCTCTGTGTGCGCGGGCAGGGCGCGGCCGGCCTCGGCGGCTGCTTCGTCGGCGGTGCGGCCGGGGCGCGCGTCGAGCAGGGCGCGCTCCTCCAGCGAGCGGACGATGGCCCTCATGCGTTCCTGGACGGCCTGGTTCCAGTGGCCCTGGGCCGCGTGTGCCTCGGCGGCCGCCCGGTGTTCGGCGGCGCTGCGGGGCCGGTCGTCGAAGAGGACGGCGGCGGAGGCGGGCCGGCGGCGCGGGGTGCCCAGGCGCCACCACAGGGCGGCCAGCACGGCGACGACGAACAGGATCACGACGAACAGGCCGACCGGGCCGCCGGGTGTCGCCGAGGCGGCCGTGCCGAACAGCCCGTCGACCCAGTCCCAGAAGGCGTTCAGGGCACGCTGCAGCAGACCGGGGTCGTTCTCGTGGTACATCCGCTTGGACAGCTCACGCCGGGCGGCCTCCCGCGCGGGGTCGCGCGGGATGGTCACGGGCGGCTCGTCCCCCGAACCGCCTGCCGCCGGGACGACGGTGCCCGTCGCGCGCAGCAGGCCCTGTACGACCGTGCCGCCGGCGCCGGACATGGCCTCCGCCGTGAGAACTCCCCCCGTGAGACTCACCGCATCAGCTCCCCGGGACGGCGCCGGGGGTGCCGGTGCCGTAGCCCTGGACACCGGCGGCGCGGGCCAGTTCGAGGTCGAGGGCCTCGCGGCGGATGCGCTGGTCGATGTAGAGGAGCACGGTGACGCCCGCGCTGATCGGGAGGGTGAGCGTGGTGCCGATCAACGAGCCGATCCCGCGGATGATCAGGAACGCCCAGCTGACGTGTCCGGAGCCGGTGCCGAACAGGTTGCTGATGCTGTCGCCGCTCACGGCGGCCCCCATCAGGGCGAAGGGGATGGCGACGAGCGAGGCGACGATGTTGGTGATGAGTCCGGTGAGCAGCACGATGCCGAAGACGCGCCACCAGGAGCCGCGCACCAGCTTCGTGGAACGGCTCATGGCCTTCACGATGCCCTGCCGTTCCAGCATCAGGGCGGGCGTGGCCAGGTAGAGGCGGATCATCAGCCATCCCGCGACGACGAGCGCCGCGAGGATGCCGAGGGCCAGCAGGGCCGCTCCGGCGCCGTCGCCGCCGCCGGAGAGCAGGACGAGGAGCCCGGGCAGCGTCCCGGCGAGGCCCACGCCGACGACGATCAGGCCGAGCAGCAGGAGCAGGCCGAACAGCCTGGGGATCTGGGGGCGGGCGTCGCGCCAGGCCTCGCCGGTGCTGACCGGCTTGCCGAGGACGGCACGGCTGGTGATGGTCGTCAGCAGGGCGGTCGCGACGATGATGGCGATCGTGGAGATCACCGTGACGATACCGGTGCCGATCATGGTTTCCCGCAGGGCCCGGAGGACGTCGTCGGGGGTGGCGCTGCGGTCGTCGAACGACGTCTGGGCGATGGTGTCGTTCATGACGAAGCCCTGCACGAGGACCAGCGTCGTGTCGACGAGCAGAGCGACCGCCAGGGAGATGCCGAGCACCGTGCGCCAGTAGGTGCGCATCGTGGAGACGGCACCGTCGAGGATCTCGCCGACGCCGAGCGGGCGCAGCGGGATGACACCGGGCTTGGCCGCGGGCGGGGGGCCGCCCCAGCCGCCGCCCCACGCTCCGTAGCCACCGGGGGTGTTGTAGCCGCCGGGGCCGGCGGGAGGGCCTGCGTGGCCGCCGCCGTAGCCGCCGGGGCCGGGGGCGCCGGGCGGTCGGCCGCCCCAGCCCGGGCCGGGCGGCGGGGGCGGGGGTGGCGGGGCCTGCTGCGGGTGGGGGGCACCGGCGGGAGCGGACCACTGGCCGGGTGGCGGCTGTTGGCCCGACCACTTCACGCCGGGGGCCGGCGCGTCCGTGCCCGGCTGCGGTGCGGGCTCGGTGGGGCCGGGGCGGTCGGCGGGCTCGGCGGGGCCGGACGCACCGGGTTCCCGCCCCTCGGACGACGGGGCGGATCCGGGCGAGGCCCAGCCCGGAGTGTCTGTCATCGAAGCTCCTTCTCGGTGCCCGACCGCGGTCGCGGCGGCAGGTTGGCAGCCATCGTGCCATGGGGTGGTCATCGGCGGACCGGCCGCGGTAGGGGCTGGACACCTTCAATTGTCCGCCGGATCCGGGGCAGACTGACCGCATGGCTGATCAGCAGGCGCGAACCGGCGGGGACAAGCGGCCGAGCGAGATACCGGCGATCCGATGGGAGGAGCCACCAGAAGGTCCCGTACTGGTCCTTCTCGATCAGACGAGGCTGCCGGCCGAAGAGGTCGAGCTGGTGTGCACGGACGCGCCGGCGCTGGTGGAGGCGATCCGTTCGCTCGCCGTGCGCGGCGCGCCGCTGCTCGGGATCGCCGGGGCGTACGGCGTCGCGCTCGCCGCCGCGCGCGGCTTCGAGGTGGCGGAGGCGGCGCAGGCGCTCGAGGGTGCCCGGCCCACCGCGGTGAACCTGGCCGTCGGCGTGCACCGGGCCCGGGCCGCGCACGAGGCGGCGTTGGCCAGGACCGGCGATCCGACCGCGGCGGCCGCGGCGGCGCTGGCCGCGGCGCGGGCGCTGCACCGGGAGGACGCCGAGGCCAGCGTGCGGATGGCGGCACACGGTCTGGCGTTGCTGGACGAGTTGCTGCCCGGCGGCGGGCACCGGGTCCTCACCCACTGCAACACCGGCTCGCTGGTGTCGGGCGGCGACGGCACCGCTTTCGCGGTGGCCCTCGCGGCACACCGTGAAGGGCGGCTGCGGCGGCTCTGGGTGGACGAGACGCGTCCGTTGCTGCAGGGCGCTCGCCTGACGGCGTACGAGGCGGCCCGCAACGACATGGCGTACACCCTGCTCACCGACAACGCGGCGGGCTCGCTGTTCGCGGCGGGCGAGGTGGACGCGGTGCTGATCGGGGCAGACCGGATCGCGGCCGACGGTTCGGTGGCGAACAAGGTGGGGAGCTACCCGCTCGCCGTGCTCGCGCGTTACCACCATGTGCCGTTCATCGTGGTGGCGCCGCTGACGACGGTCGATCCCGACACTCCCGACGGGGCGTCCATCGAGGTCGAGCAGCGGCCCGGCTTCGAGGTGACCGAGGTGACAGCCCCTCAGGTGCCGGTGACGGGAGCGGGAGGCGGGATTCCGGTGGCCCCCCTGGGGACCCAGGCGTACAACCCGGCGTTCGACGTGACGCCGCCCGAGCTGGTGACGGCCATCGTCACCGAGGAGGGGGTCGTTTCACCTGTGACGGCCGAGGCTCTCGCGGAGCTGTGTGCCAGGTCGGGCCAGGCGACGATCAGCTGATGGGGTGAGGTCGGCTCGACCCGCGGAAACGACCCCTCCGCCTGCGGTGATCCGCGGACGAAGGGGCCGTGACCTTGCCCGCCGGCGTCCCGGGGCGGCGATTTTCCGGAAGATGCCTCATTCGGAAGGTTCCAGTTAGTCCGATTTATTGATCTGCGAGCGTGTTGTCTCATCATCGGACCGATGCTCCCATGTGCCCAGGTCAAGCTCCGCATGTGGCCTCGGGGACCACCCGAGACTTGACAACAAGGAGCACTCACATGAGTCCTGAGCGCAGGACGAACTCGCAATCAGAGGCAGTGGCTCACAGCGGGTTCCACAGAGTCCGCAGGCTGGCCGCGATCGCGACGGCGGTGACGGTCGCGGTGGCGACCCCCGCGGTGGCGGTGGCCGCCAGCGTGACGTCCCAGGCGGGCGTGGCGTACGCCGTCGATCCCCACTGCGACCACGACAAGCCTCGCGGGCAAGGGGGCGGCGACTGCGAGAGCAACCACCCGAAGCCCACCGTCACGGTCACCAAGACGGCAACCGCGACCGCGACGGTGACCGCGACCACCACCGCGACCGCGACGGTGACCGCGACCGCGACGGCGTGCGGCACCGGCGTCGATTCGACGAAGCCGAACGGCATGGAGCAGTTCATCGCCGCCCTGGTCGATGGGGTGCCCTTCGCCGGCAGGCGCCCCAACACCAACACCAACCCGGACAACCCGAACATCGTCTCGGGGCCGGCCAACACGGCCGGCTGGATCGATCTCAGCACGATCGCCGGTTTCCCCACGAACTCCCCGGTCTGCGACGTCTCGGTCGACGCCCAGGGCAGTGACGCCTTTTACAAGATCATCACTCAGGGCGGCTCGGTCTACACCCTGCACTGCGCGGCCAACGGCACCAGTCTTGTCTGTCCCGCCCCGGCGCAGGGGACGACACCTCAGTCCCAGTGGACGGCGGTGACGCCCCAGCCCTGACGGGTGACGACAGGTCTCCGGTAACGGGCGGCCCCTGGCCGGTCACGCAGGGCAGGGGCCGTCAAACGCGCGATCTCGACGGACAGGGGCAGACAGTGACGGCCCCATACGACTATCGTCACCGGCCAGTGACCTCGCTCACCAGCGCCTCTGTCACTGTTACGAGAATGGGATGATGTCGTTTATGAAGGGACGAGTCCTTGTCGTCGACGACGACACCGCACTGGCCGAGATGCTCGGCATCGTGCTGCGTGGTGAAGGTTTTGAGCCGTCTTTCGTAGCCGACGGCGACAAGGCGCTGGCCGCTTTCCGTGAGACCAAGCCCGACCTGGTGCTGCTCGACCTGATGCTGCCCGGACGGGACGGCATCGAGGTGTGCCGCCTGATCCGGGCCGAGTCCGGGGTGCCGATCGTGATGCTCACGGCCAAGAGCGACACCGTCGACGTGGTCGTGGGCCTGGAGTCGGGCGCCGACGACTACATCGTCAAGCCGTTCAAGCCCAAGGAGCTGGTGGCCCGGATCCGGGCGCGGCTGCGCAGGTCGGAGGAGCCGGCGCCGGAGCAGCTGACCATCGGCGACCTGGTCATCGACGTGGCCGGGCACTCGGTCAAGCGGGACGGGCAGTCGATCGCGCTGACCCCGCTGGAGTTCGACCTGCTGGTGGCGCTCGCGCGCAAGCCGTGGCAGGTGTTCACCCGTGAGGTGCTGCTCGAGCAGGTGTGGGGCTACCGGCACGCCGCCGACACGCGGCTCGTCAACGTGCATGTACAGCGGCTGCGTTCCAAGGTCGAGAAGGACCCGGAGCGGCCGGAGATCGTGGTGACCGTCCGTGGTGTCGGTTACAAGGCCGGACCGAGCTGACATGTCCCGGGACAGTGCCGCTTCGGCGCCCGGCGGGTCCGGGCCCCGTCCGGGGCGGCCTGTCGGCCGGTCGGCGGCGGGTGCGCGCTTCAGGCGCCTCTTCGAGGGCGGGCTGCTGCAGGGCGGAGTCCAGGGCAGCCCGGTCCTGCGGCTCTTCCTGCGCTGGGTGCGCCGGCCGCTGCTGCCCGTGATGCGGCTGTGGCGGCGCAACATCCAGCTCCGGGTCGTGGCCACGACCCTGCTGATGTCGCTGGGCGTCGTCCTGCTGCTCGGCTTCGTCGTGATCGGGCAGGTGCGCAACGGCCTGCTGGACGCCAAGGTGAAGGCGTCGCAGAGCCAGGCCACGGGCGGGTTCGCGGTGGCCAAGCAGAGGGCCGACGAGGCGGCCGGCGGCACCGGTACGGGGGCCGGGACCGGCACGGCCGACGGCACCCCGACCCCGGACGGACGGCAGTCGCAGAACGTCATCCAGTGGATGAGCGACCTCGTGGAGTCGCTGTCCAGCGGTGGCGCGGGCGCCTTCGACGTGGCGACGCTGCCCGTGGGCGACGACAGCGGCGGCGGGCGCAGCCCGCGCGGCTCCGGGAACGTCAACCCGACCTCCAGCGTGCCCGCCGACCTTCGCGATCGGGTCAACAGCGGTACGACGGCCGCCCAGAGCTACTCGCGGATCGTGTACGCCAACGGCAAGGAATCCCAGCCGGCGCTGGTCATCGGCAAGCAGGTCAACGACCCCAACGGGCGCCCGTACGAGCTGTACTACCTCTTCCCGCTGACGCAGGAGGAGAAGTCGCTGAGCCTGGTCAAGGGCACCCTCGCGACCGCGGGGCTGTTCGTCGTGGTCCTGCTCGGCGCCATCGCCTGGCTGGTGGTGCGGCAGGTCGTCACGCCGGTGCGGATGGCGGCCGGAATCGCGGAGCGGCTGTCCGCCGGGCGGCTGCAGGAGCGGATGAAGGTCACCGGCGAGGACGACATCGCCCGCCTGGGCGAGGCCTTCAACAAGATGGCGCAGAACCTTCAGCTGAAGATCCAGCAGCTGGAGGACCTGTCGCGGATGCAGCGCCGGTTCGTCTCCGACGTCTCGCACGAGCTGCGCACCCCGCTGACGACCGTCCGCATGGCGGCCGACGTCATCCACGAGGCACGCGAGGACTTCGACCCGGTGACCGCGCGGTCGGCCGAGCTGCTCGCCGACCAGCTGGACCGGTTCGAGTCGCTGCTCGCGGACCTGCTGGAGATCAGCCGGTTCGACGCGGGCGCGGCGGCCCTGGAGGCCGAGCCGATAGACCTCAGGGAGGTCGTCCGGCGCGTGGTCAGCGGCGCCGAGCCGCTCGCCGAGCGCAAGGGCACGCACATACGCGTGCTCGGCGACCAGCAGCCCGTCGTCGCCGAGGCGGACGCGCGCCGCGTGGAGCGGGTGCTGCGCAACCTCGTCGTCAACGCCGTCGAGCACGGTGACGGCAAGGACGTCGTCGTCAGGCTCGCCTCCGCCGGAGGGGCGGTCGCCATCGCGGTGCGCGACTACGGCGTCGGACTGAAGCCGGGCGAGGCGACCCGGGTCTTCAGCCGCTTCTGGCGGGCGGACCCGGCACGCGCGCGTACCACCGGTGGTACCGGCCTCGGGCTGTCGATCGCCCTGGAGGACGCGCGTCTGCACGGCGGCTGGCTGCAGGCCTGGGGCGAGCCGGGCGGCGGCTCGCAGTTCCGGCTGACGCTGCCCAGGACCGCCGACGAACCGCTGCGGGGCTCGCCGATACCGCTGGAGCCGAAGGACTCGCGCCGCAACCGTGGCCTCGACGACGCCGGGCTGCCCCGCGGGAGCGAGGAGAAGCGGGCGACCGTTCCGGTGCAGCAGGGCGGCGCCCAGGCGCCCGCGCTGCCCTCGCGCGCACCGATCGCGCCCCGGCTGGCCACCGTCACCCCCGCCGCCGACCCGACGGCCCTGCCCGGCAACGGCAACGGCGCGCGCGTGGTGCCCCGGCCGACCGGCGGTGGACGGCGGCCGAACGACAAGTCCGCCGACGCACCGGCCCCCGACCCGGGCGCGGCCGCAGCAGAGGACTCGACCGAGCCAGGGGAGGCATTTCGTGGGCGCTGACCGCAAGGGGGGCGCCCGGCGTCAGCCGGGACGTGCGGTGGCGTACACCGCCTTGGGAGCTGTGCTGCTGGCCGGGTGTGCCTCGATGCCCGACAACGGGGACCTGCGGGACGTGGAGTCGACACCGCGGCAGGACACCGGGGTCCGGGTGTTCGCCGTGCCGCCGGCCGACGGCGCCGGTCCGGGCGAGATCATGCAGGGCTTCCTGGAGGCGCTGACCAGCGACGACCCGCAGTACGACACGGCTCGCAAGTACCTGACGACCGACGCGGCGCAAGCCTGGCGGCCCGAGCGGTCGACCACGGTCCTCGCGAACGGGCCGAGCGTCGAGACCGACTGCCAGTCGGGCGGCCGCGAGGAGGCCAACAGCGTCACCTGCGTCCTGGCCGGCAGCCGGGTCGCCACGGTCGACGGGCAGCAGGCGTACCAGCCCGCCGACGGGTCGTACCGCAAGAAGCTGCACCTGACGAAGAGTCCCGAGAGCGGGCAGTGGCGCATCGACGGCCTGCCCGACGGGGTCGTCATGGGCAAGTCGGACTTCCAGCGGAACTACACGTCCGTCGACAAGTACTACTTCGCCTCCAACACGGCGGTCGGGGTGAGCGGGCAGCCGGTGGCGGTCGCCGATCCGGTGTTCGTGCGCGGCAAGGTCGACCCGATGACCCAGATGGTCCGCTCGCTGCTGAAGGGCCCCACCACCTGGCTCGGGCCGGTGGTCAGGTCCAGCTTCCCCACCGGTACGGCCCTGCAGAAGGACGCGTCGGGGCTGACGCCGGACGACCAGAACAAGCTGACGGTGCCGCTGAACCTGAAGGCGTCCCGGGTCGCGGCGTCCAAGTGCACCGAGATGGCGACCCAGGTGCTGTTCACCCTGCGGAACCTCGCGCCGACGCTCGAGTCCGTCGAGCTGCAGGGGCTCGGTGGCGAGCGGCTGTGCGATCTGACCGAGGAGCGCGCCGAGGACGCCGCCTGGCACGGCGCGGCCAAGCGTCCCGAGTACCTGTACTTCCTCGACGGCAAGCACCAGGTGGTGCGGATGCCGACCGGAAGCACCGGTACCGGCGCCGTTCCGGTGCCCGGTCCGCTCGGCGAGGGCGACAAGGGGCTGCGGTCGGTGGCGGTGTCGCGGGACGAGCAGACCGCGGCCGGGGTCGGCAACGGCGGCAGGTCCCTGTACGTGACATCGCTGGCGTCGGGCGGCTCCCTCGGGGAGGCGCTGGTGACCAGTGCCGGACCGACCCCCGTGGAGCGGCTGACGACACCGAGCTGGGACGCCCGCGGGGATCTGTGGGTGGCCGACCGCGACCCGCGGCACCGGCGGCTGAAGGTCGTGGAGCAGGGCGTCGCAGAGCCGGAGGACGTCGCCGTCCCCGACCTGCCCGGGTTCATCAAGGACGCGCGGGTGGCCGCCGACGGCGTGCGGATCGCGCTGGTGGTGGAGAAGGACGGCAAGCAGTCCCTGCTCATCGGCCGGATCCAGCGCGACGACGGGACCGGGCAGGGCATCTCGGTGGACGGCCTGCGGTCCGCGGCACCCGACCTGGAGCAGGTCAGCGCCATCTCCTGGGCCGGGGACAGCAGGCTGCTCGCCGTCGGCCGGGAGCAGGGGGGCGTGCAGCAGATGCGGTACGTCCAGGTCGACGGGTCCGCGCTGGACGGACCGGCCCCCGGGGCGCTGCCGGGTGTGAAGGCGATCGCCGCGTCCGAGGACGAGCGGGTGCCGCTGGTGGCCTACTCGGACGACGGGATCGTCCGGCTGCCGTCCGGGGCGCAGTGGCAGAAGGTGGACAAGGACGGGACGGCGCCGGTCTACCCCGGGTGAGCGGGCCGTACCGGGCCGCAGGCCGGTAGGGGGCGCGCGGGCGCCGGCTTCCGGTGTGCCTGCCCGGCCGCCGGTCCCCCCGGCTGACCGCCCGTCCCTCGTACGGCTGCCTGCTGTCCCTCGTGTGGCTGACCGCCCCTCGTGTGAGTGACGGCCGGCACGGGTCTCTTCCGGTTGTCCACAGGGCGTTGTCCACAGGGGTGGTCCGCTGCCTCCGGCGTCGGCACAGTGGTGGCCATGCGGGGGTGGTGGCAGGACCTCACCGACCTGGTGCTGCCGGCCGAGTGCGCGGGCTGCGGGGCACCTCGTACGGTGCTCTGCCCGCGGTGCCGGGCCGCGGTGGGCGGGCGCGCGCCACAGCGGGTGCGGCCGGTGCCGGAGCCGGCCGGGCTGCCGGTGGTGCACGCGGCGGCTCCGTACGCGGAGGAGGTGCGGGCGCTGCTCCTCGCCCACAAGGAGCGGGGCGCGCTGATGCTCGCGGGAGCGCTGGGTACGGCTCTGGCGGGGGCGGTACGGGCGGGGCTCGGCTGGAGCGGTGCCGGTGTCGGTGTGGGTGCCGGTGCCGGTGCCGGTGTGGGCGGGGGGCCGGCCGGGCCGAAAGGGCCAGGCGGTGCGGTCGACCAGGAGGGATCGCGGCCCGGGTCCGTGGTGCTCGTGCCCGTGCCCTCCGCCCCGTGGGCCGTGCGGGGGCGTGGACACGATCCGGTGCGGCGGATGGCACTCGCGGCCGCCGGTGAGCTGCGGCGCACCGGGACACCGGCGCGGGTGGCGGCCGTACTGCGGCAGCGGCGGGCCGTGGCCGACCAGACCGGGCTCGACGCGCGGCAACGCCTGGAGAATCTCGCGGGCGCGCTGGAGGTGACAGCGGGCGGCGGCCGGCTGCTCGGCGCGGACCGGATCGTGCTCGTCGACGATCTGATCACGACGGGTGCCAGTCTCGCGGAGGCGGCGCGTGCCCTGCGGGAAGCGGCCGGATGGCGTCACGAGAGGGGGAACGAAGAGGGAAGCGGGATGCGAGTCGTGTACGGCGCCGCAAGCCGGGAAGGTAGGGGGGAACGACGGATCGAAGCACGACCGGAGAGGGCGAAGCGGGTGCAGGGTGGACCGGGAAAGGCGGTGGTGAACGCCATCGGTCCGGTGCTCCGTGCGGCGGTGATCGCCGCCCCCCGGGATTCTTTCGAAATAAACAGGAACTGACTGTCAGCTTGCATCGTTGCAGGTAGCGAGAGGGGTAATTCACCTGAACGGAGGTACGCAGTAGTAGAGGGTGACGACATCCGTCCGGGCGAGATATGTTCGGTTGTGAGGAAAGGCGCAGGCCACACCTCTCATATCCGAATGCCGTGCCGCGGGTTTAGCGCAATCACCCGCGGCGGTGGGGTGGAGATCGCGCCCATGGGGGAGGAGGAGGTGGGAGTCACCGAGTCCGAGGTCCGGCGATCACCGGACCTGGTGCAAAAGGGAGATGCTCCGCCCAGTCAGCGGAGCGATCCGGGAACGGAGTTCTGCGTGGACATCGTCGTCAAAGGCCGCAAGACCGAGGTGCCCGACCGGTTCCGTAAGCACGTGGCCGAGAAGCTGAAGCTGGAGAAGATCCAGAGGCTCGATGCCAAGGTGATCAGCCTCGACGTCGAGGTGTCCAAGGAGCCCAACCCCCGACAGGCCGACCGCTGTGACCGAGTGGAGATCACGCTCCGCTCCCGCGGTCCGGTGATCCGGGCGGAGGCAGCGGCCAGCGATCCGTACGCGGCGCTCGACCTGGCGGCGGAGAAGCTGGACGCCCGGCTGCGCAAGCAGCACGACAAGCGTTTCTCACGCCGTGGCGCACGCCGGATCCCGGCGGCAGAGGTCGCCGACCACGTCCCGGGCGCGGCGACGCTCAACGGCAACGGCCTCCCCGTCCACGAGGAGGAGACGGACGGAGTGCCGACCAAGAAGATCGGCTCGCTGGAGGTCAAGGGTGAAGGACCCCTCGTCGTCCGCGAGAAGACCCACGTCGCCTCCCCGATGAGCCTCGACCAGGCCCTCTACGAGATGGAACTGGTCGGCCACGACTTCTACCTGTTCGTCGACTCCGAGACGAAGGAACCGAGCGTCGTCTACCGGCGGCACGCCTACGACTACGGCGTGATCCACCTCAGCACGGACCCGATGGTCACCGAGGTGCAGCCCCCCGCGGCCGGTGGCACCCTGGGCGGCTGATCCCGCCCGGCCGAAGCCGAGCCGGTGCCCCTGGAGCGCGTGTGCGCCCCCAGGGGCACCGGTGTGCGACCACTTCGCGCCCCGCACGTCACCGCTGTGGCGCCCGGGCATGAAATCATGTCCGCACCGGCCCAACCGGTGGGCCGCTGCCTTGGGTTGGCGATGGCACAGGACCACAGGCCACAGCCTTCAGGGGGAGGAACGATGGCGGACACCTTCGGACCGATGCGGGACGAGGATGCCGACGACGGTGTCATCGGCAGGAACCCGGACGCGGACTCTGCGCGCGAGGAGCCGATCAGGGTCCTGGTCGTGGACGACCACGCCCTCTTCCGGCGCGGCCTGGAGATCGTGCTCGCGGCCGAGGAGGACATCCAGGTCGTCGGTGAGGCGGGCGACGGTGCCGAGGCCGTCGACAAGGCCGCCGACCTGCTGCCCGACATCGTGCTGATGGACGTCCGGATGCCCAAGCGCGGCGGCATCGAGGCCTGCACCTCCATCAAGGAGGTCGCCCCCAGCGCGAAGATCATCATGCTGACGATCAGCGACGAGGAGGCCGACCTCTACGAGGCGATCAAGGCGGGCGCGACCGGATACCTCCTCAAGGAGATCTCCACGGACGAGGTGGCCACCGCCATTCGCGCGGTGGCCGACGGACAGTCGCAGATCAGCCCCTCGATGGCGTCGAAACTCCTCACCGAGTTCAAGTCGATGATCCAGCGCACCGACGAGCGCCGCCTGGTGCCCGCACCGCGGCTGACCGACCGGGAGCTGGAGGTCCTCAAACTCGTCGCCACGGGGATGAACAACCGGGACATCGCCAAGGAGTTGTTCATCTCCGAGAACACGGTCAAGAACCATGTCCGCAACATCCTGGAGAAGCTGCAACTGCACTCCAGGATGGAGGCCGTGGTCTACGCGATGCGGGAGAAGATCCTGGAGATCCGGTAGCGGATCCGGCGGAGCTAGGCGAGGGCCCGGGCGAGTTCCCCGGTCAGAGGCTCGCGCAGGCCGGGCGCCTCCACGCGCTCCACGCGGACGTCCGTGCAGTTCACCCAGGACGCCGCCTCGATCAGGGCCTCGGCGACCGCCGGGACCGCCTTCGGGCCGTCCAGGGTGACCTGTTTGGCCACCAGCGTGCGGCCCTCTCGGGCGGGGTCGACACGCCCGACCAGCCGACCGCCGGCGAGCACCGGCATCGCGAAGTAGCCGTAGACCCGCTTGGGCTTGGGGACGTAGGCCTCCAGCCGGTGGGTGAAGCCGAAGATCCGCTCCGTGCGCGCCCGCTCCCAGATCAGCGAGTCGAACGGCGACAGCAGTGTGGTGCGGTGGCGGCCGCGCGGCGGCGTCGCCAGGGCCGCCGGATCGGCCCACGCGGGCCTGCCCCATCCCTCGACCTCGACCGGCACCAGACCCGAGTCGGCGATCACCGCGTCGACCTGATCGCCCTTGAGGCGGTGGTAGTCGGCGATGTCCGCGCGCGTCCCCACGCCGAGGGACTCGCCGGCCAGCCGGACCAGACGGCGCAGGCACTCGGTGTCGTCCAGCTCGTCGTGCAGCAGCGCCTGCGGGATCGCGCGCTCGGCCAGGTCGTACACCCGCTTCCAGCCGCGCCGCTCGACACACACCACCTCGCCGTACATCAGCGCCCGCTCCACGGCGACCTTGGTGCCCGACCAGTCCCACCAGTCGTTCGTCTTCTTCGCGCCGCCCAGCTCCGTGGCGGTCAGCGGGCCTTCCGCGCGCAGCTGCTTGACGACCTGCTCGTAGACGCCGTCGGGGAGGTCGTGGTTCCAGTGCGGGCGGTTGCGGTAGGCGCGGCGGCGGAAGGCGAAGTGCGGCCACTCCTCCACCGGGAGGATGCACGCCGCGTGCGACCAGTACTCGAAGGCGTGCGCGTCGTTCCAGTACGCGGCCTCGACCGTCTTGCGGCCGACCGCGCCGAGCCGGGCGTACGGCACGAGTTCATGGGAGCGGGCGAGCACCGAGATCGTGTCGAGCTGGACCGCGCCGAGGTGGCGCAGTACTCCGCGGACACCCGCTCGCCGGTCGGGCGCGCCGAGGAAGCCCTGGGCGCGCAGGGCGATGCGACGGGCGTCGTCCGCGGCGAGGACGAGGGTGGGGCGCGGAAGGGTCGTCATGCGTCGGACGATAGAGGGTGCCTCTGACAGTCCGCGGTGACCTGCGGTTTCGCCGGCGCCTGGGCGCGCGCGGGAAGGTACGGGGCCGTGGACGGCAGGCCCAGGTCGGAGGGGAGCAGTGAGCCGACCCAGCAGTCGCGTCGTACTCCCTTGTTGTTGAAGCCGGAGCGCAGGGTGCCCTCGACGGTGAAGCCCGCGCGCTCGGCCACCGCGCGGGAGGGGTGGTTGCCGACCTCGGCGCGCCATTCGACCCGGTCGACGCCGATCGCGGTGAAGATCCACCGGCAGGCGGTGAGGGTGGCCTCGGTGATGTAGCCGTGACCGCGGTGTTCCCTGGCCGCCCAGAAGCCGACCTCGGCCGTGCCCAGCGAGTGCATCGTGAGGCCGAGCATGCCGGTCATCTCCCCGCCGGCCAGAAAGACGCCGAAGGTGAACATCGAGCCCTGCGACCAGCCGTCGGGGACCAACTGCTCGGTGAAGCTTCGGGCGTGCTCGGGCAGATAGGGCGAGGGGACCACGGTCCAGCGCTGGATGTCGGGGTCCTGGGCGGCCTCGTACACCGCCGCGGTGTCGGCCGGGCCGACGGTGCGCAGCACAAGACGGTCGGTGGTGAGCGTGACGGGTTCCATCGGCCGATTCTGCTCGGAATGTCCGCGGAAGCACCACGATTTTCGCGATACGTGAGTGCGTGATCACATTTCGTGCAATTCCTTGTGTCGGTGCGGCACTATCCGCGTGCCCCGTCCGTTGTCCTGGATGAAGCAGCCGTCGGGCCGCCAGGCCTCCCGACGCGGCCGGGTCCTCGCATACGATGGCGGTTGCTCAGTACGTCAGAAGGAAAACCGACCGTCCCAGGCCACGACCGGCAAGGAGACCAGCCCCCGTGTCCGTCCTCTCGAAGATCATGCGTGCAGGCGAAGGCAAGATCCTGCGCAAGCTGCACCGCATCGCGGACCAGGTCAACTCCATCGAAGAGGACTTCGTCGACCTCTCCGACGCCGAGCTGCGTGCCCTCACCGAGGAGTACAAGCAGCGCTACGCCGACGGCGAGACCCTGGACGACCTGCTCCCCGAGGCGTTCGCCACCGTCCGCGAGGCCGCCAAGCGCGCCCTCGGCCAGCGTCACTACGACGTGCAGCTGATGGGCGGCGCCGCACTCCACCTCGGCTATGTCGCCGAGATGAAGACCGGTGAGGGCAAGACGCTCGTCGGCACGCTGCCCGCCTACCTGAACGCGCTGTCCGGCGACGGCGTCCACCTCATCACGGTCAACGACTACCTGGCCGAGCGCGACTCCGAGATGATGGGCCGCGTCCACAAGTTCCTGGGCCTGAGCGTCGGCTGCATCCTCGCCAACATGACGCCGGCTCAGCGCCGTGAGCAGTACCTGTGCGACATCACCTACGGCACGAACAACGAGTTCGGCTTCGACTACCTGCGCGACAACATGGCGTGGTCGAAGGACGAGCTGGTGCAGCGCGGCCACAACTTCGCCATCGTCGACGAGGTCGACTCCATCCTCGTCGACGAGGCCCGTACGCCGCTGATCATCTCCGGCCCGGCCGACCAGGCCACCAAGTGGTACGGCGACTTCGCCAAGCTGGTCACCCGCCTGAAGAAGGGTGAGGCCGGCAACCCGCTCAAGGGCGTCGAGGAGACCGGCGACTACGACGTCGACGAGAAGAAGCGCACGGTCGCCATCCACGAGTCCGGTGTCAGCAAGGTCGAGGACTGGCTGGGCATCGACAACCTGTACGAGTCGGTGAACACCCCGCTCGTGGGCTACCTGAACAACGCCATCAAGGCCAAGGAACTCTTCAAGAACGACAAGGACTACGTCGTCATCGACGGCGAGGTCATGATCGTCGACGAGCACACCGGCCGTATCCTCGCCGGCCGCCGCTACAACGAGGGCATGCACCAGGCGATCGAGGCGAAGGAAGGGGTGGACATCAAGGACGAGAACCAGACGCTCGCCACGATCACCCTGCAGAACTTCTTCCGCCTCTACAAGAAGCTGTCCGGCATGACCGGTACGGCGATGACCGAGGCCGCCGAGTTCCACCAGATCTACAAGCTCGGCGTGGTCCCGATCCCGACGAACAAGCCGATGGTCCGCAAGGACCAGTCGGACCTCATCTACCGCACCGAGGTGGCCAAGTTCGAGGCGGTCGTCGACGACATCGCCGAGAAGCACGAGAAGGGCCAGCCGATCCTCGTCGGCACGACGTCCGTCGAGAAGTCGGAGTACCTGTCCCAGCAGCTCAGCAAGCGCGGCATCCAGCACGAGGTGCTGAACGCCAAGCACCACGAGCGTGAGGCGTCGATCGTCGCCCAGGCCGGCCGCAAGGGCGCCGTGACCGTGGCCACCAACATGGCCGGCCGTGGTACGGACATCAAGCTCGGCGGCAACCCCGAGGACCTCGCCGAGGCGGAGCTGCGCCAGCGCGGCCTCGACCCCGAGGAGCACATCGAGGAGTGGGCGCACGCCCTGCCCGCCGCCCTGGAGAAGGCCGAGCAGGCGGTCAAGGCCGAGAAGGACGAGGTCGAGGACCTCGGCGGTCTGTACGTGCTGGGCACCGAGCGGCACGAGTCGCGCCGTATCGACAACCAGCTGCGCGGTCGTTCCGGCCGTCAGGGTGACCCCGGCGAGTCCCGTTTCTACCTCTCCCTCGGCGACGACCTGATGCGCCTGTTCAAGGCGCAGATGGTCGAGCGCGTGATGTCCATGGCGAACGTGCCGGACGATGTGCCGATCGAGAACAAGATGGTCACGCGCGCGATCGCGTCCGCGCAGTCGCAGGTCGAGCAGCAGAACTTCGAGACCCGTAAGAACGTCCTGAAGTACGACGAGGTGCTCAACCGGCAGCGCGAGGTCATCTACGGCGAGCGCCGGCGTGTCCTGGAGGGCGAGGACCTGCACGAGCAGATCCAGCACTTCATGGACGACACGATCGACGCCTACGTCGAGGCGGAGACCGCCGAGGGCTTCCCCGAGGACTGGGACCTGGAGCGGCTGTGGGGCGCCTTCCGGCAGCTGTACCCGGTGAAGGTCGTCATCGAGGAGCTGGAGGAGGCCGCCGGTGACCGGGCCGGCCTGACCGCCGAGTTCATCTCCGAGTCCATCAAGGAAGACATCCACGAGCAGTACGAGGCCCGTGAGACGCAGCTCGGCTCCGAGATCATGCGTGAGCTGGAGCGCCGGGTCGTGCTGTCGGTCCTGGACCGCAAGTGGCGCGAGCACCTCTACGAGATGGACTACCTCCAGGAGGGCATCGGCCTGCGCGCGATGGCGCAGAAGGACCCGCTGGTCGAGTACCAGCGCGAGGGCTTCGACATGTTCACCGCGATGATGGAGGGCATCAAGGAGGAGTCCGTCGGCTACCTGTTCAACCTGGAGGTCCAGGTCGAGCAGCAGGTCGAGGAGGTCCCGGTCGAGGAGGCCCAGCCGGTGGGCGAGGGCGTCCAGGACACGGTGCCGGCGCAGGCGGGGGCGCGTCCCGAGATCCGCGCGAAGGGTCTGGATGTGCCGCAGCGGCGTGAGCTGCACTTCTCCGCCCCGACGGTGGACGGTGAGGGCGGCGTCGTCGAGCGCGACCTCGAGGACGACGAGCCGGTGCGCTCCGAGTCGGACGGGCTCACGCGGGCGGAGCGGCGGCGGCAGGCCAAGGGCGGGCGGCGCCGTAAGAAGTAGCGGCTGCCCGCGGCGCTTCAGCCGGTGAGAAGGGCCGGGTCTCCTAGGGGAGGCCCGGCCCTTCCGTGTCGCCGTCGGCCGGGCGCTGTCAGCCGCTCGTCGGGCGGGAGGGCCTCGGGGTGCCTGTTTCCACCGCTGTGCAGCGCCAGCGGAGGTCCTCGCCCAGCTCCAGACGGAACGCCATGGCCCGGAGCCGGTCCCCCGCGGCGATGCGGGCGAAGACCTCCAGGGCGCCGTCACTGGGGACGTAGTAGCCGATGTCGTGGACGACCGGGTGGGAACCGCGGGTCCGCAGGGGGCTGCGTTCGGCCAGGCGGGCCAGATCGTCGTAGGCGCGGCCCGCGGTGTGGCGGAGCATCCAGTGGACGGGGCGCCGGCCGCTCAGGACGGCCAGCAGGCGGTCCGCGAAGACGTCGGTGGGGCGAGGCTGCCGTACAGCCGCCGCGGGCGCCGTACGGGCCCTCCCAGGGGGTGTGGGGGCGGTCGTCGGCCAGCCGGGCGTGCGGGGCGGGTCCTGTTCGGGCGTGCGGCGGGCCGTGCTCCTGGCCGCGGTGCGCGGTGGGGCGCCGGCCGGGCGGCGGGTGTCGTGGCGGGTCGGGGGGCGGTGGCGCGGGCGGGGCTGGGCGGTGCGGCTCATGACCTTGTTCATCGAGGTCCCCGTTCGGCGGGCCCGGCTGCTACCGGGCGGTAACTCGCTGTTGGGGATCTTGTACGGGGACGGGTGAGGGGGTGGCAAGAAAGGCGGGGAGCACGAGCGAGGGCGGAGAAGTTCACTCATCAGGGGGGCGGACCGGGGTGGAAACCCCCGGGGCAAGCGGGCGCACCGGGTGAGTTCGCGGCATGGGGTGGACGTCCGGCGGGGTGTGGGCAGGGGCTCGATGGGGGACAGGCGCACGTATCCTGAAGGCCCTCCGGGAGGCGCGCCAGCCGGGCTCCCCGGGGCCCCAGCGAAGCCTTCGACCAGGAAAGAGCGGCGAGCCATGCGCGTCTACGTCCCCCTGACCCTCCCCGGTCTCGCCGAGGCGCACAAGACGGGTGAGCTGGGGAGCGGCCCCTTCGTGGCGTACGCCGTCACGCCCGCGCTGCGCGAGTGGTACCTCTCCGACGACATCGAGGAGCTGGAGTACGCGGCGCTCGGCCGGGCCGCGCTGGCCTCGCTGCGGCTGCTCGCCGCCGACCCGGGTACCGCGCGGCGCCGGGTCGTGGTCGCCGTGGACGTGCCCGACGGCGCCGCCACCGCCGACCCGGACCGCGGGCCCGACCCGGCCGCGCTCGGCGAGGTGACCGTGCGGCAGGCGGTGCCGCTCGCGAAGGCGGCCGCGGTGCACGTCGACGCCGACGACGCGGAGGCTGACGTGGCCGCGGCCGCCGACGCGCTGGAAGCCGCCGACGCGGGGGACGACGACGCGCAGTCCGTCGTCGACGAGGCCGACGACCACGAGCTGCTGTGGTACGCCACGCAGGAGGTCCCCAACCTCGTCGCACAGGCCTGACCTGCACGGCCGACCCGATTGTCGGTGGGTGCGGGTACGGTCTTGGCCATGGGGATGCAGGCAAGCGCGCACATCGTCTGGGACTGGAACGGAACGCTGTTCCACGACAATGACGCGATCATCGGGGCGACGAACGCGGCCTTCGCCGAGCTGGGGCTCGCGCCGATCACGCTGGAGCAGTACCGGTCGCTGTACTGCGTGCCGGTGCCGAAGTTCTACGAGCGGCTGCTGGGCCGGCTGCCGACCGACGCCGAGTGGGAGCTGATGGACGGCGTCTTCCACCGGCACTACACCGAGCAGCGGGTGCGGTGCGGGCTCACCGTGGGCGCGGCCGAGCTGCTCTCCGGGTGGCGGGCGGCGGGGCACAGCCAGTCGTTGCTGAGCATGTACGTGCACGACGAGCTGGTGCCGCTGGTGCGTGGCTTCGGCATCGAGGCGCACTTCATACGTGTCGAGGGGCGTACGGGGCCGTCCGGGGGGAGCAAGGCCGAGCACATGGTGCGGCATCTGCGGGCACTGGCCGGAGTGGCGGAGCCCGCGCGCACGGTGGTGATCGGGGACGCGGCGGACGACGCGGTCGCGGCGGGGCACGTGGGGGCGCGGGCCGTCCTGTACACCGGGGGGTCGCACAGCCGGGCCAGCCTGGAGGAGGCCGGGGTGCCGGTCGTGGACACGCTGGAGGAAGCGGTGGCCGAGGCCCAGCGGATCGCGGCGTAGGGGGAGCGCGCGGCAGGGCCGGCGGGGTAGCTGCAGCCCGGTCGTGCCGCCTCGGCGGCACGACCGCCCGCAGCTACCCGAGTGGGACTTCCCGCACCTGCGCGGGTGCGAGGCGGGTGCTAGTCCGCCGGTGCCTTCGAGCGCAGGACCCTGAGGAACTCCCGCATCCAGGCCGGGTGGTCCGGCCAGGCGCGGGAGGAGACCAGGGTGCCGTCGACGACGGCCTCGGCGTCCTGGAAGCCGGCTCCGGCCGCCTGCATGTCGAGTTCCAGGGCGGGATAGGCCGTGACCCGGCGCCCGCGCAGGCTGTCGATCGCGGCGGTGAGCAGGGGACCGTGGCAGATCTGGGCGACCGGCTTGTCGGAGTCGAAGAACGCCTTGAGGATCTTGCGGAGTTCGGGGTCGTTGCGCAGATACTCCGGCGCCCGGCCGCCGGGGATGACGACGGCCGCGTACTCGCCGGGGTCGACCTCGGAGAAGGCGAGGTCGGCGGGCCAGGTGTAGCCGGGCTTCTCGGTGTAGGTGTCGAAGCCGGGCTCGAAGTCGTGCACGACGAAGCGGAGAGTCTTGCGGGTGGGGGCCGCGATATGGACCTCGTAGCCCTCCTCGCGCAGGCGCTGGTAGGGGTAGAGGACTTCCAGGGAACTCCGCTGCGTCTCCGGTGACGATGAGGATCTTCGCGGACATGTCGGCTCCTCCGGGACGAGCACTGTTATGGGCACCGTGCCTCCCCGCGGCGCGCTTGCCAAGTGGGCCGGTGCCGTTCGGAGGGGACCGGATACGCCAGCCGTGCCCGTCCCGGCGCTGTGCAGAGTGTCAAAGTTCCCCCCTCGGTTTTGTACACATACGGCTCATGACGGGTGCGGGGTGAGGAGCGATAGCCTTGTGGCGTGATCAGCGCGATATCTCGCGGGGGCGACGCTGCCCCTGCCCTGCGCCCGGGTTGCACGGAGCACCTCCGTGACCGGGCGGCGGTCGCTGGTCTTCGCGGGCGGGACGGGGGCATGGACGCCTCCTGGGCGCCGAGGACACCCCCGGACACGGCTGCGTCGAGAGCAGCCTCACACCCGACGGGCGTGTCGAGAATGGCCGAATTCCCCCCGCTCATCTCACCTCGAGGCATAGCGTCTGAAGGGACCGGACACCCCGGGCCGTGGCGTTACGCCGGAGGGGGAGAGACCGTACTTCCTTCTACGTCACGCAACGGCGCGCGACAGGAGCCAGAGGACAATGCAGACCAAGCTGGACGAAGCCAAGGCCGAGCTGCTCGAAAGGGCCGCCCGGGTAGCTGAGAACAGCCCGGTCGGGGGGCACCTACCGACCGGGACGACGCGCGAGGGCACCCCCGGCACCCCGGACAGCGAATCCGTGCTCGCGTTCCTCCAGCGCTACTACCTGCACACCGCCCCGGAAGACCTCGCCGACCGCGACCCGGTCGACGTCTTCGGCGCCGCGGTCTCGCACCAGCGTCTCGGCGAGACCCGCCCCCAGGGCACCGCCAACGTCCGGGTGCACACCCCGACCGTGGAGGAGAACGGGTGGACCTGCAGCCACACGGTCGTGGAGGTCGTCACCGACGACATGCCCTTCCTCGTGGACTCGGTCACCAATGAGCTGACGCGGCAGGGCCGCGGCATCCATGTCGTCATCCACCCGCAGTTTGTCGTCCGGCGCGACCTCACCGGCAAGGTGATCGAGGTCCTGTCGACCCCGCCCCACGGTGACCTCCCGCACGACGCGCACGTCGAGTCCTGGATCCACGTCGAGATCGACCGGGAGACCGACCGCGCCGACCTGAAGCAGATCACCGCCGACCTGCTGCGCGTCCTGTCCGACGTCCGCGAGGCCGTCGAGGACTGGGAGAAGATGCGGGACACGGCGACCCGGATCGCCGAAGACCTGGAGAGCGAGCCCGCCCCCCGCGACCTGCCCGGACCGGAGGTCGAGGAGGCCCGCGAGCTGCTGCGCTGGCTCTCCGCCGACCACTTCACCTTCCTCGGCTACCGCGAGTACCAGCTGCGCGACGACGACACGCTGGCCGCCGTGCCCGGCACCGGTCTCGGCATACTGCGTTCGGACCCGCACCACGCCGAGGACGACCAGCACCCCGTCAGCCCCTCCTTCGAGCGGCTCCCGGCCGACGCCCGGGCCAAGGCCCGCGAGCACAAGCTGCTCGTGCTGACCAAGGCCAACAGCCGGGCCACGGTGCACCGGCCGTCCTACCTGGACTACATCGGCGTCAAGAAGTTCGACGAGCAGGGCAACGTCGTCGGCGAGCGGCGCTTCCTCGGACTGTTCTCCTCCGCCGCCTACACCGAGTCCGTCCGCCGCGTCCCGGTCATCCGCCGCAAGGTCGACGAGGTCCTCAGGCGCGCCGGTTTCTCCCCCAACAGCCACGACGGCCGTGACCTGCTCCAGATCCTGGAGACCTACCCGCGCGACGAGCTGTTCCAGACGCCCGTCGCCGAACTGCAGTCCATCGCCACGAGCGTGCTCTACCTGCAGGAGCGCCGTCGGCTGCGGCTGTACCTGCGCCAGGACGAGTACGGCCGTTACTACTCGGCCCTCGTCTACCTCCCGCGCGACCGCTACACCACCGGTGTCCGCCTCCGGATCATCGACATCCTGAAGGAGGAACTCGGCGGTATCAGCGTCGACTTCACCGCCTGGAACACCGAGTCGATCCTCTCCCGGCTGCACTTCGTCGTGCGTGTCCCGCCGGGCACCGAGCTTCCCCAGCTGTCGGACGCCGACAAGGAGCGCATCGAGGCCCGCCTGGTGGAGGCGGCCCGCTCCTGGGCGGACGCGTTCGCGGAGGCGCTGACCGCCGAGTGCGGCGAGGAGCGCGCGGCCGAGGTGCTGCGCCGCTACAACAACGCCTTCCCCGAGGGCTACAAGGCCGACCACTCCCCGCGCGCCGCGGTCTCCGACCTCGTCCACCTGGAGCAGCTCAGCGAGGACAAGACCTTCTCGCTCAGCCTGTACGAGCCGGTGGGCGCCGCCCCCGACGAGCGCCGTTTCAAGATCTACCAGAAGGGCGGCACCGTCTCACTCTCCAAGGTGCTGCCGGTGCTCAGCCGCCTGGGCGTGGAGGTCACCGACGAGCGGCCGTACGAGCTGCGCTGCGTGGACCGCTCCACCGCCTGGATCTACGACTTCGGTCTGCGCATGCCGAAGTCGCCGGGCGGCGGCACCGGCGACTACCTGGGGGACGACGCCCGTGAGCGGTTCCAGGAGGCGTTCGCCGCGACCTGGACCGGCCAGGCGGAGAACGACGGGTTCAACGCCCTGGTGCTGAGCGCCGGGCTGACCTGGCGGCAGGCCATGGTGCTGCGCGCCTACGCCAAGTACCTGCGGCAGGCCGGCTCGACCTTCTCGCAGGACTACATGGAGGACACCCTCCGCAACAACGTCCACACCACCCGGCTCCTCGTCTCCCTGTTCGAGGCGCGGATGTCCCCGGAACGGCAGAAGGCCGGGCTGGAGATCACCGACGCCCTGCTGGAGGAGCTGGACGCGGCCCTGGACCAGGTGGCGAGCCTGGACGAGGACCGCATCCTGCGGTCCTTCCTGACCGTCATCAAGGCGACCCTGCGCACCAACTTCTTCCAGGAGGCGCTCGGCGGCCGGCCGCACGACTACGTCTCCATGAAGTTCGACCCGCAGGCCATCCCGGACCTGCCCGCGCCGCGCCCGGCGTTCGAGATCTGGGTGTACTCGCCGCGCGTCGAGGGCGTGCACCTGCGCTTCGGCAAGGTCGCGCGAGGAGGCCTGCGCTGGTCCGACCGGCGTGAGGACTTCCGCACCGAGATCCTGGGCCTGGTCAAGGCGCAGATGGTGAAGAACACCGTCATCGTGCCGGTCGGCGCGAAGGGCGGCTTCGTCGCCAAGCAGCTGCCGGACCCGAGCGTGGACCGCGACGCCTGGCTGGCCGAGGGCATCGCCAGCTACAAGACGTTCATCTCGGCGCTGCTCGACATCACCGACAACATGGTCGCCGGCGAGGTCGTGCCGCCGCAGGACGTCGTCCGGCACGACGGCGACGACACCTACCTGGTGGTCGCGGCCGACAAGGGCACCGCCACGTTCTCCGACATCGCCAACGAGGTCGCGAACACGTACAACTTCTGGCTCGGCGACGCCTTCGCCTCCGGTGGCTCGGCCGGTTACGACCACAAGGGGATGGGCATCACCGCGCGCGGCGCCTGGGAGTCCGTGAAGCGGCACTTCCGTGAGCTGGGCGTGGACACGCAGAGCGAGGAATTCACGGTCGTCGGCATCGGTGACATGTCCGGTGACGTGTTCGGCAACGGCATGCTGCTCTCCGAGCACATCCGCCTGGTCGCCGCCTTCGACCACCGGCACATCTTCATCGACCCGCACCCGGACGCGGCCACCTCCTACGCCGAGCGCCGCCGCCTGTTCGAGCTGCCCCGCTCCAGCTGGGCCGAGTACAACACCGAGCTGCTGTCGGCGGGCGGCGGGATCTTCCCGCGCAGCGCCAAGTCGATCACGCTGAACGCGCACATCCGTGAGGCCCTGGGCATCGAGGAGAAGATCTCCAAGATGACCCCGGCCGACCTGATGAAGACGATCCTCGAGGCGCCGGTGGACCTGCTGTGGAACGGCGGCATCGGCACCTACGTGAAGTCGTCCATGGAGTCGAACGCGGACGTCGGCGACAAGGCCAACGACGCCATCCGCGTCGACGGCCGTGACCTGCGCGTCAAGGTCGTCGGCGAGGGCGGCAACCTGGGCCTGACCCAGCTCGGCCGCATCGAGTTCGCGACGCACGGCGGCAAGATCAACACGGACGCGATCGACAACAGCGCCGGCGTGGACACCTCCGACCACGAGGTGAACATCAAGATCCTGCTGAACGGTCTGGTCACCGAGGGCGACATGACCGTCAAGCAGCGCAACAAGCTGCTCGCCGAGATGACCGACGAGGTCGGCGCGCTGGTCCTGCGCAACAACTACGCGCAGAACACCGCCCTCGCCAATGCCCTGTTCCAGGCCAAGGACATGCTGCACGCCCAGCAGCGGTTCATCCGCCACCTGGTGCGCGAGGGCCACCTGGACCGGTCGCTGGAGTTCCTGCCGACCGACCGCCAGATCCGCGAGCGCCTCGCCCAGGGCCATGGCCTGACCGGTCCGGAGACGGCCGTCGTGCTGGCGTACACGAAGATCACAGTCGCCGAGGAGCTGCTGCACACCTCGCTGCCGGACGACCCGTACCTGCGCACCCTGCTGCACGCCTACTTCCCGACGGCGCTGCGCGAGCGGTTCGCGGACGCCATCGACAACCACCCGCTGCGCCGCGAGATCACCACGACCGTGCTGGTCAACGACACGGTCAACACGGGCGGTACGACGTATCTGCACCGCCTGCGCGAGGAGACCGGGGCCTCGCTGGAGGAGATCGTCCGCGCCCAGACCGCGGCCCGCGCGATCTTCTGCTCGGCGCCGGTGTGGGACGCGGTGGAGTCCCTGGACAACAAGGTCGACGCCGCCGTCCAGACCCGCATCCGGCTGCACTCGCGCCGCCTGATCGAGCGCGGCACCCGCTGGCTGCTCAACAACCGGCCGCAGCCGCTCCAGCTCGCCGAGACGGTGGAGTTCTTCGCCGAGCGGGTCGAGCAGGTCTGGCAGCAGCTGCCGAAGCTGCTGAAGGGCGCGGACCTGGAGTGGTACCAGCACGTGTACGACGAGCTGGCCGAGGCCGGTGTCCCGGACGAGCTGGCCACCCGCGTGGCCGGGTTCTCCTCCGCGTTCCCGGCGCTGGACATCGTCTCGGTGGCCGACCGCATGGGCAGGGAGCCGCTGGACGTCGCCGAGATCTACTACGACCTCGCCGACCGGCTCCACATCACCCAGCTGATGGACCGCATCATCGAGCTGCCCCGCGCCGACCGCTGGCAGTCCATGGCCCGCGCCTCCATCCGCGAGGACCTGTACGCGGCGCACGCGGCGCTCACCGCGGACGTCTTCGCGGCCGGCAACGGCACGTCGACGCCCGAGCAGCGGTTCACGGCGTGGGAGCTGAAGAACACGGCGATCCTGGGCCGGGCGCGCACCACCCTGGACGAGATCCGCGGTTCGGAGACCTTCGACCTCGCCAACCTGTCGGTGGCGATGCGCACGATGCGGACGCTGCTGCGCTCGCACTCGTAGTCGTACGGCACTGAGGGCGCCCCGGGCACACTTGTGGCCCGGGGCGCCTTCTTTCCTGCCGTCCCCGGGCCTCCTTGCCGTCCCTTGAGGAAAAGCGTGTGGCGGATTTACCTTTTCCTGCTATTCGGTGCGGTTCCGATAGGGTCTGCGGTGTGACAGTGATCCACCGCAACCGGGTGTTCCGGCAGGATGCACGCGCCGTCCTCTGAGCTGGAGCCGGTGAGCCGCGCGGCGCCGGCGCGCGGCACCGCGCGGGCCGGCCGGTGGCTGCCGGGGGCCGCCGCCGCGCTCGTCCTGGTGCTGCTGCTCCTGGTGATCGTCCGGCTGCCGTGGGCGGGTGACCTCGGCATACACGCGGCCACCGTGCAGCGGCTGCGGCACAGCCTGCCGCACCCCGGCAACCCGCTGGTCGACGCCGACACGCCGAGCCCGTACTACTCGCCGTGGATGCTGGTGCTGGGCTGCCTGGCCAAGCTGACCGGGCTGTCGGTGTTCGTGGTGCTGCGCCTGGGCGCACTCGTCGGGCTCGGACTGCTGGTCACGGGGGTGTGGCGGTACGTCCGCACCCTGAGCGCGCACCGCGCGGCCCCCGCCCTGGCCCTGCTGAGCCTGCTCTTCCTCTGGGGCCCGCTGCTGTTCAACTGGAGCGGCTTCCTGGGCCTGAACTCCCTCGCGCTGACGGTGTCGTACCCGAGCGTGTTCGCGCTCGGGCTCACCTTCCACTTCTGGGCCTGGCTGACGGGCGCGGTGCGCGCGGGCGCGGGGCGCGGGGCGGCCGCGTGGGGGGCGTGGCCGGGGCTCGGCGCGCTGTGGGCGCTGATCCTGCTGTGCCACCAGTTCACGGGGGTCGTGGCGTCCCTGGGCGCGCTGGCCATGGTGGTCGCGGCGCGACCGGGCCGGGCGGTGCTGCCGCGGCTCGCCGTCGCGGTGGCCCTGGGCCTGGTGGTGCTGTGGTTGTGGCCGTACTACGACTTCTTCGCGCTGTTCTCCGCGGGAGCCGATCTCGAGGCCATCCACCGGTCGCTGTACCGGCACCTGGCCGAGCGGTTCGGGCTGGTGCTGCTCGGGGTCGTGGCCTTGGTGCTGCGCGGGCGGCGGGACCGCAGGGACCCCCTGGTCCTCTTCTTCCTGCTCGGCGCGCTGGTCTTCACCGTGGGCGGGCTGACCGGCCACTATGCGTGGGGCCGGGCCCTGCCCGCCGCGCTGATCCCGGCCCAGCTGGCGGCCGCGCTGGAGGTCGTGTCGGCCGGGCGGCGGGCGGTGCGGGCGGGGTGGGCGTGTGTGCTGGGCGCCGCGCTGGCGGTGGGGGCGTGGACCCAGGCCGGGACGCTCGGGTACGTGGCCGGGCGGGACGGTCTGCCCGGGGTGGTCGCGGCGAAGTACCGGACGCCCTGGGCGGGTTACCAGTGGATCATGCGGGCGGGGGTGGAGTACGGGGACGTGGTGATGGCGCGTACGTTTCCCGCCCGGCAGATCCCGGCGTACGGGCCGTACACCGTGGCGCCCGGGTATCCGGACGTGTTCCTGCGGGACGCGGCACGGCGGGAGGCGACGGTGACGCGGTACTTCGGCGCGGGGACGTCCTCGGCGCAGCGGCGGGGCATCGCGCGGGAGTACGGGGTGCGGTGGGTCGTGGGGCCGAGGGACTTGGCCGGACCCGGGCTGCGGAAGGTGACCGTCGGCCCGGGTGACCAGGTGTTGTACCGGGTGGTGCCCTGAGCTGTGGCTGAGCGGGGGCGGGGTCGCTCACCGGCGCCGGCCGGGTGCCGCCGCGCCCACCCGTGCCGCCCCAGCGGTACGACTGCCCGCAGCCAAGCAGGTGCGAGCGTCACCGAAGGGGCGCGGGGAACCGCGTCCGCTCATCTCAGCAGGCTGGAGGCCAGCTTCGCCGCCTTGCGGAGCTTGGGGCGGGCGATTCTCCGGACCACGGGGCGGATGACCCGGGCCGTCACGCCCACCGGCCGCCAGCGGAGCTGCAGGCGGCCGGGGTTGCGGCCCTCCGGTTCGATGGTGACCTCGTGCGGAGTCGCGCCCGAGTGGTAGTCGACGCGGGCCGTACGGGTCGGGAAGTCCGGCGGCGCCAGCAGCAGACCCGAGTGGGACAGGCCCTGTTGCTGGAGGCGGACCATGGGGTGGCGTACGCCCTCGAAGCCCTGGAGGGGGAGCGGCGCGGCGGCGAGGTCGAGCTGGACGGTGCCCTCGAAGACGCCTGGGCGGACCGGGTCCAGGCGGAAGGGGACCGTCATGCGGCGCCCGCCGGGGGCCACCAGCAGGCCGGCCCGCTGCGGGCCGACAGGCAGCCGGAGACCGGGGTCGTAGGTGCGGACGGCGAGGGTGAGGCAGGCGCCCGGACCCGCCGTCAGCGCGGTGATCTCGTGGCGGAACTGGGCGCTGGGGAACGGCCGGGTGTCCAACTCCAGGTCGGAGAGGTTCAGTTCGCGCCGGGCCTGCTCGGAGTCGGGGACGCGGTCGCCCCAGTACGGGATCCCGGAGTCGTCGGTGGTGACCTGGCGCGGCGCCACTCCGTGCCCGAGGCCGCGCGCCGCCAGCCGGGCGTCGGCCAGGCGGCCGTCCCGCAACAGCCGCAGCACCACCCGCTCCGGGCGGGGCAGCCGGGCGTACGCGCCGGGTGTCAGCGTGTCCAGGTAGGGGTTCATGATCTCGGCGAAGGAGCGCAGCCACTCCTCGTCCCGGAACGGCAGGTCGCCCGCGTACATGCGGAAGTCGTGCTTGAGGAACTTGTAGTCCTTGTCCTCCCGCAGTGCCGCGTGCCCGCTGCTCACCAGGAAGTCGTCGATCAGGTGCTGGACATGGACGCGGTCGCGGACGTTGGAGATCTTGTGCCGCTGGTTGGAGATGGACGCGGAGGCCGCCTGCGCGAACGGCTCGATGTACCAGACGTACACCGGGTCCGGGATGATCGTGAACGCCTCCGCCAGGCAGTAGGCCTGCGCCGAGAACAGCTGGTCCTCGTAGTGGATGCCCTCGGGGAAGCGGAGCCGGTGCCGGTCCAGGAAGGAGCGGGCGTACATCTTGCTCGTGGACAGGTGCTCGAACAACAGCCGCGGGTCGTCCTCGATGCCCTCCAGGGTGCGGCGTTCGGTCACCAGATGCGGCATCCAGGTCGTGCGGCGCCCGTTGTCCACCCGTACCCGCCGCACCGCGCCCATCGCGAAGTCGACCTCGCGTTCCCGGTGCGCGGCGAGCAGCAACTCCACCGCCCGCGGCGGGAGCTCGTCGTCGCTGTCGAGGAACATCAGGTAGGGCGCCCGGGCGATCTCGATGGCCTGGTTGCGCGGGGCGCTGCAGCCGCCGCTGTTCTCCGGCAGGCGCACGTACCGGATGCGGTGGTCCTGCGCCGCCAGCTCCCGGGCCACGGACGGTGTGTCGTCCGTGGAGTGGTCGTCGCTGATGACGATCTCGATGTCGGCGTGGGTCTGCGCGCGCAAGGAGGCGACCGCGCGGGGGAGGCGGGCCGCGTCGTTGTAGACGATGACCGTGACGGTGACGTCGGGAGTCGTCATGCCGTGGCCTCCTCGGGGGTCGGTGCGGGGGTGCGTTCCTCCAGCGGGAGCACGGGGGGAAGCGCCTCCTCGGGTTCGCCGAGGAAGACCCGCCGTACGACGCGCTCGGCGGCGCGGCCGTCGTCGTACTCGCAGAACCGGCGCCGGAACGCGGCCCGCGCCTTCGCCGCGCTCTCGCCGCGCCAGGCGCCGGAGGCGAAGATCTCCGTCAGCTCCTCCTGGGTGCGGGCCACCTGGCCCGGGTGTTCCGCCATGAGGTCGAAGTAGACGCCCCGGGTGGTGCGGTACGTCTCCCAGTCGTCGGCGTACACGACGATCGGCCGGTCCAGGTTGGCGTAGTCGAACATGATCGACGAGTAGTCCGTGACCAGCGCGTCGGCGGCCAGGCACAGTTCCTCGACGGGGTCGTAGGAGGAGACGTCGATGATCCGGCCGGAGCGGCGCAGGCCGGTCAGCGGGGAGGCGGCGCCGCCGTAGAAGTAGTGGGCGCGGACGAGGAGGACGGTGTTCTCGCCGAGGCGGTCGGCGAGGGCGGCGAGGTCGAGGCGGGGGGTGAAGCCGGCCTCGTAGTCGCGGTGGGTGGGGGCGTAGAGGACGGCCGTCCTGCCCGGGGCGATGCCGAGGCGCTCGCGGGCCGCGCGGACGTCGCCGGCCTTCGCCGTGTAGAAGACGTCGTTGCGCGGATAGCCGTGGTCCAGGGAGGTGTAGCGGGCGGGGTAGGCGCGCTCCCACATGCGCGTGGAGTGGCTGTTGGCGCTGACGCTGTAGTCCCACCTGTCGATGCGGGCGAGCAGGGCGGCGAAGTCCAGGCCCTTGGCGGCGGCCGGGTGGTCCATCTGGTCCAGGCCCATCCGCTTGAGCGGGGTGCCGTGGTGGGTCTGCAGGTGGATCGCGTCGGGCCGTTTGACCACCGCGTTGGGGAAGTTGACGTTGGTCGTCAGGTACTTGGCCCTGGCCAGGGTCTCCCAGTAGCGGCGGGTCCCGGGGATCACGTGGTCCGTGCCGGGCGGCAGCAGGGCCGCGTTCTCCTTCGACACCGTCCACACCTGGTGGATGTGCGGGGCGAGTTCGGCGAGCTTGGCGGCGATCGCGGCCGGGTTGCAGGCGACCCCGCGGTCCCAGTAGGCGGCGAACAGGGCCAGCCGGGGGTCGACCGGGCGGCTCAGGGCACGGCGGTACTGGTGGTCGCGGACCTTCGCGCTCATCCGGCGCTTGCGGGAGCGCACGGCCTTGCGGGCGGCGCGGCGGGCGCGGTTGGCGGCCTGGAACGCGCGGTACCTGGTGTAGGCGCCCTCCTCCAGCAGGGCGTGCCGCACGCCCTCGAGGCCCGCCGGGCGCTGGTGTCCCTCGGGGCGCCAGCGGACCGCCGCGAGGGAGGCGCGGCGGAAGAACTCGCGGGCGACGGGATCGGGCAGGTTCTCGCGGGCGAAGGTGCGCACCAGGTCGCGCACCATCAGGGTGTACAGCACCTTGCGGGCGGCGCGGCGGTCCTTGGTGAGCGCGAGCAGGGACTCGTAGCGGTCGATCAGCGCGAGCCGGTCCTCGGGGGCGCGCGGCGGCAGGCTCTCGGGGCGCAGGACGCGCTTCTCGTAGGCCGCCTGGTTCAGGCAGGCGACGCGGCCGGCGTGCAGCAGGGCCGCGAAGGCGGCGTACGGCTCGTCGTCGGTGGCGAGCCGCTCCTCGTGCGCTCGCCAGAAGTCGGCGCGCACGGCCCGGTTGCCGAGGAGCGGGTCGAGGCGCAGCAGGTCGGCGGCCTGGTCCAGAGTGAGGCTCTCGCGGCCGACGGCGGCGAGGAAGCGGCCGCCGTGGGAGGGGGAGGCGGCGGTCTGCCAGGTGGTGGTGACGTGGTCGAAGAGGAGCACGTCGACAGGGGTGCCCGGGGCGCCCGGGGAGGCCGTGTCGTCCAGCTCGGCGGCCCGCTCGGCGATCAGGCGGGGCGCGCCGGCCGGCAGGCCGTCCTCGGCGCGTACGAAGTGCAGCCAGCGGCCGGACGCGCGGGCGGCACCGGCCGCCCGCGCCGCCGCGTCACCGGTGCCGTCCGGCAGCGGCACCACGATCGTCTCCGGGGCGTGCTCCTCGGCCGTCTCCCGCGCCCAGTCGCCGACCGCGGCGACGATCACCTCGGCGTCGGGGAGCGGGTGCGCGTCCAGGGAGTCCAGCAGCTCGGTCAGATGCCCCTGTGCGTTCGGTCCGTAGACGATCACGCTGAGACGGGGCATCGCAAGGACTCCTTCGGCTCGTCGGCTCCGGGCACCCTTCACAACATAGCGTTGCTAAGTGGATGAAAGGGATATCCACGCTGGAGGTGGGGGAACCGGGCTCAGGAGGGAAGAGTCGCTTTCGGTGTGTTCGGTTGCGGTGTGTCCGCTTTCTTGGCGGCGGGTTTCTTGGGGGCCGGCTTCTTGTCGCCGGTGAAGGCCTCGTACTCCCTCATGACCTCCTCCGTCGGCCCGTCCATGCGCAGCTCGCCGCGCTCCAGCCACAGGACGCGCTCGCAGGTGTCGCGGATCGACTTGTTGTTGTGGCTGACCAGGAAGACCGTGCCCGCGTGCTGACGGAGTTCGCGGATCCGCTGCTCGGAGCGCTTCTGGAAGGAGCGGTCGCCGGTGGCCAGGGCCTCGTCGATGAGCAGGACGTCGTGGTCCTTGGCGGCGGCGATGGAGAAGCGCAGCCGGGCGGCCATGCCGGAGGAGTAGGTGCGCATCGGCAGGGTGATGAAGTCGCCCTTCTCGTTGATCCCGGAGAAGTCGACGATGTCCTGGTAGCGCTCCTTGATCTGCTCCCGGGGCATGCCCATGGCGAGGCCGCCGAGGAAGACGTTGCGCTCGCCCGTCAGGTCGTTCATCAGAGCGGCGTTGACGCCGAGCAGGGAGGGCTGGCCGTCGGTGTAGATGTGGCCGTTCTCCACCGGGAGGAGACCGGCGATCGCCTTGAGCAGCGTGGACTTGCCGGAGCCGTTGGTGCCGATGAGGCCGATGGCCTCGCCCTTGTAGGCGGCGAAGGACACCTTCTTCACCGCGTGCACCCGGCGCACGCCCGAGGCCTTCTCGGTCTGCTTGCGACGCAGGATGCGGTTGAGGGCGGCGGTGGCGGAGCCGCGGCCCGCGCCGGTGCCGTTGACCCGGTAGACGATGTCGACGCCGTCGGCGACGACGGTGGGAACCTTCTCGCTGGTCAGCTCAGCCACGGCCGTACCTCTCTTCAGCCTTCCAGAAGTAGATGAAGCCGCCGACTCCGGCGAGCAGGGCCCAGCCGACGGCCGCCGCCCACACGTGCGGGGGCAGGGCGTCGGCGTGGAAGCTGTCGATCAGCGCGAACCGCATCAGGTCGATGTAGACGGCGGGCGGGTTGATCTGCAGCAGGACGGTGACGACGTGCGGCAGGTCGTCCTTCTCGGCGATCTTGTCGATGCTCCACATCACACCGGACACGTACATCCAGGTCCGCAGGATGAAGGGCATCAGCTGGGCGATGTCCGGGGTCTTGGCGCCCATCCGCGCCACGATCATCGACACGCCGGCGTTGAAGGTGAACTGCAGCACGAGCGCGGGGACCGCCAGCACCCAGGAGGCGGCGACCGGCACGCCGAAGCAGAGCAGGATGACGACCAGCGCGGCCATCGAGAACAGCAGCTGCTGGAGCTGCTGGAGGGCGAAGGAGATCGGCAGGGCGGCGCGCGGGAAGTGCAGGGCGCGGACCAGGCCGAGGTTGCCGGAGATCGCCCGGGTGCCCGCCATGATCGAGCTTTGCGTGAACGTCCAGATGAACACGCCCGTGACCAGGAACGGCACGTAGTCGGGCACGTTGTGCTTGGTGCCGAGCAGGATGCCGAAGATGAAGTAGTAGACCGCCGCGTTCAGCAGCGGGGTCATGACCTGCCAGACCTGGCCGAGCTTCGCCTGGCTGTACTGGGCGGTCAGCTTGGCGGTGGCGAAGGCGGTGATGAAGTGGCGCCGGGCCCACAGCTGGCCGACGTACTCCGGCAGGGAGGGGCGGGCGCCGCTGACCGAGAGGCCGTGCCGGGCGGCCAGCGCCGCGAGGTCTTCGTCGGCCGGGGCCTGGGTCGGAGGCGGTGTGTGGAGGACCTGGCTCACATCCGCTGCTTTCGCTCGGGGGAGGGGGGTGCTGCGTCCGGCTGCCGCCGGAGCTGCCGCGTCCGAGCCCGTCGTCCGGCGTTTCCTCACGTTTCTCTTCACGTTCTCTTACGTCGGGACGGGACCGTATCGTCGCAACGTGAGCGTAGGCCCAACCAACGTCGGAACGCAACCGTTTCGTCGTAGCGCCCTATGCTGTCCGGCATGACGACGAACGCCGACGAGTCCGCCGACGAGCCGCCGACGCGTCCGCGCCGCCGGGCCCCCGCCGGGGCCGCCGTGCTCCGGGAGGACGTGACCGAGGCCATCCGGGCGGCCGTCTTCGAGGAACTCGCGGCCGTCGGCTACGCGCGCATGTCCATCGAGGGGATCGCCCGCCGGGCCGGTGTCGGGAAGACCGCGGTGTACCGCCGCTGGCGCTCGAAGCTGCACCTGGTGCTGGACGTCGTCTCGGCGATGGCGGTCCTGGGCTTCCCGGTCCCCGACACGGGCTCCCTGGAGGGGGACCTGCGCCTGCTCTACGAGGTCTCCTCCCGCGCCCTCCGCCACCCGGTCGCCTCGCAGATCATTCCCGACCTGCAGGCCGAGGCGGCCCGCAATCCCGACATCGCCGAGGCCTTCCAGAAGGCCCTGCGGGACGGTCAGGAGGGCGTGGCCAGCAAGATCGTGGCGGCGGCGGAGCGACGGGGGGAGATCCGCGCGGGCGTCGATCCCGACCTGGCCCTGGACCTGATCTCCGGGCCGCTGTACTGGCGTTCGGTGGTGATCCGTTCCCCGAAGCTCCCCAAGGGCTACCTGGGGAATCTGGCGCGGGCCACGGCGGGGGCGCTGAAGGCGTTGTGACGGTGGGCGGCCCGTCCGGCGGCGGTCCGTGACCGCACGCCGGCGGGTCACCCGAGAGCGTGCCGCCTAGGAGCGTGCCGCCTCGGGGTGGAGCCGTACCCAGCCCTCCCAGGCCGACGCGATCATGTCCTGGACGTCGTACTTGGCCTGCCAGCCCAGTTCCGTGGCGATGCGGTCGGCGGAGGCGACGACGCGGGCGGGGTCGCCGGGGCGGCGCGGGGTGACGGTCGGGGGGCGGTCGTAGCCGGTGACCGCGTTGATGCGGTCGATCATCTCGCGGACGGAGACGCCCTCTCCGCGGCCGATGTTCAGCGTCAGGTCGGTGCCCGGGGAGGAGCCCAGCGCGCGGGCGACGGTCACATGGGCCTCCGCCAGGTCGACCACGTGGATGTAGTCGCGGACACAGGTGCCGTCGGGGGTCGGGTAGTCGTCGCCGAAGATGCGTGGCGGCGCGCCCGCCGTGAGCTTCTCGAAGACCATCGGGACGAGGTTGGAGACGCCGGTGTCGGCCAGGTCCGGGACGGCCGCGCCCGCCACGTTGAAGTACCGCAGGGACGCCGTGGCCAGGCCCGTCGCCCGGCCCGTGGCACGGACCAGCCACTCGCCGGCGAGTTTCGTCTCACCGTAGGGGGAGACGGGACGGCAGGGCGTCTCCTCCGTCACCAGGTCCACGTCCGGCATGCCGTAGACGGCCGCCGAGGAGGAGAAGAGGAAGGAGGGGACCTCCGCCGCCGTGACCGCCTCCAGGAGGACCCGCAGGCCCTCCACGTTCTCGCGGTAGTAGTGCAGCGGACGCTCCATCGACTCGCCCACCCGCGTCTTCGCCGCCAGGTGGACCACGCCGGTGATCTCGTGCTCGGTCAGCGTACGGGCCAGCCGGTCCGCGTCCAGGACCGAGCCGCGCACCAGCGGGACCTCCGCCGGTACGCGCCCTTCGACGCCCATGGACAGGTCGTCGTAGACGACCGTGCGCTCGCCCGCCTCGGTCATCGCCCGTACGACGTGCGCCCCGATGTATCCGGCGCCGCCGGTGATCAGCCAGGTCATGTGCGGCCGTCCCCTCGTGAGGTGTCCGGGTGTCCCAGTGAAGCAGCCGGTGTCCGGCGGCGCAGCAGCCGGCGCAGCCGGCCGCGGGCCACCCTGAGGACTCCGCGTACTCCGGTCGCCACGCGCAGGGCCAGCGCGCCGGAGTGGGTCGCGTACGGCTGCGCCAGCAGTACGCCGTACCGGGCGCTCGGGACGGCGCGCCGGCGCAGCCGGCCGGCGCCCGCCAGGGCGTGCGCCGTGACGTCCCGGTGCGCGCCGTCGGCGAAGCGGAGGGTCAGCCGCAGGTCCCAGGTGCCTTCGCCGAGCCCGGCCAGGTCGACGGGCACCTCGGCGGACCAGGTGTCCGCGCCGGAGGGGAGGAGAGCGGTGGTCGCACGCGCGGCCGTCCGGTCGTCCTCCCGGGAGTGCCAGCGCACGTCCACCTCGCGCGGGCCCGCCCCGGCCACCCTCCCGTACAGCTCGTGCAGCCGCAGGCGCAGCAGCGACGCACGCGCGCGTGGCCGCAGTTCCGCGTCCACCGCGAGCGGGAGGGCACCGGTGGGAAGGGTCAGCACAGGGGCCAGGGAGACCTGGGGGAGGCCGGTGGACCAGACGGGCAGCCCGTCCGAGGCGCGGGCGCAGGGTGGGAGCAGGCGTGCCGGGCGGGCGGCGAGTTCCCGCAGGCGGGGCAGGTCGCGCGGCTCGGGGGACGCCAGGACGACCCGTGCCACCAGGCGGCCGGGCCCGGCGGGGTTCGCCTCCCAGTCGGCGGCGTCGTAGCGCGCGAGGTACTCCCGGGTGTGTCTCCACCACGCGCGCCGGTAGTGCGCGTCGCGCAGCCCCAGCTCGCGCGCGTACATGCGCACGTCGTGGTCGAGGAACTTGGCCCGCGCCGCCCGCGCCAGCTCCTTCTGCCCGGCGCTCAGCAGGATGTCGTACGCCAGCGCGCACGCATCGAGGCGCGCTTTCCAGTTGTCGACGCGTTCCCGGTCCAGGGAGAGCGACAGTTGTCCGGCGGTGCGGCGCACGTGCCACACGTACACACGGTCCGGTACGAGTGCGAGGCGCGGGCCGGCGGCCAGCACGCGCGCGGTGAAGACGAAGTCCTCGTAGAGGAAGCGGCCCTCGGGGAAGCGGATGCCGTGCTCGCGCAGGAAGCCGGTGCGGTAGAGCTTGTTGACGCACAGCGTGTCGTGGACCAGGCGCGGGCGCTGCGAGGGGCGCGCGAGGACGCTGTGCGCCGTGTAGAGGGGCTCCTGCCAGAGCTGTTCGCGTCCCGACGGCAGCTCGCGGCGCACGCACAGCCCGCTCGCGACCTCGGCGCGGGCCCCCGTGGCCGCGGCGAGCAGCGCGTCCACCGCACCCGGCGGCAGGACGTCGTCGCTGTCCAGGAACATCACGTACGGCGCCGTCACCGCGTCGATGCCGGTGTTGCGCGGGCTGCCGCAGCCGCCGCTGTTCACCCTCCGGCGCACCACGCGCAGCCGGGGCTCCCCGGCGGCCAGCCCGTCGAGCAACTCGGCGCTGCCGTCGGCGGAGCAGTCGTCCACCGCGATCACCTCGGCGACCGCGGGCCCCTGCGCCAGCGCCGAACGCACGGCGTCGCCCACATGGGCACGGTCGTCGTAGCCGATGACGACGACGGCGACCCGCGGCGTCGGAGGCCGGTCCGGGGCAACGGTCGGATCTGGCGTGTCTGGATGCATGGGGTCCACCGGCCGGAGGTACAGAAATATTCGGTCATACCCCGTTAAGAGATGCTCAGCGCTCGTTCCGGAAGACGGTCGGAACCGGGGCGGGGTTGCGTCGGTGGCGTGTTCTTTCCGGCCGGTGGCCGCGCGGCCCGCCACATCCGCCCGAAGGACAGCACGGCGGCGGCCGCCAGCAGCGCGTTGCGGGCCAGCATCAGCAGGCAGCCGCTCCAGCTGCCGTCGATCACCTCGCGGTAGCACATCGGGTACGCCACCGTGCTCAGCGCGGACGCCGCGAGGATCAGCGCCGCCACCGGCCGCTGGCTCGTGTACCGCGAGGTCAGGCACACGGCGGCGAGCCCGATCAGCCAGATCAGGTACTGCGGGCTGATGACCCGGCTGGTGACCGTGAACAGCAGCACCGCGCTCAGCGCCGCGTCGTACGGCGTGGCCTCGCTCCAGTGACGCGCCCGTACCCGCCACAGCACCAGCAGCCCGAAGGCGACCGCCGTGAGGGCGAGGGAGGCGTTCGCGACGGCGTGCACATGCGGCCCGACCAGCTCCATCGATCCGTACCGGTAGCGGACCTCGCCGCTCCAGCCGGCGTGCCGCGCGAGGTTGAGCGCCGTGCCGCCGAGCGACTCGATCTGCACCCCCCGGCCGCCCTGCTCCCGCAGGAAGGACAGCGGGGCGGTGAAGCAGACGGCGAGAAGTCCGAGGGCCGCGGCCCCGGTGGCCGCCGCCCACGCCCACGCCCTGCGGGTGGCCCGCCGCGGCGGCGTGCCCAGCAGCACCAGCGCCGGCCACCCCTTCACCAGCGCGCCCAGCGCCCCGAACACCCCGCCCGCGCGCGGGGAACGCGACATCGTCAGCAGGGACAGGACGGCCAGGGCGGTGACCTCCACGTCGTACCGGGCGAGCGGGAGGTGCAGCAGCAGCGGCAGGCCGCCCGTCCACAGGGCCGCGCCGAGCAGGCTCCGTCCCGGCCGCCCGCCCGCGCGGAGCAGTGCCGCCGCGATCAGCGCGTCCACGGCCAGGGTCAGCGCCACGAACGCCTGGAAGTACGTCAACCCCGGCAGCAGACCCGGCGCCAGCAGCGCCGCGCCCGCGCCCGGCGGGTACTGCCACAGCGGGTCGTGTGCCGGGAAGGAGCCGTGCGCGAGGAGGCCGTACCAGTGGAAGTACAGCCGCTCCACCTCACGGGAGACCGAACCCCGGCCCAGCAGCGGGGCGCTGTCGTGCAGGAGCAGCCACAGCATCAGGGCACGGGTGGCGAGCCAGAGGGCGGTGAGGGCGAGGACCGGGCCGGGGGTGACACGGAGGCGGTTCATCACATGGGAGCCTAAGCGGTATGGATGGGGTATCCATGCTGATACGCCGTCAATGCGGCGCAAAGATTGGCTAATCGCAAAAGATCGGGCCGTGGTGAACGTCGGGCTTCCCGTGAGAGCACAGTCGCGCCGGGCGGCTGGAGCGAGAGCTGTCGCGTCTACCGGTGCAACGACGCAGCCGCCGAACGGTGCGCCGAACCGCGTGCCGAGCCGTGGTCCGGGGGGCCCTGCGGCACGGGCCCGCCGGTCCGCCGCCGTGTGCGCGCCCGCCCTGGCGATACTCGCGATCGGGCTGTGGGGGCTCGACCGGGGCGGGATGTGGCGCGACGAGGCCGTCACCTTCCAGGTCGGACGCCGCACCGTGCCCCAGATCTGGCGGCTGCTGCACGACGTGGACGCGGTGCACGGCCTGTACTACCTCCTCATGCACGCCGTCCTCGCCGTCCACCCCGGCGAGGTCGTCCTGCGGTTCCCGTCGGTGTGCGCGGCGGCGGTGACGGCCGCACTGGTGGCCGCGCTGGGCGCCCGCCTGGTCCGGCCGCGCGTCGGGCTGTGGGCCGGGCTGCTCTACGCCGTGACGCCGATGGCCGGCCACTACGCCCAGGAGGGCCGCTCCTACGCCCTGGTGGCGGCCGGTGCCACCGGGGCGACGCTGTTGTTCGTGCGGGCGGTGCAGGGCGGCTCCTGGCCGGCGTACGGCGTCGTCCTCTGCCTCACCTGCTGGCTGCACGAGTTCGCGGTCCTGCTGCTGCTCGCCCACGCGGTGTCGCTGGCGCTGGCCCGGGCGGGGGCGGGGACGTGGCGGGGCTGGGGGCGCGCGTCCGGCGCGGTCGTCCTCGCGCTGCTGCCGATGGTCCTGGTGTCACGGGCGCAGGCGGCGCAGGTCGCCTGGTTGCGGCGGCCGACGGCGGCCACGGCGGAAGGGCTGTGGCGGGGCTTTCTGGGGCCGGCGCCGGGGGTGTACTGGGTGTGCCTCGTGCTGGCTCTGCTCGGGCTGGCCGGGCTGGTGGGGCGACGGGGCGAGGTCACCTGTGCGGGGGTGGCGCTGCCGATGGCGGTGGTGCCGCCGGTCACCTTGATGCTGGCGTCGCAGTTCTCGCCGCTGTACGTCGACCGGTACGTGCTGTACGCCCTCTCGGGGGCGCCCTTGCTGGTGGCCGGCGGGGCCCAGCGGGTGACCGGGGCGCTGGGGCGGTTGCGGCTCGGTTCTCGTCGTGCGCCCACCTGTTCCGCCCCGCGGAACGACTGCCCGCACGACGACGGCCGGCCGAACGGGCGCCCTCTCGACGGCGGCCCGCTGGAGACGTGCTCTGCCGGTGGCCGGCCGGGGACGCGCTCCGCGGAGCGGCCCGGCCCGGGAACACCGGTCCGTTTCCCGGGCCGGAGTTCGCTGGCCACCCTCGCCGGTGTGCTGGCCGTCGCCCTGACCCTTCTGCACCACCTCCCGCTGCTGCGTGCCGACCGCAGCCCGGACACCCGGCCCGACGATCTCGCCGCCGTCTCCCGGTTCGCCGGGCGGGAACTGGGGCCCGGGGACCCGGTGCTGTTCCTGCCGGCCCAGACGCGGAACGTGGCGATCACCTACCCGGGGGCGTTCCGGGGGACGCGGGACGTGGCTCTCGCGGAGGGGGCCGCCGCGTCCGGGACGCTGTACGGGCGTGAGGCCGGGCCCGGCGAGCTGCGCCGGCGGCTGGCCCGGCTGGACCGGGTGTGGGTCGTCGCGGACCGGGCGCTGCTCGCCGGCCGCTGGACCCCGCGCAGTTCCACCGAGCGGACCAAACTCGCCCTGCTGGCCCAGGAGTTCTCGGAGCGCGAGGAGGGCGCACGGGACGGGGTGGCCGTACGGCTCTACGTCCGCCGGACAGACCCTAGCGGGCGCTCTGCGCTTCCGCCGACGCCGCCGCGTCCAGCGCGGTGGTGAGCTGGTCGAGCCGCTCCCGCAGCTCGCCGATCTCCGCCAGGTCGAAGCCGGTCGCCGCCACGATCCGCCGCGGCACCGCCAGGGCCCGCTCGCGCAGCGCCACGCCCTCCTCGGTGAGCCGCACCTGGACCGACCGCTCGTCCTGCGCGCTGCGCTCGCGCCGCACGAGACCGGCTCCCTCCAGCCGCTTCACCAGCGGGGACAGCGTGCCGGAGTCGAGCCGCAGATGCTCGCCGAGCTTCTTGACGGGCAGGTCGCCCTGTTCCCACAGCACCAGCATCACCAGGTACTGCGGGTAGGTGAGCCCGAGGTCCTTGAGGACCACGCGGTAGACGCCGTTGAAGGCACGGGAGGCGGCGTGCAGGGAGAAGCAGATCTGGCGGTCCAGGTGGAGCCAGTCGGTGTCGGAGGCGGCGGTCGGCTGCGGGGTCGGCGAGGTGGTCATGGGTCCAGGGTAGCTCTTGCAAGCCATTTGGTTGTGCACAACTTAATAGTGTGCTCTACTTGGGGGGCGACGGACCGCAACCGGATCCCGCAACGCACCCCACATCGAGAGGGATGGTCTTCCATGGACGCGCTCTACACCGCTGTCGCCACCGCCACCCACGGCCGCGAGGGCCGTGCCGTCTCCTCGGACGGCAAGATCGACCTCGCCCTGGCCATGCCCGTGGAGCTGGGCGGCAACGGCCAGGGCACCAACCCGGAGCAGCTCTTCGCCGCCGGTTACGCCGCCTGTTTCGGCAGCGCCCTCGGTCTCGTCGGCCGCCAGGCGAAGGTGGACGTCAGCGACGCCGCGGTGACCGCCGAGGTCGGCATCGGCAAGCAGGGCGAGGGCTTCGGGCTGAAGGTGACGCTGCGCGTCGAGCTGCCCGACACCGTGGACGAGGCGACCGGCCGCAAGCTGATCGAGACCGCCCACCAGGTCTGCCCGTACTCCAACGCCACCCGCGGCAACATCGACGTCGACCTCGTCATCGAGTAGCAGCCGGACCCCGGATCCCCGGACATCCGGGGCCCGGGCACCCGAGTGGCCACGACCGGCCGGCGCCCCGCGCCGGCCGGTCGTTCTCACGCCGAGGTCAGCACGTCGTGGCCCGTGCTCTGGCCGGGCAGCCGGATCCGGCTTCCGGGCATGGCCTCGCCCAGCAGCAGGGTCCGTACGACCCGCTCGGCGGCGCGTCCGTCGTCGTACTCGCAGAAACGGGCCCGGAAGTCCGCCCGCAGCCGCGCCGACTCCTCGTCCCGCCACGAACCCGAGGCGAACAGCCACGCCAGCTCCCGGTAGGAGCCGGCGACATGGCCCGGAGGCTCGGCGGTGAGGTCGACGTAGGTGCCCCGGCTCGCGGTGTACGCGGGCCGGTCGTCGGCGTGCACCACGATCGGCCGGTCGAGGTTGGCGTAGTCGAACATCACGGCCGAGTAGTCGGTGACCAGCACGTCCGCCGCGAGCAGGACGTCCTCGACCCGCGGCTCGTCGGTCGCGTCGACCACGATCCCGCGCCGGGCCAGCTCGGCCAGGGCCATGCCCCGCGCGGGACCGTGCGCCAGCGAGGGATGCAGCCGGACCACGAGGGTGTGACCCTCGCCCAGGTCGGCCGCGAACCGGGCCGGGTCGAACCGGTCCACGTGCCCGCTGCGGCGGTAGTCCCGCCGGGTCGGCGCGTACAGCACGACCGTGTGGTCCTCCGGGATGCCGTGCCGCTCCCGGAAGTCACCGGGGCCGGCGTTCACCAGCACGTCGTTGCGCGGGCTGCCGGTGCGCACCGAGGTGAAGTGACACGGATAGGCCCGCTCCCAGACCAGCTCCGAGTGGCGGTTGGCGACCAGGCTGTAGTCCCAGCGGTCGGCCCGGCGCAGCATCTGCGGCACGTCGAAGCCCAGCCGGGCGCCGGGCTTGTCCAGCAGGTCGACGCCCATGTACTTGAGCGGGGTGCCCTGATGGGTGTGGATGTGCACGCTGCCGGGCCGCTTGGCGAGGGTGCCGGGCCAGTTGACGTCGTTGACGAAGAACTTGGCCCGCGCGGTGACCTCCAGATAGCGCCGGGAGCCCACGATCACGTGCTCCACGCCGGGCGGCAGCTGCCCGGCGGTCTCCGCGTCCCGCACCACCCACACTCCGCGCAGCTGCGGGGCGATCTCCCGAGCCGCGCGGTAGACGGCCGCCGGGTCGCCGAGCACGCCCCGGTGCGAGGACGCCGAGTACACCACGAGGTTCTCGTCCAGCGGACGGCGGGCGTGCAGCGACGCCCAGCCGGTACGGGCCCGCGCGGCCGCCGCCCGGTGGGCCAGACCCGCCCGCCGTGCCGCCTCCCGCCCGACCCGGCCCGCCTGCCGCCCCAGCCGGTACGCCGCCCAGGAACCCTCCAGCACGGCCACCTCGCCGTCCACCAGAGCGTGCTCGGGCTTGTGCGCGCGGAACATCCGCGCCGTGCGCCGGAAGAACTCCGCCTTGTCGGCGGGCGGCAGCCGGTCCGGCTTGGCCAGGATGTCCAGGCAGTGCTCGCCCATCTTGCGGTGCAGGTACGGCCGCCAGCTCGCCAGCTCCGGCCGCTGCGCCACGAAGGCGAAGACCCGCTCGTACTGGTCGTGGATGTCGAAGTGCTTGCGGCTGGTGGTGGACAGGATGTTGCCCTGCCTGCGCTGCCGGTAGTTCAGGCAGATCCGGTCCAGGGCGGCGATCCGCCCGGCGCTGAGCATGACCGGGAAGGTCCAGGGGGTGTCCTCGTAGTAGCCGGGCGGGAACGCGAAGCCGTTCTCCTCGACGAACTCCCGCCGGTAGACCTTGTTCCACACCACCATCAGCAGGTCGAGGATCCGCGGGTACTCGGCGACCGTGAAGGTGTCCGGACCGGCCTCGGCGAGCACGTCGGCCAGCACGTTGCGCCGTGTGCCGCCCCACCAGTAGGTGCGCGCGTAGTCGAAGACCAGCACGTCCGGGTCGGCGGCCTCCGCCAGCCGGTCGGCGACGGCCCGCAGCGCGCCCGGGGTGAGGGTGTCGTCGCTGTCGAGGAAGAAGAGGTAGTCGCCGCGGGCGTGGGGGAGTCCCGCGTTGCGCGCGCGCCCGAGGCCCACGTTCTCCGGCAGGTGCAGCACCCGCACGCGCGGGTCCCGCTCGGCGTACTCGTCGAGGATCGCGCCGCAGCCGTCCGGGGAGCAGTCGTCCACGGCGATCAGCTCGAAGTCGTCGAAGGACTGCGCCAGCACCGACTCCAGGCACTCGCGCAGGAAGCCCTGCACCTTGAAGCAGGGCACGATCAGAGTGAAGCGGGGCACGGCGGGTCAGCTCCTCACGAGGGTCGCGGCGGCGGGCGCGGGGACGCGGTCCGCGAGCGGCGTCACCGGCGGGATCGCTTCCGGCGGTTCGCCGAGCAGCACCCGCCGCACGACGCGCTCGGCGGCCCGCCCGTCGTCGAACTCGCAGAACCGCTCCCGGAACGCGGCCCTGAGCGCCCTGGCCTCCGGGCCCGCGTACGAGCCGTCGCGGAAGACGGCGGCCAGCTCCTCGGGGGTGCGGGCGACCGGGCCGGGCGGCTCGGCCGGCAGGTCGAAGTAGACGCCCCGGGTCTCCTGGTAGACCTCCCAGTCGTCGGCGTACACGACGATCGGCCGGTCCAGGTTGGCGTAGTCGAACATGATCGACGAGTAGTCCGTGACCAGCGCGTCCGCGGCCAGGCACACATCCTCGGAGGAGCGGTGCGCGGTCACGTCGATGATCCGGCCGGAGCCCTCGGGCCGGCCCAGGTCGTAGAAGTAGTGGGCGCGCAGCAGGACGACGACGTCCTCGCCGGCCGCCTCGCAGAACGCCTCCAGATCCAGTCCGGTCTCGAAGACGCTGTGGTGGTCGCGGTGGGTCGGCGCGTACAGCACGGCCGTGCTGCCCTCCGGGACGCCCAGCTCCCGGCGGACACGGGCGACGTCCTCGGCGGTAGCCGTGCAGTAGACGTCGTTGCGCGGGTAGCCGTACTCCAGATGTTCGTAGGAGCCGGGGAAGGCGCGCTCCCACATCTGGGTGGAGTGGCGGTTGGCGGAGAGGTTGAAGTCCCAGCGGTCGACACGGCCCAGCAGCTTGGTGAAACTGCCGGACTGCGCGGCCACCACCGGATACGTCGACTGGTCCACGCCCATCGTCTTCAGCGGCGTGCCGTGCTGGGTCTGCAGATGCACGCTGCCGGGCCGCTTGACGACGCCCTCGGCGAAGTTGGCGTTGTTGATCAGGTACGTGGCGCGGGCCAGCACCTCCCAGTAGCGGCGGGAGCCGATCACCGCGTACTCGACGTCCTTCGGCATCGCGTGGGCCTGGTCGGCCTCGACCAGGAACACCGAGCGGATGTGCGGGGCGAGTTCGCGGGCCTTGGCGTGGATCGCGGCCGGGTTGCAGGCGTAACCGCGGCCCCAGTACGCGCAGTACACCGCGAGCCGGGGGTCGAGCGGGCGGCGCAGGTCGCGGGCGTAGCGCAGCCGGGTGCGCAGCATGCGCGGGCGGGGCAGGCTCTCGGCCGCGCGCGCGGCCGCCTGGTTGGCGCCGCGCAGGGCACGGAAGGCGCTGTACGCGCCCGCCGCCAGCAGCCGGTGCTGTACCCCCAGGCTGCCGCCCGGCGCCCGGTAGCCGGTGGGCCGGTGCCGTCGGTGGAGACGGCCGGCCCGGCGGAAGAACGCCCGGTGCCCGCGGGGCAGCCGCTCCGGCCGGGACGCCGTCTTGAGCACCACGGCGAACAGCTGCTCGAACAGCGGCCCGGTCCGCTCGGCCGGCAGGGCACGCTCGGCCGCGCGCGTCAGGACCAGGTCCACCTGGTCGAGCAGGGCGTGCTGGTGCGGCCCGGGAAGATTCAGCCGGCTGCCCTGCCGGCGCAGCCGGTGCCGTACGACGACCCGGCGCAGCACCGCGATCCGCTCCGCGGCGACCGTGACCAGCCCGCCCCAGCCGAGATCGGTGAAGTGGCCCTCGGGAAAGGCCAGTTCGTGTTCGGTGAGGAAACCGCGGCGGTAGACGGCACTCCACGCCGGGAGCTGCACCCCGGTCAGTCCGGGCAGCTCGGCGGGGGTGAAGGGACCTTGGGGGGCCTTGGCGAGCAGGGGTGCGGCCGGGTTCGTCGGCTCGCCCTCCCACCAGGGGGCGCGCTCGTGGTCGGCGTACAGCACGTCCACGCCGGCGGTCTCGCTCAGGCGGGCGTCCAGCGCCGCGAGCGCGCCCGGCAGCAGCAGGTCGTCGCCGTCGAGGAACAGCAGATAGGCGCCGGTGGCCGCCCGCATCCCGGCGTTGCGTGCCCCGCTCAGACCGGCGGCGGGCGGCGAGTGGACCGGGCTCACCCGGGGGTCCCGCTCCGCGTACCCGGCGGCGACCGCGGCGGCCGGGGCGTCGGGGGCGTCGCAGACCGGGATCAGCTGGAGGTCGCCGAAGGACTGGCCGAGGACCGAGTCCAGCGCCTGGGACAGCCGGCCGGCGACCCCGTGGGACGGGACGATGATGCTGAAGCGGGGCATTCTGTTCTTTCTGTCGTCTTGCGGGCGCGGCCGGGCCGTCCCGCCGGACGCCAGGTGGACGGCCGGCTCGGGGTGGGCCGCGTCGAGCCGAGGGGCATGGGAACTCCCGGAAGGACCAACGGTGTTCAGCGGCTCTCGGTGACGGGGCGGGGGCCGGAAGGTTGCGGCACGGTGGCCGGTGGCCTGTGCGCCGACGGCGACGGCACCGGCCTGCGCTCGGCGAGCGGCACGATCTCCGGCAGCCCCTCGGTCTCGCCCAGCACCACTCGCCGGACGACCCGCTCGGCGGCGCGTCCGTCGTCGTGCGGGCAGAACCGCTCCCGGAACGCCGCCCGCAGCTGCGTCGAGCGCGAGCCGCGCCAGTGGCCGGTGGCGAAGATGTCGATCAGCTCGTCCTCGCTGCGCGCCACCGCGCCCGGCGGGAAGGCGCGCAGGTCGAAGTAGGTGCCACGGGCGGCCCGGTACGCCTCCCAGTCCGCGGTGTGCACGACGATCGGCCGGTCCAGGTCGGCGTAGTCGAACATGAGCGACGAGTAGTCCGTGAGCAGCGCGTCCGAGGCGAGGCACAGGGCCTCCACGCTCGGGTGCCCGCCGACGTCGATGATCCGGATGCCCTCACCGAGGGAGCCGCCGTGCGCGGGGTGGGGGCGGGCCAGGATCACGAAGCGCGGGCCGAGGCGGCGCACGATCCGCTCCAGGTCCAGCACCGGGCGCTGGGTCCGGCGGTGGTCGCGGTACGTGGGCGCGTACAGGATCGCGACCGCGCCCTCGGGGACGCCGAGCGACTCGCGCAGCCGGGCCACGTCCGCCGGGGTAGCCCGCTGGAAGACGTCGTTGCGCGGGGAGCCGTACTCCAGGGTGGTGTAGCGGCCCGGGAAGACCCGCTCCCAGGTGAGGGTGGAGTGCCGGTTGCCGGACAGGACGTAGTCCCACTGGTCGACGTCCCGCAGCAGCTCCTCGAAGTCGGTGTCCCGGGCGGCGGCCGGGTGCTCCTGAAGGTCGAGGCCCATCCGCTTGAGGGGGGTGCCCTGCTGGGTCCGGACGAAGGTCTGGCCGGGGCGCTTGCGCAGCCGGCGCTCGAAGCCGGCGTCGTGCACCAGGTACCTGGAGCGGGCCAGTGCCGTCCAGTAGGCGGCCGTGCCGGGCCGCAGCCGGCGCGGGCCCGGCGGGAGGGCGGCCTGCTGCTCGGGCGGGGCGACCCAGGCGGTGCGGATGTGCGGGGCGTGCGTCCGGAACGCCTCCTCCAGCGCGCCCGGATCGCCGCGGCCGAAGGAGGCGGCGAACACGGCCCGGTCGCCGCGCAGCGGAAGCCGCAGCTGGACGCGGTAGTGCAGCCGGAGCGCACCGGACCGCAGGGCGCGGGCCGCCTTCACCACCGACTTCAGCGTGCGCCGGCGGGCGGCCGAGACCAGCAGGAGCGCCCGGAACGTGCGGTGCAGACCGTGGCGGACCAGGGCGTGCCGCAGCCGGACCCGCGCGCCCGGGACCCGGTGGCGGCGGCAGTGGGCGCGGGCCCGGCGCAGGAAGTCCTTGTGGCTGCCGCACGGCAGGCGGTCCCGCCTGCTGAACACCACGGCGTAGTGCTCCACCATGCGGCGGAACAACTCCGGTCGCCACCGCGCGAGTTCGGGGCGCTCCTCGACGTAACCGAACACCCGGTCGTACTGCTCGAAGAGGTCGAAGTGCCTGCGGCTGGTGGTGCCGAGGATGTTGCCCTGGCGGCGCTGCCGGTAGTGCACGCACACCCGGTCCAGGGTGGCGATCGACTCCGCCGTCATCAGCACCGGGAAGGTCCAGGGGGTGTCCTCGTAGTAGCCCGGCGGGAACGCGAAGCCGTGCTCCTCGACGAACTCCCGCCGGTAGACCTTGTTCCACGCCACCATCAGCACCCGCAGCAGCCCCGGCCGGTCCTCCAGCCGGAACGGCGCCGGGCCCCGCTCGGTGAGCTGTCCGGCGAGCTGGTTGCGGACCGTCCGGCCGTCCCAGTACGTGCGCGCGTAGTCGTACACCAGGACGTCCGGCTCGCCGGTCTCCTTGAGCCGGTCGGCGACGGCCCGCAGCGCGTCCTCGGTGAGCGTGTCGTCGCCGTCCAGGAAGACCAGGTAGTCGCCGCTCGCCTCGGTCATGCCCGCGTTCCGGGCGCGGCCGAGCCCCTGGTTCTCCGCCAGGCGCACGGGCTTCACGCGCGCGTCCCGGGCCGCGAACTCGTCGATGATCGCGCCGCAGGCATCGGGTGAACAGTCGTCCACGACGATCAGTTCCAGATCGGGACACGACTGCGAGAGCACCGATTCCAGGCACTCGGAGAGGTACGCCTGGACCTGGTACGCGGGGACGATGACACTGAACCTGGGCAAGGGGCATCCATGGGTCGGTCGACGCGGGCGTTCTGCCCGGCAACGGCCGTTGGAGTGACTTGGTTACGGCTGCGTACGGCATGTGGGCTACATGAGGTGACCGCGAGGGGGCGGGCCGACGAAGGCCCGCCCCCTCGAAAGGCGCTTCCCCCAGGGCTACTTGACCGCGCCCGCCATCACCCCGGACACGAACTGCCGCTGGAACGCGAAGAACACGGCCAGCGGGATCACCATCGAGATGAACGCGCCGGGCGCCAGCACGTCGATGTTGTTGCCGAACTGCCGTACCTGCGTCTGCAGGGCGACCGTGATCGGCTGTGTGCCCGACTTGGTGAAGACCAGCGCCACCAGCATGTCGTTCCACACCCACAGGAACTGGAAGATGCCGAGGCTCGCGATCGCAGGCCCGCCGAGCGGCATCACCACCCGTGCGAACAGCCGCAGTTCACCGGCGCCGTCCAGCCGGGCCGCCTCCAGCAGTTCCCGGGGGATCTCCGCGAAGAAGTTCCGCAGCAGGAACACCGCGAACGGCAGGCCGAAGCCGACATGGAACAGGATCACCCCGAGGATCGAGCCGAACAGGCCGATGTTGCCGAACAGTTCGGCGATCGGGATCAGCGCCACCTGCACGGGCACCACCAGCAGGCTCACCACGCCCAGGAACCACCAGTCCCGGCCCGGGAACTCCATCCACGCGAACGCGTAACCCGCGAGGGAGCCGATCACGACGACCAGGACGGTCGCCGGGACCGTGATCAGCACGGTGTTCACCAGGGAGTCGGTGATGTCGCCGTTCTCCAGCAGCTTCCGGTAGCTGTCGACGGTGAGCCGGGACGGCTCGGAGAACACCGTCCACCAGCCGCTCGCACTCATGTCCTGCGGTGCGCGCAGCGAGGAGACGAGGAGACCGACGGTCGGCACCAGCCAGAACAGGCCCACGAGGATGAGGAACACCCGGACCAGCCCGCCGCTCAGCTTCTCGGTGATCTTCGAAGCGAGTGACTGCCTGCCCTTCACCGCCGTGCCGGCTTCAGGCACCTTCCCGATGCTTCCGGCGGTCGCCGTCATCGCCGCACCTCCCGCCGCAGCCGACGAATGTTGAACAGCATCACCGGGATCACCAGCAGCAGCAGGAACACCGCGATCGCGCTCGCGATGCCCGGCTGGCTCTCCGCGAAGCCCTTGCGGTACAGCTCCAGGGCGAGCACGTTCGCGTCGTCCTGGGAGGAGCCGGGGGCGATGATGTAGACGAGGTCGAACACCTTCAGCACGTTGATCATCAGCGTGACCATGACCACCGCCAGGACCGGTGCCAGCAACGGCACGGTGACCCTGCGGAACACCTGCCACTCGTTGGCGCCGTCCACCCGCGCGGCCTCCAGCAGCTCCCGGGGCACGCCGGCGAGCCCGGCCGCGATCAGCACCATCGCGAAGCCCGCCCACATCCACACGTACGCCCCGATGATGGCGGGGGTGACCAGTGCCGGGCCGAGCCAGTCGACGCCGTTGTACGGCTCCTCGAAGTTCCCCGCGGGAAGCCGCAGCAGGGTTCCGTCGGCCGAGGCGGGCAGGGAGAAGGTGCCGTCGTCGGCCGCCTTCGTGGTGGCGACCACCTCGCCGTCCTTCACCGCCTCGATCCGCATCCCGGCGTAGCCCAGCTCGGACGGGTCGGGCGCGCCGAGCTTCCCGACGCCCTTGCCGCGGGTGAAGTCCTGCCAGGTGGTGCCGGTGATCCTCCCCGGCTCCGGCCGCGCGGCCACGGCCTTCTTCGCGCCGTCGGGCATCTGGTCGGGGGCGACGCCGACGAGGGGCAGGGCGACCGGCTGTCCGGCATGGACGGGGGCCTTGGTGACGAAACCGCCGCCCTGCGCGACGAGCGGCGACTCGCGGCCCGGGTGCGCCTTCGGGAACGCCGACGACTGGGCGAAGGTGTCGTGGACACCCACCCACACCGCGTTGGCGACACCCTTGTCGGGGTCCTGGTCGTACACCAGCCGGAAGATGATCCCGGCCGCCAGCATCGAGATCGCCATCGGCATGAAGACGACCAGCTTGAACGCCGTTCCCCAGCGCACCCGTTCGGTCAGCACCGCGAAGATCAGGCCGAGCGCGGTGGAGACGGTCGGCGCGAACACCACCCAGACGACGTTGTTCCTCAGCGCCGTGCGGATGCCGTCGTCGGTGAACAGCGCCTTGTAGTTGTCGACGCCGGCGAAGCCGTCGCCCGAGGCGTTGTAGAAGCTGCGGACGATCGAGTACCCGATCGGGTAGACCACGAGCGCGCCGAGCAGCACGAGGGCGGGCAGCAGGAACAGGGCTGCCACCGTCTTCCGGGTGCCGGTCACGCTCTTGCGGCTCTTCGGTGCGGAGGGGCCCGGTGGAGCCCCGGCCGCCGCTGCCGACGCCATGGCCGGGTCAGCTCCCGTTCCCGTAGGCCGCCGCCGCGTCCTTCTCCAGCTTCGCCTGGGCGCCCGCGACGTCCTTCGGGTTCTTCAGGAAGTCCTGAAGGTCCTTCCACTCGCCCTTGCCGGGGGTGCCGCCGAAGGCCTGCGGGGCCTGGTCGGACATGTCGAAGCGGAAGTCGTCGCCGGAGGCGATCAGCGCCTTGGCGATCTTCTGCTGCACCGCGTTCGGGTAGGCCGACTCCGGCACGTTCTTGTTCGGCGAGAGGTAGCCGCCGAGCCTGGCCTGGATGGTCGCCGCGTCCGGGGAGGCCAGGAAGGTGGCCAGCGCCTGCGCCGCCTTGGAGTCCTTGAGGATCACGGCCGCGTCGCCGCCGGAGACCACCGGCGCGGCCGAGCCCACCGCCGGGAAGGGGAACACCTTCGCGTCCGTGCCCACCTTCGCCTTGGTCTCGCCGATGTTGACCTGCGCGAAGTCGCCCTCGTAGACCATCGCGGCCTTCGGCTGGTCGCCGCCGGTGAAGGTCTGCGTGACGGAGGCCGGGAACTCGGTCTGCAGCGCGCCGTCCGCGCCGCCCGCCACGAAGTCCTTCTTGCCCCAGATCTGGGCGAGTGTGGTCAGGGCCTGCTTCACCGAGGGGTCGGTCCACTTGATCTTGTGCTGGGCGAGCTGGTCGTACTTCTCCGGCCCGGCCTGGGACAGATAGACGTTCTCGAACCAGTCCGTGAGCGTCCAGCCGTCGGCACCGCCGACCGAGAACGGGGTGACCCCGGAGTCGTACACCGCCTGCGCCGCTGTCAGCAGCTCCTGCCAGGTCTTCGGCTCCTTGGCGCCCGCGTTCTCGAAGGCCTGGGCGTTGTACCAGATCAGCGACTTGTTGGCGGCCTTGTAGTAGACGCCGTACTGCTTGCCGTCGACCTTGCCGATGTCCTGCCAGCCCTGTGAGTAGTTCTTCCGCAGCTCCTTGAGCGCCTCCGCGCCCAGGGGCTTGGCCCACTTCTTGTCCACGGCCTGCTTGATCGCGCCCGGCTGGGGGAGCAGCGCCACGTCCGGCGGCTGACCCCCCGCGATCTTCGAGCCGAGGAAGTTGATGATCGGGTCCTGGGCGGGTACGAACGTCACCTTCGCGCCGGTGCGCTTCTCGAACTCCGCCAGGACCTTCTTGAAGTTCGCCTGTTCGGTGCCGGTCCAGACGGCGGCGACCTCCAGGCTCGCGCCGTTCAGCTTCGGCAGGGTGAGGGTGGAGCCGGTGGCGGTGGCCCCGCCGCTCGTGTCGCCGCTGCCCTCGTCGTCGTCGCTGCTGGAGCAGGCGGTGAGCGTGAGTGCTCCCGCGAGCAGTGCGGCGAGCGTGGTGACGGCCCTGTGTGTCCGGATGGTGCTGCTCCTGCTGTGCATCACTTCCCCGTTCGTCGTTCTCCGTTGAACGTCAGAACACTGTCCCGTGCGGTCCGGTGTACGCCGGGCCGCGCAAGGGGGGCAAGAGCGCCTGCGCCGTCCGGCGGTTCATCGTGACCGGCTCGTGATCAGGGGAGTATGCGTACGGATTCCCGTCAGAGGAGCGAGGGCACCTCCGCCGCCGAGACCTGCCGGGCCGCGCGCTCCACCGCGCTCGCCAACAGGGCCAGGTCGGTGGGGCCGTTGCCCAGCTCCCGCACCGGCCGGCGGGCCGGCGGGTCGCCCATGCGCTGCCACTCCAGCTGGACGACCGTGGGCCGCTGGGTCGCCGTACGCGGGATGCGGCCCGTCACCCGCCCGCCCTGGAAGTCGGTGACCCGCCCGTCCGCGCACGCCAGCCGCCCGCGCCCCGGCGCCGGCTCGTCCGGACCCGGCTCGGGCGCGTCCAGCGCGACCCGCAAGGTGGCCCGGCGCGCCGGTTCCGTCTCCGTCGTACGGCCGCCGGCGCCGGCGGCCGCCACCAGGTGCACACCGAGCCGCTCGCCCTCCCGGGCGACCGCCTCCAGCGCCCGCATCACCGACCCGGCGGCGGGCCGGCCCGGCGAGCCGAGCGGCGGGGAGACCAGCGCGTCCAGGTCGTCGACGACGACCACGAGCCGGGGCAGCGGCGGTGCGGCCTCGGCGCGCTGCCGTGCCGCCCCGCCCGGCCGCAGCCTCAGGGTGGAGCTGGGCGGCGTGTCTATGTCCCCGTTGGCGGGCGCGCGCTGGGCGACGATCCGGCCCGACACCTCGCGTCCTCTGTGCCACTCGGCGAAGTCCGCCCGGCCCAGCAGCTCGGCCCGCCGCTTCAGTTCGGCACTCAGCGACTGCGCGAACTCCCGCATGCGCACCGGGTCGTTGGCGGCGAGGTGCGTGGTGACGTGCGGTATGTCGGTGCAGACCCGCAGGCCTTCATCGCGTCCGGCGCCCGTGCCGACCCCGTCGCGGCCGTCGATCAGCACCACGCCCAGCCGGTCCGGCCGCTCGGCGGCGGCCAACGAGGCGACCAGAGCGCGCAGCAGCTCGGTACGACCGCTGCCGGCCGGCCCCTCGATCAGCAGATGCGGCCCGTCGGCCACCAGGTCGGCGCAGACCGGCCCGCGCGGCCCGGCACCCAGCACCGCCCGCGCCCGGCCGCCCAGCGACTCCGTGTCATCGGCCGCGTCGGCCCAGCGTGCCATCAGCGACGCGGGCGTGGCCCGGGCCAGCCCCAGCTCGTCCAGCAGTCGCGCCGACCGCGGCAACGGCGTCGCCACGCGCGCGTGCCGCTCGCCGGCCGGGCCGTCCGGGCGCAGCGGCGCCAGCGCCCGCGCGAACCGCTCCGCCCAGGCGGCGGACACCGCGTCCACGGCGGCGACCGTGCCCGGCCCGACGGGTCCGCCCGGCGCGACCCGCATCAGGTGCAGCGCGGTGGCGACGTCCCCGCTGAGCAGCGCCACGGCACCGCAGTGCCGGAACGTCGGCGTCGCCGCGCACGCGGCCTCGTACGCCCGCGCCACGGGGAACGCGGGCGAGGCCGGCTCGGTCTCGGCGAGACACACCACATGGATCCCGGCCCGCGGCCCGGCCACGGCCAGCCGCGCGACGGCGTCCCGCAGAGCGGCTCCACCGGGATCCCCGTCCACGACGACGACGGTGTACGGCCCCGAGAACCCGCCGCCGACCCCGGCCTCGGCGTCCTCACGGACCCAGGAGGGGCGACGGCCGGTGGCGGTGGAGGGGGAGGCGGAGGCGTGCGCGCCGGGACCGGGCCTCCCCGGGCCGAGGGGGTGCGAGCCGGGCTCGGGGGCGCCGGGTGCCGCGGAGGGTGCGCTCGGTGGGCCGGAGGGTGCGCTCGGTGAGGGTGCGCCGGGCGTACCGGACAGCGGGCTCCGGGCCGCGGCGCCGGGTGCGTCGCGAGGGGCCGTTCGATCCGGGGTGTCGGGAGGCGTGGTGGGGCCGGGGCCGGCGGTCGCCGCGGGCGGGGCCGGGACACGGGGCGGGGTGGGATGGGCCGCGCTTCTGCCGGTCGCCGCGTGGTCCTCCATCCGGCGCAGCAGTTCCTCCGTGCGGGCCGCCGCCTGCTCGCGGTCGTAGGCGAGCAGCAGACGGCAGTCCTGGCCGTGGCCCGGCCGGACATGCGGGAGCCAGCCCAGCCAGGACCACTCGGCCGTGCGGTCCTCCACCGGCCGAGCGCGGTCCGCGCTGATCAGGACGATCTCCAGCAGATCGGGGGAGTGCAGCGCGGCGAACTGGGCCAGTATCGCGCGGGCCAGCCCGGACAGCCGGGGGCGCGGACCGGCCAGGCCCAGTGCGCCCGCCTCGCGCAGTGCCGCCGTCACCGGCACGGCGGGCAGCAGGCCCGAGCCGTCCGGTGCGCTCCGGTCGGCCGCGCCCAGCCGTACGGTCAGCGTCTCCGGGTGGCCGGGCCCCCGCTCCCACAGCCGGGGTCCGGGACCGAGCGCGGTCAGCAGCAGCGCGGCCGGGTCCGGCCAGGTCTCGGGCTGCTGGGGGGAACCGGGCGCCGGTGTCCCGGCGGGGTGGGCCGCCGTACCGGCGCACCTCCCCCGGCCGGCCGGCTGCTCGGCGCGCCCGCCGGCCAGCCGGCGCGCCCACGCGCCGAGTCCGCGCCGCCGCGCGCCCTGCGGGGCGTCGGTGCCGCCGAGGGGGGTGGCCGCACGGCCGCCGGGCCGCACGTCCTCCCCGGTGTACGGACCGCCGTCCGGCTCCCCGTGCGCCGCACCGGCGTACGGGCCCCCGGCCGGCCCGCCGACACCGAAGCGTCCCGCGTGCGTGTCCCTGTCGGACGCCGTACCAGGGCTGCCCGGGCCCCCGCTGCGCTGTTCGATGCCGGGCGCCGTGGCCTGTCCCGGTACCACCGGCGGCTCCTCGCGCCGGTGTTCCTGCGCCCCCGCGCCCCCACCGAAGGCGTCCCACGCGGCGGAGCCGTAGGCGTGCCGCACCGACCCGGGCTCCTCGCGCCCGGCTCCCACGGCCCCGGCCCCCGCGGCCGGCACCTCACCGGAACGACCCGCGCCCGCCGACGGCGCTTCCCGCACGGAGGGCGCGGGCGGGGACCCGGATCCGGCCGGAGGGGCACCGTCCGTGCCCTCCGCGTCGGCGGACGTGCCGCCCCCCGGAACGACCCGCACGCACCCCTCCCCGTCGGGCACCGCGCGCACCCGCGCCCCCGGTCCCCCGGACGGAGTCACCCGCAACGCGGACTCCCCGATCCTCAGCAGCGCCCCCGCGGGGAACCGCACCGGCCGGTCGCTCACCCCCGCCCCGTCGAGGGCCGTTCCGTTCGTGGAGTTCAGGTCGGCCACCGAGACGCGGCCGTCGGCGCCGACCGTGACCGCGCAGTGCAGCCGGGAGACGTCGGGGTCGTCCAGCGGGACGTCGGCCTCGGCGGAGCGGCCCACGGTGATGCGGCCGCCGTGCAGCAGATGGACCCCGCCCGCGTCCGGGCCCGCGACCACGTGCAGCTGGGTCGGCGCGTCGTCCAGCTCGGGATGCGGCTCGGGGGCCGCGGGGGCACCGAGCGACAGCACGGCGCCGTCGACCAGCGGAGGCTCGCCGAGGATGCAGCGGCGGGGGTCCAGGCGGTCGGTGCCGGCGTACAGGACCACGGGGGAGCCGCCGGGCTCGCGTCCGGTGCCGCCCTCGCCGCCGACCGCCCCGGCCAGAGCCGACGCGACCGCGGCCAGGTCCGTGCCCGTGGGCGCCGTGACCAGAACGTCGCGGCTCGCGGCGCGGCCCCGCTGCGGGGAGGGGCCCAGCGGGTCTACGACGGTCAGCCGGATCTGCATCGGCGTCAGCGGTCCCTTCTGCGCGGGTCTGCGCGGGCGCGGACTTCCCCCCACCCCACACGAGCACGTCGGCCAGTACTGGGAGGCATCCTCGCACCTGCCACCGACAACGCGCCCGGCACCCGGGGACAAGTGATCTTGATTGGTCGGCTCTGCCCCCAAAAGTGCCTGACCAGTGGCGTGCCCGTGATCAGTTGAGATCGGTCACGTCCGGCCCCCGGCAACCAGGAGACAGGAGGAAGCGTCTTTCTTCGAACATGCTCGGGAACGCGTACGTAGTGCCCTGAAGCACGGCACTACAGTGGGTCGGAGCACCGGAATGCAGGCAAGCAAGCCTCAGCAAGCAGCAGGGAGCGCGTGACGTGCGGCCAGTCGGCAGCAAGTACCTGCTTGAGGAGCCGCTCGGACGCGGCGCCACAGGCACCGTCTGGCGTGCCCGCCAGCGCGAGACCGCGGGCGCCGAGGCGGCCGTGCCCGGCCAGCCCGGCGAGATGGTCGCGATCAAGGTCCTCAAGGAGGAGCTGGCGAGCGACCCGGACATCGTGATGCGCTTCCTGCGCGAGCGCTCGGTCCTGCTGCGCCTCACCCACCCGAACATCGTCCGGGTCCGCGACCTGGTCGTCGAGGGCGATCTCCTGGCGCTGGTCATGGACCTCGTCGACGGCCCCGACCTGCACCGCTACCTGCGCGAGAGCGGCCCCTTCACGCCGGTCGCGGCCGCGCTGATGACGGCCCAGATCGCCGACGCGCTCGCCGCGAGCCACGCCGACGGCGTGGTCCACCGCGACCTGAAGCCCGCCAACGTGCTGCTCCAGCAGTACGACGGCCAGCTGCACCCGATGCTGACCGACTTCGGCATCGCCCGCCTCGCCGACTCCCCGGGACTGACCCGCACCCACGAGTTCGTCGGCACGCCCGCGTACGTCGCGCCGGAGTCCGCCGAGGGCCGCCCGCAGACCTCCGCGGTCGACATCTACGGCGCCGGCATCCTGCTGTACGAGCTGGTCACCGGCCGCCCGCCGTTCTCCGGCGGCACCGCTCTCGAGGTTCTGCACCAGCACCTGAGCGCCGAGCCGCGCCGCCCCTCCACCGTCCCGGACCCGCTGTGGACGGTCATAGAGCGCTGCCTGCGCAAGTCCCCGCAGGAGCGCCCGAGCGCGGAGAACCTCGCGCGCGGGCTGCGGGTCGTGGCCGAGGGCATCGGCGTGCACGCGAACGCCGCCCAGATCGCCGCCGCCGAGGGCGTCGGCGCCCTGCTCGCTCCCGACCCGGACCCGGCCGCCGTCCCCGGGGTGCCCGGTGCCGCCGACCCCACCCAGGTGCTGCCGACGAACGCGCCGCCGGGGGCGTACGACCCGAACGCCGCGACCAGCGTCCTGCCGCACACCGGCGGTCCGGCCGGTGCCGCCGACCCCACCGCCGTGCTGCCGAACACCGGCGCGGCGGACCCGACGGCCGTGCTGCCGCCGGTGCCCCAGGGCCACCCCGGGCAGCAGGGGCAGCAGCCCGACCAGCCGCACCCCTGGCAGACCCAGCTGCGTGCCGCCCGCGACCGCAACGAACAGACGCAGATCCAGTACCTCGACCCGGACGAGGACCCGCTGCGCCGCCGGCCCCAGCGGCAGGTCGCCCGGCCCCAGCAGCAGCCGCGCCAGGCCCCGCAGGCCCGCCCGCAGCAGCCGCAGCCGCGCGGCCGGCAGCAGCCGCACGCCGGGTACGGCTACCCGCAGCAGCCCCAGCAGTACGCTCCGCCGCAGCAGCCGCAGCGGTACGCGCCGCCCGCCGCGGAGCCGCAGCGCCCCGCGCGCGAGCCCCGAGAGCCCCGGCAGCGCAACGCCAACCCGATGAAGATCCCCGGGCTTGGTTGTCTCAAGGGCTGCCTCTTCACCATCGTCATCCTGATCGTCGCGAGCTGGCTGATCTGGGAGCTGACGCCGCTGCAGGACTGGATCGGGACCGGCAAGGGCTACTGGGACCAGCTGACCGACTGGGCGGGCAAGGTGGGCGGCTGGCTCAAGGAGCTGGGCGGCTCCGGCAGCGGAAACTGACCGGGCACGGCAGCCGAAACCGACATCGGGTTGGGGATTTGTCGACATCTGGCGGGTGATTTCCGTCTCCGCGGTGAAGGTTGGCTCGCCGGACGCGTAGTTTTAACGACAACACGCGTCTGTAGGAGCAGCCTTGGCACGGAAGATCGGCAGCCGGTACACCGCACACCAGATCCTGGGGCGGGGCAGCGCCGGCACGGTGTGGCTGGGCGAGGGACCGGAGGGCCCCGTCGCCGTCAAGCTCCTGCGCGAGGACCTCGCCTCCGACCAGGAACTCGTCGGACGCTTCGTCCAGGAGCGCACGGCGCTGCTCGGCCTGGAGCACCCGCACATCGTCTCCGTACGCGACCTGGTGGTCGACGGCAACGACCTCGCCCTGGTCATGGACCTGGTCCGGGGAACCGACCTGCGCACCCGGCTGGAACGTGAGCGGCGGCTCGCCCCCGAGGCGGCCGTGGCGATCGTCGCCGACGTCGCCGACGCGCTCGCGGCCGCCCACGCGGCCGGCGTCGTCCACCGGGACGTCAAGCCCGAGAACGTCCTGCTGGACATGCAGGGCCCGCTCGGCCCCGGCGGAGCGCACCCGGCCCTCCTCACCGACTTCGGCGTCGCCAAGCTGATCGACTCGCCCAAGCGGACACGGGCCACCAAGATCATCGGCACCCCGGACTACCTGGCCCCGGAGATCGTCGAGGGCCTGCCCCCGCGTGCCGCCGTGGACATCTACGCGCTGGCGACGGTGCTGTACGAGCTGCTGGCCGGCTTCACCCCCTTCGGCGGCGGGCACCCGGGCGCGGTCCTGCGCCGGCACGTCACCGAGACCGTCGTACCGCTGCCCGGCATCCCCGAGGAGCTGTGGCAGCTGATCGTGCAGTGCCTGGCCAAGGCGCCCGCCTCCCGGCTGCGCGCCTCGGAGATGGCGGCACGGCTGCGCGAGCAGCTGCCGACGCTGGCCGGGATGCCGCCGCTGGACGTGGACGAGCCGGACGTCACGGAGGAGGTGGCGGACGAGCCGGCTCCGTCGGCTCCGGCCGGTGGGGAACCGGTACGACGGCGGGGGGCGGTGTCCCTCGTCCCCGGGGCCAGGCCGGACTCCAACCGGGACACGCACACCTCGATGCGGGTACCGGGGCCGGACGAGCTGGCGGGCGGCGCCCACGGGACGGCGCGCGTGCCGCGGGCACCCGGTGCGCCGCGGCCGGGCTCCGCGCGGCACCGGGCGACCGTGCGGCGGCGCCGGATCACGCTGGGCGTGGCCGGGGTGGTCGTGGCGGCGGTCGTGGGCGTCGGCGCGTGGCTGGTCTCGGCCGACGGGGACGACCGGGCACCGCAGGACACCCACAGCACGTCGACCCCCTGAGCCGGCGTTTTCCCACCCGCCGGAGCAGGTGCCCGGGGGCCGCGGCCCCCGCCGGCGGCCACCACGGGCACCGAGCGCACCACAAGCCCGGCGCACCCTGCTCTCGGCGCTCGGCGGAGCCGTTACGCTGGAGGCGTGGCAGTCGTCGATGTATCCGAAGAGCTGAAGTCCCTCTCCTCGACCATGGAGTCGATCGAGGCCGTCCTGGACCTCGACAGGCTGAGGGCAGACATCGCCGTGCTCGAGGAGCAGGCGGCCGCGCCGTCCCTGTGGGACAACCCGGACGAGGCGCAGAAGATCACCAGCAAGCTCTCCCACCTCCAGGCCGAGGTCAGGAAGGCGGAGACGCTGCGCGGCCGGATCGACGACCTCGCGGTCCTCTTCGAGATGGCCGAGGAGGAGAACGACCCGGACACCCGTGCCGAGGCCGAGTCCGAGCTGACGGCCGTGCGCAAGGCGCTGGACGAGATGGAGGTCCGGACGCTGCTCAGCGGTGAGTACGACGCCCGTGAGGCGCTCGTCAACATCCGCGCCGAGGCCGGTGGCGTCGACGCCGCCGACTTCGCCGAGAAGCTCCAGCGCATGTACCTGCGCTGGGCCGAGCAGCGTGGCTACAAGACCGAGGTCTACGAGACGTCGTACGCCGAAGAGGCCGGCATCAAGTCGACCACCTTCGCCGTGCAGGCGCCCTACGCCTACGGCACCCTCTCCGTCGAGCAGGGCACGCACCGCCTCGTGCGCATCTCGCCCTACGACAACCAGGGGCGGCGCCAGACGTCCTTCGCGGGTGTCGAGGTGCTCCCCGTGGTCGAGCAGTCCGACCACGTCGAGATCGACGAGTCCGAGCTGCGCATCGACGTCTACCGGTCCTCCGGCCCCGGCGGCCAGGGCGTGAACACGACCGACTCCGCGGTCCGTATCACCCACCTCCCCACCGGCATCGTGGTCTCCTGCCAGAACGAGCGGTCGCAGATCCAGAACAAGGCCACCGCGATGAACGTCCTGCAGGCCAAGCTGCTGGAGCGGCGCCGGCAGGAGGAGCAGGCCAAGATGGACGCCCTCAAGGGCGACGGCGGCAACTCCTGGGGCAACCAGATGCGTTCGTACGTGCTGCACCCGTACCAGATGGTCAAGGACCTGCGCACCGAGCACGAGGTGGGCAACCCGGAGGCCGTGTTCAACGGTGAGATCGACGGGTTCCTCGAGGCCGGCATTCGCTGGCGCAAGCAGCAGGAGAAGTAACTTTGTCGACATGACAACTGCCGCCCGAAAGGCGGCAGTTGTCATTTGTCTGGGTTTTACATCACACTCACAGGCTTCGACTCCCCATAAAGGCGCCCCCACCGGACATTGCGCCCGCAACGGCCTTGACGTTGCTTTGAAAAATCGGAAGGGTTAAGCGCGGCATGCGTACTTAAGGGGCGCATGTGAACCGGGGGATCGAGTTGACGCGGATTTCGTCACCCAGCTGCCTCCGTCGATCACGGCAAGCCCCATGCGCCGCCTCATTGACGAACAGCTACTGGGGGTAGCAACCATATGACGAAGAAGACGCGGATCCGGGTCGCGCGGATAGCCGCCGGCGCCGTGATCGCGGCCGGTGCGTCCCTGACCGCCGCCGGCGCGGCCTCCGCCCTGGACCTCGACGTCCAGGCCGGTCCGATCAGCATCGGCGTGACCACCGACGGTGGCGACACCGAGGGCACGACCGGCGGCACGGCGGGTACCGACGGTGGCGCCTCTGTCGGCGTGACCGAGGGTGGCATCGGCGGCAGTGTCACCATCGGTGGCACCAGCTCCGACGGCGGCACCGGCACCGACGGTGGCACCGGCACGGACGGCGGTACCGGCACCGATGGCGGTACTGGCACGGACGGCGGTACCGGCACCGATGGCGGTACTGGCACGGACGGCGGTACCGGCACCGATGGCGGTACTGGCACGGACGGCGGCACCGGCACCGACGGTGGCACCGGCACGGACGGCGGTACCGGCACGGACGGCGGTACCGGCACCGACGGTGGCTCGGGCAACGGTGGCAACACCGGTGGCAACACCGGTGGCAACGGCAACTCCGGTGGCAACGGCAACTCGGGCGGCAACGGCAACTCGGGTGGCAACGGCACCTCGGGTGGCAACGGCAACTCGGGCGGCAACGGCACCTCCGGTGGCTCCGGCGACGGTGGCTCCACCAGCACCGGCGGCAACAACACCACGCCCGACGGCGGCAACAACAACTCCTCCCAGGAGGAGGGCTCCTCGGCCCTCACCGACACCGGTTCCGACACCACGGCCCAGGGCGGCGACAAGCAGCTCGCCGAGACCGGTGCCGGTCAGACCGCGTTCCTGCTCGTCGGTGCCGCGACGATGATCGCCGGCGGTATCGGCTTCCGCATCCTGCCGCGTCTGGCCGGCGGCCGGGGCGGCGCGGCCGCCTGAGCGTAGCCGCACGGTCACGCGCTGCGCGCACGCCGTACGCCAAAGGGCCCGGAGCTTGACGCTCCGGGCCCTTTCGCCGCTTTTCGGGGCTCGCCGCCTGCCTACGCGGTCTGGTGCGCCAGCAGCGCCACCGCGGCGATCAGCACCGCCAGCAGCGCGATCAGCGCCATCGGGTTCAGGCCCCCGAAGAAGCCCTCCTGCTGCAGCCGCTCGCGGTTGGCACGGCACACCGGGCACCGGCCCTCGCTCACGGGCGCCGCGCAGTTCGCGCACACCAACCGGTCGTACGTCATGCGCTCGCCCTCCTTGCGCCGGCCATCACACATACAACGCGTACGGGAACCAGAACGTTCCCCCCTCCACTGTGCCAGGTTCCCGCGGAGCGTGCGCGGGGCCCCGGAATCACGGGGCGGGATCAGGGGTCGGTACAAAAACGCACAAGTCTTGCCCAACCTCAACCTGCGACTGCACTTGCACACCCGGTTCGCGTATGGTCACGCTCATCTACCCCCGGCGACCCGTGGTGCATCCGTGATCCGATTCGACAACGTCTCCAAGGTCTACCCCAAGCAGACCCGCCCAGCCCTGAGGGATGTCTCCCTGGAGCTGGAGAAGGGCGAATTCGTCTTCCTCGTGGGGTCCTCCGGCTCCGGAAAGTCCACCTTCCTGCGGCTCATCCTCCGCGAGGAGCGGTGCAGCCACGGCCAGGTGCACGTGCTGGGCAAGGACCTCGCGCGCCTCTCCAACTGGAAGGTGCCGCAGATGCGCCGCCAGCTGGGGACGGTCTTCCAGGACTTCCGGCTCCTGCCGAACAAGACGGTCGCGGAGAACGTGGCCTTCGCCCAGGAGGTCATCGGCAAGTCCCGAGGCGAGATCCGCAAGTCCGTGCCGCAGGTGCTCGACCTCGTCGGGCTCGGCGGCAAGGAGGACCGCATGCCGGGGGAGCTGTCCGGTGGTGAGCAGCAGCGCGTGGCCATCGCGCGGGCCTTCGTCAACCGGCCCAAGCTGCTGATCGCCGACGAGCCCACCGGCAACCTCGACCCGCAGACCTCCGTCGGCATCATGAAGCTGCTCGACCGCATCAACCGGACGGGCACCACCGTGATCATGGCGACGCACGACCAGAACATCGTGGACCAGATGCGCAAGCGCGTCATCGAGCTGGAGAAGGGCCGCCTCGTCCGCGACCAGGCCCGCGGCGTCTACGGCTACCAGCACTGAAGCAAGTTCACGACCGAAAGGCTTGACCAGACGCCATGCGCGCCCAGTTCGTCCTGTCGGAGATCGGTGTCGGTCTCCGCCGCAATCTGACGATGACCTTCGCCGTCATCGTCTCCGTAGCCCTGTCGCTGGCCCTTTTCGGCGGCTCCCTGCTGATGAGCGATCAGGTCAGCACCATGAAGGGTTACTGGTACGACAAGGTCAACGTCTCGATCTTCCTGTGCAACAAGCACGACGCCGATTCGGACGTCAACTGCGCCAAGGGCGCGGTCACGGAGGACCAGAAGAAGCAGATCCTCGTCGACCTCAAGAAGATGCCGGTCGTCGAGAACGTCGCCTACGAGTCCCAGGACCAGGCGTACAAGCACTACAAGGAGCAGTTCGGCAACTCCCCGCTGGCCGGCTCGCTGACGCCGGACCAGATGCAGGAGTCGTACCGGATCAAGCTCAAGGACCCGCAGAAGTACCAGGTGATCGCGTCCGCGTTCAACGGGCGTGACGGCGTGCAGTCGGTGCAGGACCAGAAGGGCATCCTGGACAACCTCTTCCAGCTGCTCGGCCTGATGAACCGGGCGGCGCTCGGCGTGATGGCGCTGATGCTGCTCGTCGCACTGCTGCTGATCGTCAACACCGTGCGCGTCTCGGCGTTCAGCCGTCGGCGGGAGACCGGGATCATGCGCCTGGTCGGCGCCTCGGGCTTCTACATCCAGGCGCCGTTCATCGCCGAGGCGGCCGTCGCCGGTCTCATCGGCGGCAGCCTCGCCTGCGTGTTCCTCGTGATCGGCCGGTACTTCACGATCGACCACGGCATGGCCCTGTCCAACAAGCTCACGCTGATCAACTTCGTCGGCTGGGACGCGGTGTTGACCAAGCTGCCGCTGATCCTCGCCACGAGCGTGCTGATGCCCGCACTGGCGGCGTTCTTCGCGCTGCGCAAGTACCTGAAGGTGTGACGCATGCCAAGGGGGCCGTACGAGCAACCGGCCGTACGGCCCTTCGCGTTGTCCTAGACTCACCGCCATGTCAGGCCGTGACCTGTTCTGTCAGCCCCGTCGCATGCGCCGCGGGGCCGCCCTGACATTGGTTTTCGCCGGCGTGCTGGTCGCCGGCGCGGCCACCGGATCCTTCCCGGAGCCCGAGCAGCCCGCGCGGAGGGCCGCGGCCGGGCCGATGGGCCCGGCCGGACGGCACGAGGCCGTGCGGCGGGCCGCCGCCGAGGCGATGGCCGACGGCAAGTCCCCGACGGAGGCCGCCGAGCGTGCCGTCAGCCGCAGCGGGGACCGGTGGGGCGCCGTGTACTCCGAGGGCGAGTACGAGGAGTTCCAGGAGGCCCTGGACGGCCGGTACACCGGTGTCGGCCTGTGGGCGGGGCGCGAGCGGGACGGCCGGATCGAGGTGACCAGGGTGCGGCCCGGCTCGCCCGCGGCCGCCGCCGGGATCCGCGAGGGCGACCGGCTGCGCAGCGTCGACGGCAGCGAGGTCGACGGCCGGCCCGTCACCGAGGTGGTCTCGTTACTGCGCGGTGACGCCGAGGACGCCGAGGCGGGTACGACGGTCACCCTCGGCCTGCAGCGCGGCACGCGCGCGTGGACCGAGAGGCTGCACCGCGCGCGCCTGTCCACCGACTCCGTGACCGTCCGCAGACTGCCCGGCGGGGTCACCGTCATCCGGATCTCCGCGTTCACCAAGGGCTCGGCCGACGCCGTCCGGACGGCCCTGCGCGAGGCCAGGACCGACGCCGGCATCGTCCTGGACCTGCGGGCCAACTCCGGCGGCCTGGTCACCGAGGCCGTGGACACCGCCTCCGCCTTCCTCGACGGCGGCCTGGTCGCCACCTACGACGTCGAGGGCGCCCAGCGCGCGCTGCACGCCGACCCCGGCGGTGACACCACCCGGCCGCTGGTCGCCGTCGTGGACGGCGGCACGATGAGCGCGGCCGAGCTGCTCACCGGCGCCCTGCAGGACCGGGGCCGCGCGGTGGTGGTCGGCTCCCGCACCTTCGGCAAGGGCTCCATCCAGATGCCGACCGAACTCCCCGACGGCTCGGTGGCCGAGCTGACCGTCGGCCACTACCGCACCCCGTCCGGACACGCGGTCGACGGCCGGGGCATCACCCCCGACCTGGAGGCGGGGGCAGGGGCCCTGCGACAGGCCGAGACGGTCCTCACGGGGCTCGGCGACCCGTCGTAGGCGCCGTTAATGCGCTTCCCCCGCACCCCCTCCTTGGTGCGAAAATGGCGGCACTATGAGCAAGGGAATGTACGTACCCAAGGAGTCCCAGCCCAAGCAGGGCGGAGGGGCCGCGAAGGCGGCCAAGGACGGCAAGCGCAAGATCGTCGCGCAGAACAAGAAGGCCCGGCACGACTACGCGATCATCGACACCTACGAGGCCGGGATCGTGCTCACCGGGACCGAGGTGAAGTCGCTGCGCCAGGGGCGCGCCTCGCTGACCGACGGCTTCGTCCAGATCGACGGCAACGAGGCGTGGCTGCACAACGCCCACATCCCCGAGTACAGCCAGGGCACCTGGACCAACCACTCCGTGCGCCGCAAGCGCAAGCTGCTCCTGCACCGCGAGGAGATCGACAAGCTGGAGTCCAAGTCCCAGGAGACGGGTCACACCATCGTGCCCCTCGCCCTGTACTTCAAGGACGGCCGGGCGAAGGCCGAGATCGCCCTCGCCCGGGGCAAGAAGGAGTACGACAAGCGTCAGACCCTGCGGGAGAAGCAGGACCGGCGGGAGTCGGACCGCGCGATCGCGGCGGCCAAGCGCAAGCAGCGGGGCGTCTGACCCGGCCCGCCGGGAATAGGCTGGCACTGGCCTGCGTTGGTCCCGTACGATGGCACTGCACTCCACAGCGGGTGCGCGCCCCCTCTGCGGAGGGTTTGAAAAAACAACATGGGGATGATCGGTTTCGACAGCGGCTGTCGAAGCAGGGGAAGCGTGTCGAGGAAGCGGCCATGATCTCGTAAACCACAGGCCGAAAAAAATAATCGCCAACACCAAGCGCGATTCCTTCGCCCTCGCTGCCTAAGTAGCGACTTGCGAAGTGTCAGCCCGGGGCTGTTCCCGACCCGGATCCTGGCATCAGCTAGGGGACTAAACCTTGATCCCGGTCACGGGGTGAAGAGGGAAATCAAACAGTGACTGAGCCCGTCGGCGACTTGTTCGCGTGATCGCCGGGGCTGAGAAAAGCACAGCGAACTGCACACGGAGAAGCCCTGATTCCGCACCGTTGGACGCGGGTTCGATTCCCGCCATCTCCACGATCGGGAGGCTCCCGAGCCTCCTCACCCATGTGGGCAAAGGCCCCGCCGCTTTCGCGCGGCGGGGCCTTTGTCGTACGGAAGAGCCCGGCTGTCGTCCCGCCCGTACCCGAAGGAAGCCTTGTCATGTTCCTGCTCCGCCTGCTGCCTCCCCTGCCCCGCGAGGTGAGCCTCGCCGTGGTCGGGTCGCTGGCCGGGGTGTTCCTCGCCGTCATGGGCGCACTGCACGGGTACCGGGAGGTCACCGGCGTCGCCGGCACCGTCCACGTCGTGAACTGCGAGCGCGCCGCCGGAGGCTGGGACGATCTGTGGACCGACGGATGGGCGTGCGAGGGCACGTTCGAATCCGACGACCACAGCACGCGCATCGACGACATCGCGATCGACGGCATCTTCGAGCACCTCCCCGAGACCACCGTGGCCGCCCGTGTCGACGGCCCGGACGCTCGCACCGCCCTGCAGGACACGTCCGGCAGCTGGAAGTGGCCCGCCCTCACGGGCGTCGTCATCCTCGCCTTCACCGCCTGGCGCATCCGCACCATCCGCCACCTGCTGATCCTGCGCCGGGTCGAAGCCCGGATCGCCGCGGCACCGGTCGCCTGACACCCCTCGGACCCCGTGACGGGGGCGCGGCCGGCACGGCGGGGCGACCGGGCTCAGGAGACGCGCCGGGGGGAACGTACGGCCCTGGCCGCCGAGTCGATGAGCAGGGCGAGGCAGGCCGCGGCGGCCGGGACCGTGAAGGCGGCGGCGGGGGAGAGGTGTTCGGCGGCCCAGCCGCCGATGGCCGAACCGCCGGCGATACCGGAGAGCAGCCCGGTCACCACCAGGCTCATGCCCTCGTTGAGCCGGTCGGCCGGGGTACGCCGCTGCACCAGGGTCATCGCCGTCACCATGGTCGGCGCGGTCGCCATGCCCGCCACCAGCAGCGTGCCCGCCAGCACCGGAAGGGAACCGGTGAGCGCGGCGGACAGCCAGGGCAGGGTCATCAGCGCGGCCATCGCCGCCAGGCACCGGGTCAGGCCCAGGCCGGCCGGCTTCAGCGCCCCGTACACCAGGCCCGCCGCGCACGAGCCCGCCGCCTGGAGCGCGAGCACGACACCGGCCGCCGCCCGGTGCCCCTGCGCGTCGGCGTAGGCGATCGTGACGACTTCCATCGAGCCGAACACCGCGCCGGTGGCCGTGAAGCAGGCCAGCAGCGGCGGGATGCCGGGGCTGCGCAGCGGCGACGGCGCCTTGGAGCGGGCCTGGGCCGGCGGCTCGGTCGCCCGCTGCGCGGTGAACAGCAGCATGCCCGACAGCAGCAGTACCGCCCCGGCGAGCGTGCCCGCCTCCGGGAAGAACGTGCCGGTCAGGAAGGAGGCCAGCACCGGCCCGAGCATGAAGCACAGCTCGTCGGCGGCCTGTTCGAAGGAGTTCGCGGCGTGCAGCGCGTCCGCGTCGTCGCGCAGCAGATGGGCCCAGCGGGCGCGGGAGAGGCCGCCGATGTTGGGGGTCGTCGCGGTGGCCGCGTAGGCGGCGAACAGAGTCCAGTCGGGGCCGTCCCAGCGCACGCACAGCAGCAGGGCGAGGCTGCCGAGCACGGAGACGAGGGTGGCCGGTACGGCGACCCGGGCCTGCCCGTGCCGGTCGACGAGCCGGGCGATCCACGGCCCGGCCAGCCCGGTGGCGGCGAGGCCGGTCGCGGTGACGGCACCGGCCAGGGCGTACGAGCCCCGGGAACCCGCGATCATCACGACGGCGCTCACGCTGAACATGCCCATCGGGAGGCGGGCGAGGAGGTTGCCGGTGGTGAAGGCGCGGGCGCCGGGAAGGCGGAACAGGCGGCGGTACCCGGACCGCCCTGGTGCCGGGGCCGGTATGGGTCGTTCTTCGGTGCTCTGGTGCGGCATGGCTCAACGGTCGCCCGGAGCGGATCACGGGGTCCAACACCTTCTCGGGGCCGATTGACGCACCTGTGTTGTAAGTTCGCCGTCATGCCCACGCCCGCCCACATAGACCCCCGCCTGCTGCGCGCCTTCGTCGCCGTCGCCGAGGAACTCCACTTCACCCGGGCCGCCGCCCGTCTGTACGTCGCCCAGCAGGCGCTCAGCCGGGATGTACGGCGGCTGGAACGGGAGCTGGGCGTGGAGCTGTTCGTGCGCACCACCCGCCAGGTGACGCCGACCGCCGACGGCGAGCGCCTGCTGCCGCACGCCCGGCGGGTCCTGGCCGCCCAGGACGATCTGCTCGCCGCGTTCGAACAGGCCCGCCCGCTGCTCGTGGACCTCAACACACCGGGTCTCGTCACCGGCCGCCGGGTGCTGCACCGGGCCCGGGAACTCGCCCTCGACTGCGAGCTGATGGCCCGCTACGAGAGCGGTCTCACCGGAGCCGCCGCCGAACTGGTGGCCGGCCGGCTGGACGTCTCCTTCGGCCGCTTCGCCGGTCTGGACCCGACGCTGCGGTCCGCTCTGGAGCAGCAGCCGGTGCGCTTCGAGCCGATGGCCGTCATCCTGCCGGAGGACCACGCCCTGGCCGCCCTCCCCGAGGTGCCGCTGACCGCGTTGGCCGGGGAGGAGGTGTACGCCGGCGCGGGGAACCCGCGTACCCGGGAGTGGACGGACCTGGCACGTCACCTCTTCGAGGGGCACGGTATCCGGCTCGCCTCACCCGTTCCGCTGGCTGTCGGGGACGAGGAGTTCGAGCGGATCATGGCGAAGACCCGGACCCCGGTGCTGGCCGTCGTGGACTTTCCGGCCATGCCCCGGACGGTACGGCGGCCGCTGGTCGATCCCGTCCCGCTCTCGCCCGTCTCCCTGGTCTGGCGGAAGGGGCTGGTCCACCCCGGGTTGGACGCGCTGCGCAGGGCGGCGGCCGAGGTCGCACGGGCGGAAGGCTGGCTGCGACGGCCCGTCGATGGATGGATTCCAGCCACTGATGATCATGTGATGGGTGTGCATAACTGACACGTGGCGAGCACCACTCCTCCGCGTGCGCTACATTCATGGCCCGAGCACGGTGTGGTAATGGGGGCGCTCGGGCCGGGTGGGGGCCTGGTTCGGTCGACGGGTGCTCGGGGTCGTGAGCGCACCCGGAACAATCCCGTGGGGGGATGTGCGCGCGTGAAAGAGTGGCGAGAAGACGCCCAACCGGAGTGGCCCGAAGCCGCATCCGCGAGTCGGGACATGCAGGTGCCGGGGGCTGGTACCCGGGCCTTTGCGGAACCCCTGCCCCCGTTGCCCGAATCCGAGCGGACCATCGCCCTGTTCGCCCCCTCGCTCGGCCGGAACGCCGGCGGAAGGAACGGCTCCCCCAGGCCCACCGGTGCCCTCCGTGACCCCTGGGCCGAGTCCGCGGGGAGCGACGCGCGCGACTCCGCGCGGCGGGGCCCGCGGACGCCCGCCGGGGCCGCCGCCGACCCCACCCACGACCCGCACGAGGTGACGGTGCAGCTCGACGCCGTCCAGCTCGGTGACGTCGGGCTGAGCCCGGTCGCCGGTGCCGTGCGCGGCACCGAGGCCGACGGACCGGTCTTCGTCGACGAGTCGGGCCGCCGCAGCCGCCGTTTCCGCCGCCTCGGCCTGCTCGTCGCCGTCGCCTGCGCGATCTACGCCGTGGTCATCGTCGCCACCCTGATGTCCGGCAGCTCCGACGCGCCGTTGCTGCCGGTGCCGCGCCAGGACGCGGAGAAGCCCGCCGGCCAGGTCGACACCTCGCCGCTGCCCAGCGCCTCCAACGCCGCGACCCCGGCGGAGACCGGCGCGGCGACCGGTCCGGCCGCCGCCCCCACGGCGAGCGGCACCGCCGCACCAGGTGCCGAAACGTCCCGCCCCCGGGCCGGCACCTCCGCCGACGGGCCGGCGGCCGGTACCTCCGCCCAGACCGAGGCAGTGGGCGCCACCGCCGACTCCCCGTCCGCGTCGGCCTCTTCCGGCCACGCTTCCCCGGACCCGTCCACCCCCACCGGTGCCGCCTCCTCCGTCCCCTCGCCGTCGGCGTCGGACGGCACGGGCACCCCCCTCGGACGGCACCGGACCCCGCACCCCAAGATCACTCTCTGACCAGGGGAAACACCCTCTGATGGCACCACGTTCCCTTCGCCGTACCCCGTCCCCCGCCCGGCGCCCCCGGCTGCCGCTGCGCTATCTGCTGCCGATCCTGGTCCTGTGCGCGACCCTGGCGATGCTCATGCTGCGCGGATACGTGCACAACGAGATCCTCGCCGACTACCGCGTGCAGCCCGAGGCCGCGAGCGACCGCGTGCCGCAGAAGATCCTCGAGGGCGGCCCGGTCATCGACACCCGAGGCGGCCGAGCCGCGACCATGCGGGTGCCCGACCACCGCATCGTCCTCACCTTCGACGACGGCCCCGACCCGACCTGGACGCCGAAGGTCCTCGACATCCTGAAGAAGCACCACGCACACGCCGTCTTCTTCGTCACCGGCACGATGACCTCGCGCCACCCGGACCTCGTGCGGCGCATGGTGGACGAGGGGCACGAGGTCGGCCTGCACACCTTCAACCACCCCGACCTCTCGTACCACTCCACGAAGCGCATCGACTGGGAGCTGTCCCAGAACCAGCTGACGCTCGCCGGAGCGGCCGGCATCCGCAGTTCGCTGTTCCGGCCGCCGTACTCCTCCTTCGCCGACGCCATGGACAACAAGTCCTGGCCGGTCACCAAGTACATAGGCAGCCGCGGTTACCTCACGGTCGTCAACGACACCGACAGCGAGGACTGGCGCAAGCCGGGCGTCGACGCGATCATCCGCAAGGCCACCCCCAAGGGCGGCAAGGGCGCGATCGTCCTCATGCACGACTCGGGCGGCGACCGCCACCAGACGGTCCAGGCCCTGGACCGGTTCCTGCCCCGACTCCAGCAGCAGGGCTATGAGTTCCAGACGCTCACCGAGGCACTGGACGCCCCGAGCGCGGACACCCCGGTCACGGGCCTGGACCTGTGGAAGGGGAAGGCCTGGATCTTCCTCGTGCGGGCGGCGGACCACATCACGGATGCCCTGGTCATGGGCCTCGCGGTCATCGGCTTCCTGGTGTTCGGGCGGTTCGGCCTGATGCTCCTGCTGTCCGCCGTGCACGCGCGCCGGACCCGGCGCCGCGGCTTCCGCTGGGGCGATCGTCCGGTGACCGAACCCGTGACGGTGCTGGTCCCGGCGTACAACGAGGCCAAGTGCATCGAGAACACGGTCCGTTCGCTGATGCGGAGCGAGCATCCCCTCGAGATCCTCGTCATCGACGACGGCTCCACGGACGGCACGGCACGGATCGTGGAAGGCCTCGGGCTGCCCGGCGTCCGCGTGATCCGGCAGCTCAACGCGGGCAAACCGGCCGCCCTCAACCGCGGTCTGGCCAACGCCCGGTACGACCTGATCGTCATGATGGACGGCGACACCGTCTTCGAGCCGGCCACCGTCCGTGAACTCGTGCAGCCCTTCGCCGACCCACGGGTCGGGGCCGTCGCCGGCAACGCCAAGGTCGGCAACAAGGACACCCTCATCGGCGCCTGGCAGCACATCGAGTACGTGATGGGCTTCAACCTCGACCGGCGCATGTACGACGTCCTGCGCTGCATGCCGACGATCCCCGGTGCCGTCGGTGCCTTCCGCCGCTCGGCGCTGGAACGCGTCGGCGGCATGAGCGACGACACCCTCGCCGAGGACACCGACATCACGATGGCGCTGCACCGGGACGGCTGGCACGTGGTGTACGCCGAGAACGCGCGCGCCTGGACCGAGGCCCCCGAGTCCGTCCAGCAACTGTGGTCCCAGCGCTACCGCTGGTCGTACGGCACCATGCAGGCGATCTGGAAGCACCGCCGCGCCCTCTTCGAGCGCGGGCCGTCCGGGCGGTTCGGCCGGGTGGGCCTGCCTCTGGTGTCGCTCTTCATGGTCCTCGCCCCGCTCCTGGCCCCGCTGATCGACATCTTCCTCGTGTACGGCCTGGTGTTCGGCCCCACCGAGAAGACGATCGGAGCCTGGTTCGGCGTCCTCGCGATCCAGGCGGTGTGCGCGGCCTACGCGTTCTGGCTGGACCGCGAACCGCTGACCCCGCTGATCTCGCTGCCCCTGCAGCAGATCCTGTACCGCCAGCTCATGTACGTCGTGCTGCTCCAGTCCTGGATCACGGCGCTCACCGGCGGCCGCCTGCGCTGGCAGAAGCTGCGCCGCAAGGGCGGGGTGTCCGCGCCCCCGGCACCGCCCGTGCAGAGCGGGCCCGTCATGGGTGGGCGGGCGGCCGGATGACCACCTCGCCCTTCGAGCCCGGCCCGGCGCGAGCCGGGCAGCCGGCCCCGCGCCCCGCGTACCGGCCGGCACCGACGACGACCACCCAGGAAGCCCAGCACGTGACCGTTCCCACCCTGCCGTCCGGCACGGACGAGCCCACTTCGCCCCCGCAGCCGGAGCAGCGGCGCACACCCGTGCGTGACCGGTACTTCGACCTCCTGCGCGCCGTGGCCCTGTTCCGCGTCGTCTTCTACCACCTGATGGGCTGGGCCTGGCTGCCCGTCGTCTTCCCCTCCATGGGCGTGATGTTCGCCCTCGCGGGCAACCTCATGGCGCGCTCGCTCAAGCGTCCCCCGCTGCAGGTCGTCCGCAGCAGGCTGCGCCGGCTGCTGCCGCCGCTGTGGCTGCTCGGTGCCCTCGGCGTGACGGGCATGGTGCTGCAGGGGTGGGGCCCGCACGACGACGGTCACCCCGGCTGGTGGTGGCTCCACCTCGGTTTCTGGATCCTGCCGCTGAGCGATCCGCCGTTCGCCGAGGGCCTCAAGGGCATCCACGGCATCCTCGGCGAGGACTGGGCGGCGGAACTGGCGGGCCCGCTCTGGTACATCCGCGCCTACCTCTGGTACGTCCTGCTCTCCCCGTTCCTGCTCAAGGCCCTGCGCGCGCTGCCGTGGGCGACCGTCCTGTCGCCGATCGCCCTCGCCGCGGCCTTCGAGTTCGGCTACCTCAACCTGCCCGGTGAGCGCATTCCGTCCGCCCTGACGGACTTCAGCACCTTCGGCGCCTGCTGGATCCTGGGCATGGCGCACCAGGAGGGCGTGCTGAAGCGCATCCCCCGCTACGTCGTCCCCTCGGTGGCGCCGGTCATCGCCGCACTCGGCCTGTGGTACGCGCTCAGTCACGGCTTCAAGGAGGGGCACGACCTGGACGACATCCCGTTCGCCCAGTCCCTGTGGTCCTTCGCCACCGTGCTGCTGCTCCTCCACATCAGCCCGTCCTGGACCGACTGGCCCCGCTGGCTGCGCCCCTTCGACCGGCTGATCACGCTGCTCAACTCCCGCGCGGTGACGATCTATCTCTGGCACAACCTGTGCATCCTCGTCGCCGCCACGCTGTGGGACCAGCTGTGGCAGTTCGACGTGATGTACCAGCACTTCTCCTGGCTGCTGGAGAGCCCCTGGCCGGTACTGGCCATCACCTGGATGTTCATCTTCAGCTGCGTCGTCTGGTTCGGCTGGGTCGAGGACCTGGCCGCGAAGCGGAAGCCGCGGCTGTGGCCGGACGGGGCCCCGGAGAAGAAGCCGGCACGGCGGTGACGCCGCCGTCCACGTGGCAACGGCGATAGCCGGCCGCGGCGGCGACGCGGGCCCGACCTCTCATCCCCCGGCCGTCCAGGGTGAGAGCAACGTTCCCTTCCGGTCACCCGCGGCCACAGGCAGGAAACGCGCCCTCCCTACCTTCGGCTCAGTCCCTCTTTGAGTAGACCGAGCACCCGGAGCCCCGTGGAGGCGCGTCATGACAGCCCCAGCCCCAACCCGTCGTAGCGGCCGCTGGATCGACCGCTGGGATCCGGAGGACGAGGGATTCTGGAAGGTGACCGGGGAGCGGGTCGCCCGCCGGAACCTGTGGTTCTCCGTGCTCTCCGAGCACATCGGGTTCTCGGTGTGGACCATGTGGTCCGTGCTCGTGCTCTTCATGGGGCCCGAGTACGGACTCACGCCCGCCGACAAGTTCCTGCTGACCTCGGTGGTCACCCTCGTCGGCGCCGTCGTCCGCGTGCCCTACACCTTCGCCGTCGCCGTCTTCGGCGGGCGGAACTGGACGATCGTCTCCGCGAGTCTGCTGCTCGTGCCGACGATCGCCGCGTTCGTGGTGATGGAACCGGGGACGTCCTTCTCCACCTTCCTACTGGTGGGTCTGCTGGCCGGCATCGGCGGCGGCAACTTCGCCTCCTCCATGACCAACATCAACGCCTTCTTCCCGCTGCGGAAGAAGGGGTGGGCGCTCGGGCTCAACGCCGGCGGCGGCAACATCGGCGTGCCGGTCATCCAGCTGATCGCCCTCGCGATCATCGGCGCGAGCGGCGGTCCGCGCGTCCTGCTCGGCATCTACATCCCGCTGATCCTCGCCGCCGCCGTCCTCGCCGCGCTGTTCATGGACAACCTGGCCGCCGTGAAGAACGACACCGGGGCGGCGAAGGACGCCGCGAAGGACGCCCACACCTGGATCATGGCCTTCCTCTACATCGGCACGTTCGGGTCGTTCATCGGCTACAGCTTCGCCTTCGGGCAGGTGCTGACGAACCAGTTCGGGCGGACGCCGCTGCAGGCCGCGTACCTCACCTTCATCGGCCCGCTGCTCGGCTCCCTCATCCGGCCCGTGGGCGGATGGCTCGCCGACCGGTACGGCGGGGCCCGCATCACCCTGTGGAACTACGTCGGCATGGCAGCCGCCACCGCCGTCCTCGTCTTCGCCAGCATGCAGAAGTCGCTGGCGCTGTTCGTGCCCGTCTTCGTGGTGCTGTTCGTGCTGAGCGGGCTCGGCAACGGCTCGACGTACAAGATGATCCCGGGCATCTTCCATGCGAAGGCCCTCGCCAAGGGGCTGGTGGGCGAGGAGGCCGCCCGCTACGGCCGGCGGCTGTCCGGCGCCTCCATGGGGCTCATCGGGGCCGTCGGCGCGCTCGGCGGCGTCGGTATCAACCTCGCCTTCCGGCAGTCCTTCCTGTCCTACGGCTCCGGCACCGGCGCATTCGTCGCCTTCCTCGCCTTCTACGGTGCCTGTTTCGCCGTGACCTGGGCCGTATACCTTCGCCGCCCGGACCGGCAGGCCCGGGACGAGACCGCTGCGGACACGAAGCCGCAGCTCAGCTACGCCGAAGTGTGACGTAACACTGGCGACACGAAGCCGAACCGAGCCTGTCATGCGCCGTTGACAGGCTCGGTCGGTATGCGGGCCAGCTAGGAGAGCCATGTACGACGAACTGCAGCACACCGAACACGGACCCCTCGCCGGGTTCACCGTGGGGGTCACCGCCGCCCGCCGCGCCGACGAGCTGGGCGCGCTGCTCCAGCGGCGCGGTGCCGTCGTGCTGCACGCGCCCGCCCTGCGGATCGTGCCGCTCGCCGACGACGGCGAACTGCTCGCCGCCACCAAGGAGCTGATCGATCAGGCTCCGGATGTCGTCGTGGCCACCACCGCCATCGGGTTCCGCGGCTGGGTGGAGGCCGCGGACGGGTGGGGGCTCGGGGAACAGCTGCTCGGACGGCTGCGGGACGTCGAGCTGCTGGCGCGCGGCCCCAAGGTCAAGGGGGCCGTCCGGGCCGCCGGGCTGACCGAGTCCTGGTCGCCGTCCAGCGAGTCCATGGCCGAGGTGCTCGACCGGTTGCTCGAGGAGGGTGTCGACGGGCGCCGGGTCGCCGTACAGCTGCACGGGGAGCCGCTGCCGGGATTCGTGGAGGCGCTCCGGGCCGGGGGAGCGGAGGTCGTGCCGGTGCCCGTGTACCGGTGGATGCCGCCGGAGGACATCAGCCCGCTCGACCGGCTGCTGGACGCCGCCGTCTCCCGGGGGCTCGACGCCCTCACCTTCACCAGCGCGCCGGCCGCGGCCTCCCTGCTCAGCCGCGCGGAGGAGCGGGGGCTGCTCGGCGAGCTGCTGACGGCCCTCGGCCACGACGTGCTGCCCGCGTGCGTCGGACCCGCCACCGCGCTGCCCCTGCAGGTGCGCGGGGTGGACACCGTACAGCCGGAGCGGTACCGGCTCGGACCGCTCGTGCAGCTGCTCTGCCAGGAACTGCCCGCCCGGGCACGGTCGTTCCCGGTCTCCGGTTACCGGATGGAGATCCGCGGGCACGCGGTCCTGGTGGACGGCGAACTGAAGCCGGTGCCGCCGGCCGGGATGTCGCTGCTGCGGGCGCTGGCGCGGCGGCCGGGGTGGGTCGTGGCCCGGGCCGAGCTGCTGCGGGCCCTGCCGGGGGCCGGCCGGGACGAACACGCGGTGGAGACGGCGATGGCCCGCCTGCGGACGGCTCTCGGGACGCCGAAGCTGATCCAGACGGTGGTGAAGCGGGGGTACCGGCTGGCGCTGGACCCGGCGGCGGACGCGAAGTACTCGGACGTGTGAGCACGGCCCCGCGCGGGCCTGCGAGCACGGCTCAGGTCCGCGTGCGCGGAGCCAGGGTCAGCGCCCGCGTCAGGAACCCCACGCCCGCCGTCGCGGCCACCGCCCGTACGACGTTCCACGCCACCCACGGCGCCTCGAACCGCTCCCGCAGGGCGGCCGGATCGCCCTTCGCCGCCAGGGCGTCGTTCAGGGGGATGCTGAACGCCACCGTGACGCAGAGGACGAGGACGTACGCGGCCAGGGCCGCCCAGACCCACCGGTGGCACGGCGCGCGGCGCAACCGCCAGGCGGCCAGGCCCGTCAGTACGGGCGCGCCCAGGAAGCCGAGGAAGAACACCGGGTTCTGGATGACGGTGTTGATGTTCCGCATGACCTCGACGTACGTCCGGTCGTCGCTGCGCGCCAGGGCCGGCATCACCGCGCACGCGAAGACGTAGAAGACCCCGGCGCTCAGGCCCATGGTGAGGGTGGCCGCGCCCAGGAGAAGACCGCTGGTCCGTGTTTCCGTCATGCCTCCAGCCAAGCGGTGAGGATCCCGTCGCGGACATGGCCGAGGCGCGCGCCCGCATACGCGTGCGTCCAGGGCGGGGCAACAGCACCCGGTACGAGGGGTTCCGGCCGCCGTCGCGGGCAGGCACTGTGAAGAGGAGCGACGGAACGGTTCCCTTCCGCGGCCTCCCGCACTCTCCTGTATGTCTCCTGCACGGTTCCTGCCTAGGCGGTGACAGGCACATGGCACTGGGTACGGCCACGCCCCCCTACGAGCTGCGGTTCGACGCCGGGCGGATCTGTCTGGATCTCCTCGCCACCACGCATCCGGCCGAACGGCTGGACGCCGTCGAGTCGTTGCGCGCCTGGATCACCGGTGCCGGTCTCGTGCCGCCCGGTACGCCGCTGGCCCACGCCGACGGCTCCTGGCTCGTGGGGTTCCGGGAACTGCGGGGACACATAGGGCGGTTGGTACGGGCCCCGCTCACGGCCGACGCGCGGCCGTACGAGCGCGCGCTCCTGCGTGTCAACGAGACCGCCCGTGCCGCGCCGCCCGTCCCGCGCGCCGTGCCCGGCCAGGACGGCGTGCTGGTGCGGGAGCTGGCCGGGCCGCCGGAGTGCGCGGCGCTGCTCGCCGTCCTCGCCCGGGACGCCGTGGACCTGCTCACCGACCCCGTGGCGCGGGCGGCCGTGCGCGAGTGCGAGGGGGACAACTGTCCCCTCGTGTACCTGGACACGTCACGGGGACGGCGCCGGCGCTGGTGCTCCAGCGAGGTCTGCGGCAACCGCGAGCGGGTCGCCCGGCACCGGCGCCGGGCGGCGCTCGCGCGGGCCTGAATATCCGGTACGGACGTTCTGCCGGATTGCGCCCTCAGAACGGGCGGAGTGATTTCCGCAACACCGGGTTTGCCGAGCCGGCCGCCCGGGCAGCCCGGACCCCTCCCGGCGATGTGTCGGAAATGTAAAGATCACCTGGTGGGAATGTGTACGCATGTCCCGCTCGTCACGTCATCCCCGAGAAAACTGTCACCTCCGTTTGAACACCCCGGGGCTTCCTTCCGTACCGGTGGGCGAGCGACCGACTGGGGGAACCCCCGGACACCGGAGGTGGGCGTGCGCAAGGATGCGGCCGTGGCCAATGAACGTGGATCGAGGGCCCGACATCGCATGTCCTCACAGCCCTCGGAACCTGATGAGGAGCTGATGCGTGCCCTGTATCGCGAGCACGCCGGACCTCTGCTTGCGTATGTCCTCAGGCTGGTCGCCGGCGATCGGCAGCGCGCCGAGGACGTCGTACAGGAAACGCTCATCCGTGCCTGGAAGAACGCCGGTCAGCTCAATCGGGCGACCGGATCGGTACGCCCCTGGCTGGTGACGGTCGCGCGCCGCATCGTCATCGACGGCCACCGCAGCCGGCAGGCCCGGCCGCAGGAGGTCGATCCGTCGCCGCTGGAGGTCATCCCCGCGGAGGACGAGATCGACAAGGCGCTGTGGCTGATGACGCTGTCGGACGCGCTCGACGACCTGACCCCGGCCCACCGGGAGGTGCTCGTCGAGACGTACTTCAAGGGGCGTACGGTCAACGAGGCGGCCGAGACGCTGGGTATCCCGAGCGGCACGGTGCGCTCCCGGGTGTTCTACGCCCTGCGATCGATGAAGCTGGCACTGGAGGAGCGGGGGGTGACGGCGTGATGAGCAATGGGTACGGGGGAATGCAGGGATTCGGCCCGGGTGGTCCGGGTATGTCTGGACCCATGAACCCCAGTCAGGGATCTTCGGTGCCGAGCGAGCACGAGACCGTCGGCGCCTACGCCCTCGGGATTCTCGACGACGCCGAGGCAACCGCTTTCGAGGCGCATCTCGCCGGCTGCGAGTGGTGCGCCCAGCAACTGGACGAGCTGGCCGGGATGGAGCCGATGCTGGCCGCGCTCGCGGACCTGCCGGGGTCCGGCAGCACCCCCGCGATCGGCGAGTCGCTGTCGGCGAAGCCCAGCCCGCGGGTGGTCGAGAAGCTGGTCGACGAGGTCGCCGAGCACCGCGCCCAGAAGCGGCGGCGCAGCTTCTACATGATCGCGGCGGCCGCCGCGCTGATCATCGCCGGCCCGCTGGCCGCGGTGGCCGTGAACAGCGGCTCGGACGACGGCAAGCAGGTCACCGCCTCCCCGGCCCAGGCCACCTTCCGGACCATGACCGACAAGGCGTCGGGCACGGACCCGTCGACCCACGTCAGCGCGACCGTCGGCATGGCGCAGAAGGTCTGGGGCACCCAGGCGGTGCTGGAGCTGAAGAACGTCAAGGGCCCGCTCAAGTGCTCCCTGGTCCTGGTCGCCAAGAACGGCCAGCGCGTGACGATGTCGTCCTGGTCGGTCCCGAACTGGGGCTACGGCATCGCGGACGGGAAGACGCCGGAGTCCAAGAAGCCGCTGTACATCGGCGGGGCCGCGGCCTTCCAGCCCAACGAGATCGACCACTTCGAGGTCGTGACCTTCGAGGGCAAGAAGCTGGTCCAGGTGGACGCGTAGTCGCCGTAGCTTTGCCGGGTCCCCTTCGCGTACGGTTGACGGCTGCCCAGCACGTCAGAAGGGGGCCCGGTGGCCGCTCAGGTTCAGCAGTCCGCGGTCGGCTCGGTACACGGCGGACAGGATTCCGTCCGTGACCGGGAGATCAGCGTCGAACAGGAACACCTTGACCGGGTGTACCGGCGGCTGGAGGAGAAGATCCACGAGGCCGAGTTCCTGATGCACGACGCGGCCAAGCGCGGCCAGGTGGGTACCCCGGGCGCGCTGGCCGAGCGGGACGCGCAGGTCTTCCGGGCCGGCATCCACCTGAACCGGCTCAACAACGAGTTCGAGGACTTCCTCTTCGGCCGCATCGACCTGCTGCTCGGCAAGGACGGCAAGAAGGGCCCCGACGGCGCCTACACGGCGGTGGAGCCGGCCGAGGGCGCGGTCCGCGCGGACAACACCGCCGACATCGCCGAGACCCTGCACATCGGCCGCATCGGCGTCCTCGACGAGGACTACTCCCCGCTGGTCATCGACTGGCGGGCGCCCGCCGCGGCGCCCTTCTACCGGGCCACGCCCGTCGACCCCGGGCGGGTCGTGCGGCGCCGGGTCATCCGCTCCAAGGGCCGCCGGGTCCTCGGTGTCGAGGACGACCTGATGCGCCCCGAACTGACCGCCCGTCTCGACGGCGGCGAGCTGGCGGTGATCGGCGACGGCGCCCTCATGGCCGCCCTCGGCCAGGCCCGCAGCCACACCATGCGGGACATCGTCTCCTCCATCCAGGCCGAGCAGGACCTGGTCATCCGGGCCCCCGCCGCCTCCGTCACCTACGTCGAGGGCGGCCCGGGCACCGGCAAGACCGCGGTCGCCCTGCACCGCGCGGCCTACCTGCTCTACCAGGACCGCAGACGCTACGCGGGCGGCATCCTGATCGTCTCCCCGACCCCGCTGCTGGTCGCCTACACCGAGGGCGTGCTGCCCTCGCTCGGCGAGGAGGGCCAGGTCGCGATCCGCGCCATCGGCTCCCTGGTCGACGGCGCCGAGGCCACCCTGTACGACTCCCCGTCCGTGGCCCGCGCCAAGGGCTCGTACCGGATGCTGAAGGTGCTGCGCAAGGCGGCCCGGGGCGCACTGGAGCTGGGGACCGGCGGCGGTGCGCCGGCCGGGCAGCTCACGCTGGACGACGACGCCGACACGGACGCGGGCACCGCGCCGCGGACCGTGACCGGCCCGCCCGCCCGGCTCCGCGTGGTCGCCTTCGGGCGCCGCCTCGAACTGGAGGCGGACGAGCTGGAACGTATCCGCCATGCCGCCCTCGGCGGCACCGCGCCGGTGAACCTGCTCCGCCCGCGCGCCCGCAGGCTGCTCCTGGACGCGCTGTGGGCCAAGTCCGGCGCCGCCGGCCGGCACACCGACCCGGAGCTGGCCGCCGAACTGCGCTCCTCCTTCGACGAGGACATCACGAGCGAGGACTCCTTCCTCGTGTTCCTCGACGCCTGGTGGCCCGAGCTGACCCCGAACGCGGTGCTCGCCGCCATGGCCGACGAGAGGCGGCTCGGCCGCTGGGGCCGTCGGATCCTCAACCCCGGCGAGGTCCGCAAGGTCGCCCGCTCCCTCAAGCGGGACGGCCACACCGTGCACGACATCGCCATGCTGGACGAGCTGCAGGCGATCCTCGGCGCCCCCGCCCGCCCGAAGAAGCGGCGCGAGTTCGACCCGCTGGACCAGCTCACCGGCCTGGAGGAGCTGATGCCGGTGCGCGAGGAGACCCAGCGGGAGCGGGCCGAGCGCCTCGCGCAGGAGCGCACCGAGTACGCGCACGTCATCGTGGACGAGGCGCAGGACCTCACCCCGATGCAGTGGCGCATGGTCGGCCGCCGCGGCCGGCACGCCACCTGGACGGTCGTCGGCGACCCGGCCCAGTCCTCCTGGTCCGACCCGGACGAGGCGGCCGAGGCCCGCGACGAGGCCCTCGGCACCCGCCCCCGGCGCCGCTTCCAGCTCACCGTCAACTACCGCAACCCGGCCGAGATCGCCGAGCTGGCCGCGAAGGTCCTCACGCTCGCCATGCCCGGCTCCGAGGCCCCGTCCGCCGTACGGTCCACGGGGGTCGAGCCGCGCTTCACGGTCGTACGCGACTCGCCGGCCGGCACCGTGCGGGCGGAGGCCGAGCGGCTGCTGGACCTGGTCGACGGCACGGTCGGCGTGGTCGTCGCGATGAACCGGCGCGAGGAGGCCCGGCGCTGGCTGGCCGGGCTCGGCGACCGGGTCGTCGCGCTCGGCAGCCTGGAGGCCAAGGGCCTGGAGTACGACGCCACGGTCGTCGTCTCGCCCGCGGAGATCGCGGACGAGTCCCCGGCCGGCCTGCGCGTGCTGTACGTGGCGCTGACCAGGGCCACCCAGCAGCTGACGGTGGTCTCCGGCGAGCGGGACGAACCGGACGCGGCCGGGGTCCCGGACCTGCTCAGGGACTGACTGGCTGTGAACATCCCGGACGGGAATGGCTGTACGGCATCCGTTTGTTAGCCTTGACGTGGCACCGGCCCGATCCAAGCCCCCGGGCCCAACCTTCGTCCCTCAGAGGGACCACTTGCCGCGAGGCGAGCATGGCGGGTCGGTGTCATGAACGTGTGGGAGGCCCACGCCACCAAGTGGCGTGGGCCTCTTTCTTTGTCTGATCACTTCTCGTATGGTGGAAGTGATTTTCCGAAACCGTGCATCCGCCGGAAACCTCGCGTGAACAAAACGTCCGCAACTCAGGGCGACTACCACGTACTGAGCGGTAGGTGCGACGATCGGACGGCACAACTCGCGACACGGTGAAAGCAGAGGAAGTCGGCCATGGCAACGGCGCCCAGCGTCTCCTACTCGATGACCATCCGGCTGGAGGTGCCCGCGAGCGGAACCGCCGTCTCGCAGCTCACCACCGCCGTGGAGTCCTCCGGAGGCTCGGTGACCGGCCTCGACGTCACCGCGTCCGGTCACGAGAAGCTCCGTATCGACGTCACCATCGCGGCCACGTCCACGGCCCACGCCGAGGAGATCGTCGAGAAGCTGCGCGGCATCGAGGGCGTCACGCTGGGCAAGGTCTCCGACCGTACGTTCCTGATGCACCTCGGCGGCAAGATCGAGATGGCGTCGAAGCACCCCATCCGCAACCGTGACGACCTGTCCATGGTCTACACGCCGGGTGTGGCCCGCGTCTGCATGGCCATCGCCGAGAACCCCGAGGACGCCCGCCGCCTCACCATCAAGCGCAACTCCGTTGCGGTCGTGACGGACGGCTCCGCCGTGCTCGGCCTCGGCAACATCGGCCCCAAGGCCGCGCTGCCCGTCATGGAGGGCAAGGCGGCCCTCTTCAAGCGCTTCGCCGGCATCGACGCCTGGCCGATCTGCCTGGACACCCAGGACAGCGACGCGATCGTGGAGATCGTCAAGGCGATCGCCCCCGGCTTCGCCGGCATCAATCTCGAGGACATCTCCGCGCCGCGCTGCTTCGAGATCGAGGCCCGGCTGCGCGAGGCCCTCGACATCCCGGTCTTCCACGACGACCAGCACGGCACCGCGATCGTCGTCCTCGCCGCCCTGACCAACGCCCTGCGCGTCACGGACAAGGCCATCGAGAACATCCGGGTCGTCATGTCCGGCGCCGGCGCGGCCGGTACGGCCATCCTCAAGCTGCTGATCGCCGCCGGCGTGAAGAACGCCGTCGTCGCCGACATCCACGGTGTCGTGCACGCCGGCCGCGAGGACCTGGTGGACGCCCCGGCCGACTCGCCGCTGCGCTGGATCGCGGACAACACCAACCCCGAGGGCCTGACCGGCACCCTGAAGGAGGCCGTGCACGGCGCCGACGTCTTCATCGGCGTCTCCGCGCCGAACGTCCTCGACGGCGACGACGTGGCCGCCATGGCCGACGGCGCCATCGTGTTCGCGCTCGCGAACCCCGACCCCGAGGTGGAGCCCGCGATCGCCCGTCAGACGGCGGCCGTCGTGGCCACCGGCCGCTCCGACTTCCCGAACCAGATCAACAACGTGCTGGTCTTCCCGGGTGTCTTCCGCGGCCTGCTGGACGCCCAGTCCCGGACCGTCAACACGGAGATGATGCTCGCCGCCGCGAAGGCCCTCGCCGACGTGGTGACCGAGGACGAGCTGAACCCGAACTACATCGTCCCGAGCGTCTTCAACGACAAGGTCGCGGGCGCCGTGGCCGGCGCGGTCCGCGAGGCCGCGAAGGCGGCCGGGGTGACCGTCTGACGACGTCGTGCCGTACTGTGCCGGTGCTGTGAGGATCACCACGGCGGCTCCGGCACCGGCGCGTCGTGGAACCACCTGGTGCCGGGTGCGCTCTAGGGTGACGGCCGAGCAGGCGCTTTTCGTGTGACTCCCCAGGGTGTTCTCACGACTCCTACGGGTGCCGGATTGGCTTTCCCGCCGCAGGTAGGGGCAGGATGCGTCCCTGGGCGCGAGCGCATCGGCATCGCAGTGCCTCGGGCGGCTCCGCCGCGTGGCACACCCCAACGGCAAGAAATACACGGGAGTAACAACATGAACCGCAGTGAGCTGGTGGCCGCGCTGGCCGACCGCGCCGAGGTGACCCGCAAGGACGCCGACGCCGTGCTGGCCGCGTTCGCCGAGACCGTCGGCGAGATCGTCGCCAAGGGCGACGAGAAGGTCACCATCCCCGGCTTCCTGACCTTCGAGCGCACCCACCGTGCCGCTCGTACCGCGCGCAACCCGCAGACCGGCGAGCCCATCAACATCCCCGCCGGCTTCAGCGTGAAGGTCACCGCGGGCTCCAAGCTCAAGGAAGCCGCCAAGGGCAAGTGATCTTGCCGCTCGTATGCCACGGGACGGCGTACGAGGCGTTTCGACACACGATGACGCCAAAGGGGCGACCCTCCTTCACCGGAGGGCCGCCCCTTCGCCGTAGGGCCGTCCAGAGCGGTCAGCCGAGCGCCTTGCCCGGCAGCTCCACCTTCGCGCCGAGCTCCATGAGCTTCTCCATGAAGTTCTCGTAGCCACGGTTGATCAGGTCGATGCCGTGGACGCGGGAGGTGCCCTCGGCGGCGAGCGCGGCGATCAGGTACGAGAAGCCGCCGCGCAGGTCGGGGATGACCAGGTCGGAGCCCTGGAGCCGGGTCGGGCCCGAGACCACCGCGGAGTGCAGGAAGTTGCGCTGGCCGAAACGGCAGTCGGAGCCGCCCAGGCACTCGCGGTAGAGCTGGATGTGGGCGCCCATCTGGTTCAGCGCCGAGGTGAAGCCCAGGCGGGACTCGTACACCGTCTCGTGGATGATGGACAGGCCCGTGGCCTGGGTCAGGGCCACCACCAGCGGCTGCTGCCAGTCGGTCTGGAAGCCGGGGTGCACGTCCGTCTCCAGCGCGATGGACTTCAGCCGGCCGCCCGGGTGCCAGAAGCGGATGCCCTCGTCGTCGATCTCGAAGGCACCGCCCACCTTCCGGTAGGTGTTCAGGAACGTCATCATCGAGCGCTGCTGGGCGCCGCGGACGTAGATGTTGCCGTTGGTCGCCAGCGCCGCCGACGCCCAGGACGCGGCCTCCAGGCGGTCCGACAGGGCACGGTGGGTGTAGCCGCCGAGCTTGTCCACACCGGTGATGCGGATCGTGCGGTCGGTGTCCATCGCGATGATCGCGCCCATCTTCTGCAGCACGCAGATGAGGTCCTCGATCTCCGGCTCGACGGCCGCGTTGGACAACTCCGTGACGCCCTCGGCCAGTACGGCCGTCAGCAGCACCTGCTCGGTCGCGCCGACGGACGGGTACGGCAGCCGGATCTTCGTGCCGCGCAGCCGCTGCGGAGCCTCCAGGTACTGCCCGTCCGCGCGCTTCTCGATCGTCGCGCCGAACTGCCGCAGCACGTCGAAGTGGAAGTCGATGGGCCGGCCGCCGATGTCACAGCCGCCGAGGCCCGGGATGAACGCGTGGCCGAGCCGGTGCAGCAGCGGACCGCAGAAGAGGATCGGGATACGGCTGGAACCGGCGTGGGCATCGATGTCAGCCACGTTGGCGCTCTCGACGTGCGTCGGGTCGAGCACCAGCTCGCCGGGCTCCTCGCCCGGACGGACCGTCACCCCGTGCAGCTGGAGCAGACCGCGCACGACCCGGACGTCACGGATGTCGGGAACGTTGCGCAGACGGCTCGGCTCGCTGCCCAGCAGGGCGGCGACCATGGCCTTCGGCACGAGGTTCTTCGCACCGCGGACACGGATCTCGCCCTCCAGCGGGGTTCCGCCGTGGACAAGCAGGACATCGTCGTTGACGGTCATGAATCTCGCGTTCCGATGAGTTGGGCAGGGGCCGGCCGATCACTGTGCGCAGGGGCCGGGAAGACAGGGTAATCGCCCATCACCCCCCGCCCGTAAGCCCGAGCACCACCCAGTCACGTCATAGCTGTGTCACAACACGAACCGTTCTCTATCGGGCACATGGGGTCACCGTCGGGGGCGCGCGCCGGGCCCGCTCCCGCGCGCTCTGAGCTGGGTACCCCGGATTGGCTCCCCACCGCGGGGGAAGATGCGGGATCATGTCTGGCATGACCGAGGTGTCCTCGCTCACAGGGCGGCTGCTCGTGGCCACGCCCGCCCTGGCGGACCCGAACTTCGACCGCGCGGTGGTGCTCCTTCTCGACCACGACGAGGAGGGCTCCCTCGGTGTCGTCCTCAACCGCCCCACCCCCGTGGACGTGGGCGACATCCTGGAGGGCTGGGCCGATCTCGCCGGCGAGCCCGGGGTGGTCTTCCAGGGCGGCCCCGTCTCGCTGGACTCCGCGCTCGGCGTGGCGGTCATCCCCGGCGGCGCGAACGGCGACCGTGCCCCTCTCGGCTGGCGGCGGGTGCACGGCGCGATCGGCCTCGTCGACCTGGAGACCCCGCCGGAGCTGCTCGCCTCGGCCCTCGGCAGCCTGCGGATCTTCGCCGGTTACGCCGGCTGGGGTCCCGGCCAGCTGGAGGACGAGCTGGTCGAGGGCGCCTGGTACGTGGTGGAGTCCGAACCGGGCGACGTCTCCTCGCCGGCCCCGGAGAGGCTCTGGCGCGAGGTGCTGCGACGCCAGCGCAACGAGCTGGCGATGGTGGCCACGTACCCGGACGACCCTTCGCTCAACTGATGCCTGTGAGCTTCAGTACCCTGGGCGGTATGAGCACTCTTGAGCCCGAGCGCGGGACTGGTACGGGGACCCTCGTAGAGCCGACGCCACAGGTGTCCCACGGCGACGGCGACCACGAGCGCTTCGCCCACTACGTCCAGAAGGACAAGATCATGGCGAGCGCCCTCGACGGCACCCCCGTCGTGGCGCTGTGCGGCAAGGTCTGGGTGCCGGGCCGCGACCCGAAGAAGTACCCCGTGTGCCCCATGTGCAAGGAGATCTACGAGTCCATGGGCAGCGGCGGCGACGACAAGGGCGGCGACAAGTAGCGGTCACCCCGACGGCCTGAGCTTTTCCGAGGCCCCCGGGACGCGCGTGCGACACGCGTGTCCCGGGGGCTTTCGTGTTTTCCGGTCACAGAGTGGTTGAGACCTCTTGTCGGCATGTTCATGTACTCCTTAGCCTCCTCCTGTTGTGCAGAGCGAAACAGTCATTGCATATGTTGCAACGAGCTAACTCAGGTACCAACTCTCCGGAGGAACGCTCCATGAAGCTGTCCGCCCCGATCGCGGCGCTGCTCACCCTCGCCGTCGCCACCGCCTGCGCCCCCCAGTCCTCCTCCAATTCCGCCTCCGACCAGGACCGCAAGAGCGGCACCCTGCGGGTGTGGCTCTTCCAGGAGGTCGGCAACGAGCCGAAGAAGAGGGTCGTCGACACGGTCGTCACCGCCTTCGAGAAGGCCCACAAGGACACCGAGGTCGACGTCGAGTACATCCCCGTCGAGACCCGCGCCCAGCGCGTCAAGGCCGCCTTCAACGACCCGAAGTCCGCGCCGGACGTCATCGAGTACGGCAACACCGACACCGCCGGCTACGTCCACGACGGCGGACTCCTGGACATCACCGAGGAGTTCTCCGCCTGGGGCGAGGCCAAGGACACCGACCCGACCGCCCGGCAGTCCGTCACCGTCGACGGAAAGGTCTACGGCGCCCCCTTCTACGTCGGCGTCCGCGCGCTCTACTACCGCACCGACGTCTTCCGGGAACTCGGCCTGAAACCGCCGAGGTCCCTGGCCGAACTGGCCGGCACGGCCCGCACGATCCGCGCCGCGAAGCCCGACCTGTACGGCCTGGTCGTCGGCGGCGCCTACACCTACGGCGCGATGCCCTTCGTCTGGGCGAACGGCGGCGACCTGGCGACCGGCAAGGGCGGCTCGTACGCCTCCGCGATCGACAGCGCGGCCGCCCGCAAGGGCATCAAGGCCTACACGTCGCTCTTCACCGACGCCAACTGCCCCGCCGCCAAGTGCGCGGGCATGGGCGGCAACGACACGGTGACCGCGTTCGCGGCGGGCAAGGCGGGCATGGCCATCGGCGGCGACTTCAGCCACGCGGCCGTGGAGGCCGGGAAGGTCAAGGGCAGGTACGCGGTCGTGCCGCTGCCGGGCACGGCCCCCGGCTCGATCGCCCCGGCGTTCGCCGGCGGCAACGACATCGGCGTGCTGAAGAGCACCACCCATCGCACGCTCGCCGTCGACCTGATGGAGCGGCTGTCCTCGAAGAAGACCCAGTCCGCCCTGTTCGACGCGATGGGCTTCCTGCCGACGTTCACGGACGTCCGCGAGCAGGCGGCGGCCCGGGAGCCGTTCGTGAAGCCCTTCGTGCGGACGCTGGCGGCCGGTACGAAGTTCGTGCCCGCCTCGGCCGCCTGGTCGCAGATCGACTCCTCGCTCGTACTGCCGACGATGTTCCAGGAGGTGATCAGCGGCAAGAAGGACGTGGACGCCGCCGCTGGGTCGGCCGCGGCGAAGATGAACGACGCGTTCGGCTCCGCCGGATGAGGGCGGTGGCCGCGCCCAGCGGCCCGCGGGGTTCGGATCGTCGGCGGGTACGGGTCCCACGTGAGCGGTCGCGCAGTTCCCCGCGCCCCCCGGCGAGCCGCGGCGCGCGGCGCCGAGGAGGTGGCCCGGTGCCCTGGCTCTACCTCGCGCCCGCCCTCGTCGTCCTCGGCGGGCTGCTCGTCTACCCCGTCTACCAACTCGGCCTGATCTCCCTCTTCCGGTACACCCAGGCGCAGGTCAGCGGCGGGGAGCCGGCCGAGTTCCGGGGGTTCGGGAACTACACGGACCTGTTCTCCGACGGGCGGTTCTGGCAGGTGCTGCTGGCCACCGTGGTGTTCGCGGCGGCCTGTGTGCTGTCCACCCTCGCCGTCGGGTGCGCGCTCGCCGTGCTGCTCACGCGCGTGCGTACCGTGCCGCGGCTCGCGCTGATGCTGGCCGCGCTGGGTGCCTGGGCGACGCCGGCGGTCACCGGCTCCACGGTGTGGCTGTTCCTGTTCGACCCGGACTTCGGGCCGGTCGACCGGCTGCTGGGGCTGGGGGACCACTCGTGGACGTACGGCCGGTACAGCGCGTTCCTGCTCGTCCTGCTCGAAGTGGTCTGGTGCTCCTTCCCGTTCGTGATGGTGACGGTCTACGCCGGCATCCGCGCCGTACCGGCCGAGGTGCTGGAGGCCGCCGCGCTGGACGGTGCCTCGCAGTGGCGCATCTGGCGCGCGGTGCTCGCGCCGATGCTCCGGCCGATCCTCACCGTCGTCACCATCCAGTCGGTCATCTGGGACTTCAAGGTGTTCACGCAGATCTACGTCATGACGAACGGCGGCGGCATCGCGGGCCAGAACCTGGTGCTGAACGTGTACGCCTACCAGGAGGCGTTCGCCTCCTCCCAGTACGGCCTCGGCTCGGCGATCGGCGTGGTGACGCTGCTGATCCTGCTGGCCGTGACGCTGGTGTACCTGCGGCTGCTGCGCCGGCAGGGGGAGGAGCTGTGAGGCGGCCCTGGCGGTTGTTCGCGGAAGGTGCGGCGCTGCTGATCGCCGTCGTCGTGGCCTTCCCGCTGTACTGGATGGTGCTGAGCGCCTTCAAACCGGCCGGGGAGATCGAGTCCGACCGGCCCCGTCCGTGGACGCTGTCGCCGTCCCTGGACGCCTTCCGGCGGGTCTTCGGACAGCAGGAATTCGGCCGGTACTTCGTCAACAGCCTGGTGGTGGCGGGCACTGTGGTGATCGCCTCGGCGCTGATCGCCTTTCTCGCGGCGACCGCCGTCACACGATTCCGTTTCCGCTTCCGCACCACCCTGCTGATCATGTTCCTGGTGGCCCAGATGGTGCCCGTGGAAGCCCTCACGATCCCGCTGTTCTTCCTCATGCGGGACTTCGGCCGGCTGAACACTCTCGGCTCGCTGATCCTGCCCCACATCGCCTTCTCGCTGCCCTTCGCGATCTGGATGCTGCGGGGGTTCGTGAAAGCGGTCCCGGAGGCCCTGGAGGAAGCCGCGTACCTCGACGGGGCGAGCCGTGCGCGATTCCTCTGGCAGATCCTTTTCCCGCTCGTCCTGCCCGGCCTCGTGGCCACGAGCGTGTTTTCCTTCATCTCGGCCTGGAACGACTTCCTGTTCGCCAAGTCCTTCATCATCAGCGACACTTCACAGTCGACCCTGCCGATGGCCCTGCTGGTGTTCTACAAGCCGGACGAGCCGGACTGGGGCGGGGTCATGGCCGCGTCCACGGTGATGACGATTCCGGTGCTGGTCTTCTTCGTACTCGTACAGCGACGCCTGGTCTCGGGACTGGGCGGAGCGGTTAAGGACTGACCATGGTGGATGTGATTCCGTACGAGCTGTTCGACGGGTTCGACGTGGGGCTGGTCCCGGCGCCCGGCCGCTTCTCGGCCTCGCTGCCCGGCGGCGGCCAGGGGTGCTTCATCGACGCCGGGACCGAGATCGAGGCGACCGCCGGCACCGAAGGGGTGGCGCGGTGGCTGCGGACGACCGTGGGCGCGGCGACCGGGTACCCGCTGCCGCCGCACACCGACAACGGGAACCGCATCCTGCTGCGGATCATCCCCTCACTGGCCGAGGAACTCGGCAGCCCCGAGGCGTACCGCCTGTCCGCCGACGGCTATGTGATCGCCATCGACGGGGCGAGCGAGGCCGGCCTGTTCTGGGGCGCCCAGACCTTCCGGCAACTGCTCGGGCCGGACGCCTTCCGCCGGGCGCCGATCGCCGTCCGCGAGGAGTGGGAGTTCCCCGCGGTCACCATCCACGACGCCCCCCGTTTCCGCTGGCGCGGTCTCCTCCTCGACGTCGCCCGGCACTTCATGCCCAAGGAAGGCGTGCTGCGCTACCTGGACCTGATGGCCGCGCACAAACTCAATGTCTTCCACTTCCATCTGACGGACGACCAGGGCTGGCGGATCGAGATCAAGCGGTACCCCGAGCTGACCGAGACCGCTTCCTGGCGGACGCGGACGAAATTCGGTCACCGGGCCTCGCCGCTGTGGGAGGAGAAGCCGCACGGGGGTTACTACACCCAGGACGACATCCGGGAGATCGTCGCCTACGCCGCCGAGCGGCATATCACCGTCGTCCCGGAAATCGACGTACCCGGCCACTCGCAGGCCGCCATCGCCGCATACCCGGAACTCGGCAACACCGACGTCATCGACACCACCGCCCTCTCCGTCCTGGACACCTGGGGGATCTCCTCCAACGTACTGGCCCCCACCGACACCACCCTGCGCTTCTACGAGGGGGTCTTCGAGGAGGTGCTGGAGCTGTTCCCCTCGCGGTTCATCCATGTCGGCGGCGACGAATGCCGCAAGGAGCAGTGGACCGAGTCGGTGGCCGCCAAGACCCGTATGACGGAACTCGGTCTGGCCGACGAGGAGGAACTGCAGTCCTGGTTCATCGGGCACTTCGACGCGTGGCTCACCGCGCGCGGGCGCCGCCTCATCGGCTGGGACGAGATCCTGGAGGGCGGCCTTGCGAAGAACGCGGCGGTGTCCTCCTGGCGCGGCTACGGCGGCGGCATCGCGGCGGCACGGGCCGGCCACGACGTGGTCATGTGCCCGGAGCAGTACGTGTACCTGGACCACCGTCAGGCCCCGGGCGAGGACGAGCCGGTGCCGATCGGGTTCGTGCGCACCCTGGAGGACGTCTACCGGTTCGAACCCGTACCGCCCGGCCTCACCGAACAGGAGGCCGGGCACGTCCTGGGCACCCAGGCGAACGTCTGGACCGAGGTGCTGGAGGACAGCGCGCGCGTGGACTACCAGACCTTCCCCCGGCTCGCGGCCTTCGCCGAGGTGGCCTGGAGCCGGCTGCCCGCCCCGGCGGAACGGGACTTCGCGGACTTCGAGCGCCGGATGGCCGCCCATTACGGGCGACTTGACGCCCTCGGCGTCGCCTACCGGCCGCCCACCGGGCCCCGGCCGTGGCAGAAGCGCCCCGGCGTGCTCGGCCGTCCGATCGAGGGGCCGCCTCCGAACAAGTAATGGAAAAAGACCTCAAGGGTCACCGAAGAGTGGCAATCGCCACGGACCGGTGATGCCGTACGAAAACGGACCATCTCCTCGGTGAGGTGGGCGAATGTCTCCTAGCGGACCCCCGCGTTCGGGCCTCACGAGAATGTGCCAGAGTTGCCACGTCCGCCCTGTGAGCACGTACCGTACGGCCACACAGGTGGGACCAGGTGGGGCAGCGGGAAGGGGCAGCCGGTTTGACCACGCACGCACCGCAGGCGGCGCAGGCCGTCACGCTGCCCACGACACTGGACGAGGCCGTGGCGGCCCTGACCGCCATGCCCGCCGCGGTCCCGGTCGCGGGCGGCACCGATCTGATGGCCGCCGTCAACTCCGGCCAGCTCAGGCCCGCCGCGCTGGTGGGCCTCGGGCGGATCAGCGAGATCCGGGGCTGGCAGTACCAGGACGGTCACGCGCTGCTCGGCGCGGGCCTCACGCACGCGCGGATGGGCCGCCCCGACTTCGCGGCCCTCATCCCGGCGCTCGCCGCCGCCGCGCGCGCGGCGGGCCCGCCGCACATCCGCAACGCCGGCACCCTGGGCGGCAACATCGCCTCGGCCGCCCCCACCGGGGACGCGCTGCCGGTGCTGGCCGCCCTGGAGGCGACACTGATCATCGCGGGCCCGGGCGGAGCCCGCCGGGAGATCCCGGTGTCGCACCTGCTGGCCGGCGTGGAGATGCTGCACGGCGGCGAACTCATCGGCTACGTGCGCGTGCCGCTGCTGCACGCCCCGCAGGTCTTCCTGAAGGCGACCGGCCGCACCGGCCCGGGCCGCGCGCTGGCCTCCGTGGCCCTCGTCCTCGACCCGGCCCGGCGCGGGGTGCGGTGTGCCGTCGGGGCCATAGCGCCGATGCCGCTCAGGCCCCTGGAGGCCGAGGAGTGGGTCGCCGGACTCATCGACTGGGACAACGACCGCGCACTCGTCCCGGAGGCCCTGAACGCCTTCGGCGAGTACGTCGCCGCGGCCTGCATCCCCGATCCGGCACCCGAGCCCGACGGCTCGGTGGCGCCGCTTCCGCCCGCCGTACTGCACCTGCGGCGCACCGTCGCCGCGCTGGCCCGACGAGCACTGGGGAGGGCGCTGTCATGACCGACGACCAGCACGGAGAGGGCACGCCCCAGGGCGGCGGACGCTGGAACCCGCTGCCCCAGGGCGACTACGACGACGGCGCCACCGCCTTCGTCAAGCTCCCCGAGGGCGGCATCGAAGCCCTGCTGTCCGGCGACAGTCCGCTCGCCGCACCCGGTCACGGCTATGTGCCGCCGCAGATAACGGTCGCCCCCGGAACCGGTGACCCCGCGGCCACCGGCACCTGGACGACGCCCGCCGCCGGCGCCCAGTGGCCCGAGCCGAACGCCACGGGCCCGGCGCAGGCCACGGACGCCGACGACCGGTTCACCTACCAGCCCGGCGCCACCCAGCACTGGACCTTCGAGGAGCCCGCGCCCCAGGCCGCCCCCGGGCACGACGTCACCGGCCAGTGGTCCATCCCCGTCGCCGGCGGCGATCTCCCCGACGAATCGGGTGAGTTCACCACGTCCTCCCTGGTCGAGCAGTGGGGCGGCACCCCGCCGGCCACCCTGCCCGGCGGTGCGCCCGCGCCCTGGGCGACGGACGGCGCGGGCCGCTCCTGGGGACAGCCCGCGGACCCGCAGAACCCGGCCGGGCCAGGCGCCCCTCTGCCCGACCACACCGGTGCCCACCCGGCGGACCCGGCCCCGGCAACCGCGCCGGACGAGGCGTACGCCCCGCGGGAGCGGTACGGACACGACCCGGCCGACCACGCCGACGACGGCCGCACCGGCGCTCGCCACGCGGAGGAGGGGCACACCGGCGTTCTCCGGACGGAGGACGGGCACACCGGCGCTCTCCGCACGGAAGGCGGCCACTCCGGTGCCGGGCACGTGGAGGGCGGTCCGGGGAACGCCGGTCACGCCGAGGCCGGTCGGCGCGACACGCCCGGCGACGCGGCCGCGCGCGCCGTGCCCGGCGAGCACCCCGCGCCCGCGCCGCAGTGGACCCCCTCCGGCGCCACGCCGGAGGCCGACGCGCACAGCCCCGCGCAGGCCGCTGAGCGCCCCGCTGACGGCCCGGCGGGCCACGAGGAGCCCACGCGCCCGGCCGCCGCACCGCAGGCCGCCACAGCGGCGGACACGGCCGACGTGCCCGCACCGGACCGCGCCGCCGACGCGGCCGACACGCCCGCCCCCGGCACCTCGGGGACCCCCACCGGCCCGGCCGGACCGGAGCACGCCGCCGACGCGGCCGCGCCGACCGCGGCGGACGGCACACCCGAGGGCGCCGCCGAAGACGCCGCCGAGGACACGCCCGACGGCGCCGCCGAGGACCCGGCCGCCGCGCCGCTCCCGCCGCACGACGACCACCCCCTCGCCTCCTACGTGCTGCGCGTCAACGGCGCCGACCGCCCCGTCACCGACGCCTGGATCGGCGAGTCCCTGCTGTACGTCCTGCGGGAACGGCTCGGCCTCGCGGGCGCCAAGGACGGCTGCTCGCAGGGCGAGTGCGGAGCCTGCAACGTGCAGGTCGACGGGCGTCTGGTGGCCTCCTGCCTGGTCCCGGCGGTCACCGCGGCCGGCAGCGAGGTGCGGACGGTCGAGGGCCTGGCCGTCGACGGACAGCCCTCCGACGTACAGCGCGCGCTCGCCCGGTGCGGTGCCGTGCAGTGCGGTTTCTGCGTGCCCGGCATGGCGATGACCGTGCACGACCTGCTGGAGGGCAACCCGGCGCCGACCGAGCTGGAGACCCGGCAGGCCCTGTGCGGCAACCTGTGCCGCTGCTCCGGCTACCGGGGTGTCGTGGAGGCCGTCAAGGAGGTCGTCGCCGAACGTGAGGCCCCGCAGGCCGGCCCCGGGACGGACGCCGACCAGGCGCGTATCCCGCACCAGGCGGGCCCCGGCTCCGGCGGCGTCAACCCGTCGGCGTTCGAGGCTCCGGGCGCGTTCGACACCCCGCGGACCGCCCCCGGCGGCTACGGCGACCCGCAAGGCGCCTACGGCGAGCCACAGGACCCGTACGGCGACGCACCGGGCGCCTACGGCGACACCCAGGACCCGTACGGCGGCCCGGGACCGCACGACCAGCACTACGGCCAGGACGGAGGCCAGGCGTGAGCAACGAAGCCGGCACCGCGACCACCGCCGCAACGGAACCCGCCCCCGTGGCCGAGCCGTCGCCGCACGGCCTCGGCGCCTCCCTGCCGCACGCCGACGCCCGCGCCAAGACCGAGGGCACCTTCCCGTACGCGGCCGATCTGTGGGCCGAGGGCCTGCTGTGGGCGGCCGTGCTGCGCTCCCCGCACGCGCACGCGCGCATCGTGTCCATCGACACCACACACGCGCGCGAGATGCCCGGAGTACGGGCCGTCGTCACGCACGAGGACGTCCCCGGCACCCCCCGCCACGGCCGGGGCGTCCCCGACCGCCCGGTGTTCGCCTCCGAGGTCGTACGCCACCACGGCGAGCCCATCGCGGCCGTCGCCGCCGACCATCCGGACACCGCGCGGATGGCCGCGGCGGCCGTCATCGTCGAGTACGAGGTGCTCGACCCCGTCACCGACCCCGAGCAGGCCTTCGAGGCCGAGCCGCTGCACCCCGACGGCAACCTGATCCGGCACATCCCGCTGCACCACGGCGACCCGGACGCGGCCGGCGAGATCGTCGTCGAGGGCCTGTACCGCATCGGCCGCCAGGACCCGGCCCCCATCGGCGCCGAGGCCGGTCTCGCCGTGCCCCGCCCCGACGGCGGGGTGGAGCTGTACCTGGCCTCCACCGACCCGCACACCGACCGCAACACCGCCGCCGCCTGCTACGGCCTGTCCCCCGATCAGGTGAAGATCGTCGTCACCGGGGTGCCGGGGGCCACCGCCGACCGCGAGGACCAGGGCTTCCAGCTCCCGCTCGGGCTGCTCGCGCTCAGAACCGGCTGCCCGGTGAAGCTCACGGCCACCCGCGAGGAGTCCTTCCTCGGCCACGCCCACCGCCACCCGACGCTGCTCAGGTACCGCCACCACGCCGACGCCGAGGGCCGGCTGGTCAAGGTCGAGGCGCAGATCCTGCTCGACGCGGGCGCGTACGCCGACACCTCCGCCGAGGCCCTGGCCGCCGCCGTCTCCTTCGCGTGCGGCCCGTACGTCGTCCCGAACGCGTTCATCGAGGGCTGGGCCGTGCGCACCAACAACCCGCCCTCCGGCCATGTGCGGGGCGAGGGCGCCATGCAGGTGTGCGCCGCCTACGAGGCCCAGATGGACAAGCTGGCGAAGAAGCTCGGCCTGGACCCGGCCGAGCTGCGGCTGCGCAACGTCCTCGCGACCGGTGACGTCCTGCCGATCGGCCAGACCGTGACCTGCCCGGCACCGGTCGCCGAACTCCTCCAGGCCGTACGGGACTTCCCGCTGCCCGCCCTGCCCAAGGACACGCCCGAGGAGGAGTGGCTGCTGCCCGGCGGCCCCGAGGGCGCGGGCGAACCGGGCGCGGTGCGCCGGGGCGTCGGCTACGGCCTGGGCATGGTGCACATGCTCGGCGCGGAGGGCGCCGACGAGGTGTCCACGGCGACCGTCAAGGTCCACGACGGCGTCGCGACCGTGCTGTGCGCTGCCGTGGAGACCGGCCAGGGCTTCACCACCCTGGCCCGGCAGATCGTCCAGGAGACCCTCGGCGTCGAGGAGGTCCACGTGGCCCCGGTCGACACCGACCAGCCCCCGGCGGGAGCGGGCTGCCGCGGCCGCCACACCTGGGTGTCGGGCGGCGCGGTGGAGCGCGCGGCGAAGATGGTCCGCACGCAGCTCCTGCAGCCCCTGGCGCACAAGTTCGGCATGTCCACCGAACTCCTCCAGATCACCGACGGCAAGATCACCTCCTACGACGGTGTGCTGTCGACGACCGTCACCGAGGCGCTGGACGGCAAGGAGCTGTGGGCCACGGCCCAGTGCCGGCCGCACCCCACCGAGCCCCTGGACGCCGCCGGCCAGGGCGACGCCTTCGTGGGCCTCGCCTTCTGCGCGATCCGCGCGGTCGTGGACGTCGACATCGAACTGGGCGCGGTCCGGGTGGTGGAGCTGGCCGTCGCCCAGGACGTCGGGCGGGTCCTCAACCCGGCCCAGCTGACGGCCCGGATCGAGGCGGGCGTGACGCAGGGCGTCGGCATCGCCCTCACCGAGAACCTGCGCACCCCGCGCGGCCTGATCCGCCATCCCGACCTGACCGGCTACGCCCTTCCGACCGCCCTCGACGCGCCGGACATCCGGATCGTCCGGCTGGTCGAGGAACGGGACGTCGTGGCCCCCTTCGGCGCCAAGTCGGTCAGCGCGGTCCCGGTGGTCACGGCACCCGCGGCGATCGCCTCCGCCGTCCGCGCGGCCACCGGCCGCCCGGTCAACCGCCTCCCGATCCGCCCGCAGGCGGCGGTGGTGACCGACCGGTGAGCACCCCGCCCGACGAGCCGCCGCCCGCCGTCGGGAAGTTGTTCCTGTGGATCGTGCTGTTCGTGGTGGCGGCGCTGGCCGTGGTGCCGGGCGGCATCTACTTCACGTGAGCCACCGGGTGGTGCCGCGGGCGCGGAACGGGCCCGCGTCGCCCGGCGTCCTTCCTCGTGAGGGCCGTTGTCAGTGGGGCGGCGTAGTGTGCGCAGCAGTGGGCGCACCCACCCGAGGGCTGCGCACGACGGCGTACTCGCACAGGCACGCACGGGGAAGACTCGCGGGGGAGCGATGAGCACGACCGACGCCGGGACCACGGCGATCACGCTGACCGAGGCGGAGCTGGACCGCTACGTCACGCACGCGCCGACGCGCGGCCTGCTCACGGGCCCCGGACTGCCCGCCCGCACCGACGTGCTGACCTTCTCGCCGCTGCGCACGCACGGGCTGCGCACGCTCGCCGACGCCGCGGCCGGCCCCCTCCACCTGGCGGAGGAGCTGCGCGGTCGCCTGGTGATAGGCGAACTCCTCAACCCGGCGGGCATGGAACGCGAGTCGATCCTGCTCGACGGCGCCACCGGCGAGATCACCACGGCCTACCTCTTCGAGCCGTCCGCCCCGCGCCCCTTCGCGCCCTCCCTGGACACGCTCCTGCGGTTCGCCGCCGCCACCGAGGAACTGGCGGGCCTGCGCGGCCGTTTCGCCTCCCTGGCCGGCCGGTACGGCCCCGGGACGGTGGCCGATGCCTCGCGCCTGCTCCTCGGGCTCTTCGCGGAGGGCACGGACGGCAGGGTCCCGCCGTACTGGAAGGCGGCCGCGCTGATCCGCCCGCTCGCCCTCGTCGCCGGCCCGGGCACGGCGTCGGGCCTCACCCTGGACGTCCCCGCGCGCGTCCTGGACCAGGAGTTCGGCCACGGCCGGGTGGCCCGCTTCGAGGAGGTCGACTTCCCCGCCACGCTCACCCACGAGCCGACCCGCCGCTTCCTGCGCGAGACGGGGCTGCCGGAGGAGGCGGTCCTCTTCCACGCCGACACGGACGTGCCCCTGCCGACCCTGCGCGAGTACGTCACCGACGAGCGCGCCGGCGACCACCTCCTGGACGACCTCCCGGCCCACTGCGACCACCTGATCCGCCTCGGCCGCCTGATCGAGGAGAACAGCCTGGTGATCGACGGCAGAACGGGCGCGGTCCTGACCTTCAACGAACGGGAGGCGACGCTCCACCCCCTCAACACCGACGTCTCCACCCTCGCCTTCACGCTCTGGTTCCTGCACCACGAACGCACCATCGACGAGCACCTGGGCCACGAACTCACGACGGACGCCTACGACCAGCTGGCCGCGGCCATGCTCCACACCCTGGCCACCCTCGACCCCACGGCCACCCTCCCCGACACGACGTGGCACTACTGGACAGACGTCTTCCGGGACGAGGCGGGCGGGGTGCTCTAGGCGCGGCACCCGGTGCCTCACCCGGTCAGGGACCACCGCAGGGTGGGGGAGTCGTCGGTGCTGTAGACGGCCTTGGCGGGCCGCTCGTCGCCGGGCACGGGGAAGACGATGTTCCCCCGTGAGCACTCGCCCGCGGGCACGGCCGCGTCCTCGACGTACTCGGGCTTCGGGAAGTCGTCGTAGGTGGTGCTGCTCGGCTCGATGCGGGCGCCGTCCTCGTAGGCCAGCGTCCACGGCTGGGACGAGGTGGTGAACTCGCCCTCGGTCGCGCAGACCTTCACCTCGAGAGCGGCCCACACATAGCCCTTGGTGCTGATCTCCTCGGCGGCGCTGACCTGCGCGGGGACAGGCTGCCGGTAGGACAGGACCGTCGCGGTGCCGGCCATCGGGTCGTACTCCTCGTCGCCCGCGAAACGGAACTTCTGCACCGTGCGCAGGGGTACGGTCCCCGGCGTCCCGTCGGCCGCCGGCGGCGTGGCCTCGTCCGGTGCCGCGCTGCTCCCGGAGGTCACCGTCTCGGTGACCGTCACCCGGACCTTGCCCGGCTCGCCGCCGCTGCCGCAGCCGACGAGGGTTATGGCAAGTACGGCGGTGGCCGCTGCGGTGATGGCGCCGGCGCGCATGTTCCCCCCAAGATCGTTGTTCATTCAAGGAACATCATCCGGCATGCGGCGGTCCGGTGAAGACTGTGGGGTATCGGTGAGCGAGCGGGGCGCGCGGGTGCGGCGACGCAAGGGGCTAGGGCTCTTCCCTCTCCAGGACGTATGTGCTGCGTGAGTCCGGGTCGCCGAAAAAGAAGTAGAGCTTGAGCGCTTCCTTGTCGTCGCGCTCCAGCTCGAAGGTCCAGGTGTAGGTCCTGGGCGGCCGGGGGCGGTCCGTCGGCGGGTCGAGCGGCTCGTCCGGCTCCGGCGCACGCGCCGCCACCGCGGTGCGTGAGGTGAGGGTCAGCTGGACATGCCGGCCATCGTTCCACCCGGTCCGCCGGTCGGTGAGCTTCCAGGTTCCGCTGCCCGACAGACGCCACCTGTCATCGAAGTCCCATTCCTGTCCGTCCAGGAGACGGATGTCGGCCTTTCCGTCGGGCCGGAAAACGACGCTCGTCCGGTCGTAGCCGAGCCATGACCCCGGCACTTCCGCCCGCTTCGCGTCATGCAGCGCGGGCACCTCGTCGTACATGTGCGGATTGCATCCCGCGAGCGCGAGCAAGCAGACGACGAACCCGGCATACCGCCCTCCGGCTAGGCCGGATGTGTAGATCGGCACGGCTGTCCCCTCCCCAGAAGAAGCAGCGTCGAAGGCGACCGGGATGCAACCGCTCGGCGAACACGACCCCGTCATGCCGGCAGCCTTTTCGAACACGTTCAAATCTTACGCCGTGTCGTCTGGTCGCGGGCGGCAGGGCAGCGGCGATGTACGGCGATCGGCGCGACCCGGTGGCGTCCTGGCCTGGGCCGGGACGCCACCGGCGCCGCCGTCGCGACGGTGCCTTCGCGGGAATCAGCCGGAGCAACCCGTCACGATGACCGGACTGCCCGCACAGTTGGTGGGGATGTTGTTCTTGATGGTCGGCCGGACGACCGTGAACTGGGTGAGGGTGAACACGCCGCCGGGAGCCACCGTGGAGGCGTTGTCCTGAACCGTGCTGTGATCGAGCGTGACGTTCCCGCCGTTGTTGTAGATGCCGCCGCCTTGCGACGTGCCGGAACCGTTGGCGCTGTTGCGCTTCACGGTGCTGTGCTCGAGTACGAGGTCACCCAGGGTCGCGTTGTAGATGCCGCCGCCCCGGCCGTCCACGCCGCCGATGACGTTGCCGCTGACCTCGGTGGACGTGAGCTTCAGTGCGGCGCCGTTGAAGATGCCTCCGCCCCTGGTGCCCGCGCTGGAGTTGTTGACGATCTTGCTGTCGACGAACTCGATCTGGCCGTCGTCGATGTCGACGCCTCCCCCGTCGGAGTCGGCGGTGTTGTTGTTGACGGTGGTCTGCTTGAACACGGAGTCACCGAAGTCGTGATCGATCGCCCCGCCGAACCGCCTCGCGTGGTTGCGCGTGAACTGGGTGCCGTCGGCACGCACCGTGCCGTCGGCCTGAAGACCTCCGCCGGAGTCCGCGTTGTTGAACTTGAACCAGCCGCGCGTGATGACGCCCGTGGCACCCTGCAGGACGGCCACGCCGCCGCCTCGGACCGCCGCGGTGTTGTCGAGAACCGTGACGTCCTTGAGGTTCAGCTTGCCCCCGCTCTCGACCAGAACGCCCCCTCCGTCCCCCGGGGAATTGCCACCCCGGACCGTGACGTCGTCGAGGCGGAGATCACCGCCGGAGGCGACGTGGAAGATCCGGAACGCGCCGGCTGCCACCGAATCGCGGACGATGGTGGCGCCGTGGCCGTGGATGGTGAGTCGCTTCTGGATGACCGGCAGTCCATCGGCGCCCGCGTAGGGGGCGGTCAGGTGGTAGGTGCAGTGTCGGGCGAGGTTCAGCGTGTCCCCCGCCGTCGCGTCGGCGATCGCATGGGTCAGCGCGGAAGCGCTGCAACCCACCGTGGCCTGTGGCGCGGCAACGGCCGGTGCGGCGGGCAAGCCGGTGACGGCCGTGGCCGCGATGGCAGCCGCGACGCCGTACAGAGTGCGTCTCATGACTCTCCTTCGGATGCCGGGCCGCCCGCTGGGGCCAGGGGCGGCACCGTCATGTTTCGGACACAGGGAGCAAACTCGTAGTTCGCACCCCCGAAGGCGCGCCGCGAGCGCATGTCACTCGGCCACGATGCAAGGTTCGGCCGTACAGGCGATCCACTGTCCCCACGCGACCGAACAAGCACTCGCAACGGCGTTCGGCCTGGCGGGAGCCCTGCCCACCGACAGGAGATGCGGGCAGCGCGCTGGCCGCCTGTGAGGCGCTGCCGAGAGAAAGAATGATGCAGGGGCGGCAGATGACACCAGAGCATACTGCTCATATCTTTTCCTCCGCGGGCGTACTTAATGCGGCGTACGCGTGAAGATTTTCTGCACTCCCTTTCGATGATTCTTGCGTACGGGTACCGGTGCCCTCTGTCATCAGAGTGAAGATTTATGCCTGATGGGTGGCTCGGGTGCTCGATGTTCATGCTCGGAACCCGAATGCATCCTTGCTGTACCGGCGGATGCGGCAGTACGGTGCTCGCGACGAAGGGGGTAGGATGTCGCACTTACGCAATCCCAGCTTCGAGGACGCGGAAATCGACCCATGGGCTCGGGAGAACATCGCGAACGCGGTGACCTATGCGATTCACAAAAGCGATGATGTGGTCCCCAAGTCGGGTGAAAACTACCTGGCTGTGCGCACGACGCAGGGGGGTGGATCGATCCGGCAGGATTTTCAGATCCAGAACGTGCGTAGCATCACTGCGATCGCCTGGATTCGTGCCCGCACCGGTGTCGTGAATGGCACTTTGGCATTGTGGCAGTGGGAGCCGGTGCGGAATATATCGGTACGGTTCTCCGTGGGTACCCAGTGGACGCTCGTCACCTCTGCTGTCGAATTGACGAGTTCTGCGCGAACAGTCAGGGTCGAGTTCTACCTGGATACAACCGGTATCGACCTCTGTGTGGATAGCGTGAACGTTTTCTGAGCGACGGCATGACTCAGAGTTGAGCTTGCGCTATAGGGCGGCCCCCTCGGAGGGGGCCGCCCTATGCATTGCCCGGTCAGGCAGACAGAGGCCGTGGCGGGAATCGAACCCACGTAACTCGCTTTGCAGGCGAGCCCCTAAACCACTCGGGCACACGGCCGTGTTCGTGGACATGACCGTAGGCGGAGGACGGAAGGGGGTTCAAGGGGATCGGCGGCGGCGCAACGCGACTGCCATACGGCGTTCATGAAACGGGGCGGGGCGTACGACCAAGGTCGTAAGGGCGGTGGGGCTCCGGACAGGGGTCAAAGTCGGTTGCGGACCTTACGCTGGCGACCATGAGTGCCCTTGAATCCCGTGACGCCGCTGTCGTGGACCACGCCGTCGAGCAGGACGGCGGTGTGCTGAGCCGGTCGCACCGGGCGCTCAGCGTCGGCATCGTGTCCGTCGTGCTGCTGATCGCCTTCGAGGCGACCGCCGTCGGGACGGCCATGCCGGTGGCGGCCCGGGAACTGGACGGCGTCGCGTCGTACGCCTTCGCCTTCTCCGGGTACTTCACGACCAGCCTCTTCGGGATGGTCCTCGCCGGTCAGTGGTCCGACCGGCGCGGCCCCCTGGGCGCGCTGACCACGGGCATCGGCGCCTTCGCCGCGGGACTGGTCGTCGCCGGGACCGCGCAGGCGATGTGGGTGTTCGTCCTCGGGCGGGCCGTACAGGGCCTCGGCGGCGGGCTGGTCATCGTCGCCCTGTACGTCGTCGTCGGCCGCGCCTATCCGGAACGGCTGCGGCCCGCGATCATGGCCGCCTTCGCGGCCGGCTGGGTCGTACCCTCCATCGTCGGCCCCCTCGCCGCAGGCGCCGTCACCGAGCACCTCGGCTGGCGCTGGGTCTTCCTCGGCATCCCGGCCCTCGTCGTGTTCCCCCTCGCCCTCGCCCTGCCGCAGATACGCCGGCGGGCGTCCGGGCCGGTCGACGCGGACGCGGGCGCCGCCTCCTTCGACCCCCGGCGCATCCGGCTCGCCCTCGGCATCTCCCTCGGCGCCGGACTCCTCCAGTACGCCGCCCAGGACCTGCGGCCCCTCTCCCTGCTCCCCGGTGCGGCCGGCGCCGCCCTGCTCGTGCCCGCCGTCCTCGGCCTCCTCCCGCGCGGCACCTACCGCGCGGCCCGCGGACTGCCCTCCGTCGTGCTGCTGCGCGGGCTGTCCGCCGGTTCCTTCGTCGCCGCCGAGTCCTTCGTCCCGCTGATGCTGGTCACCCAGCGCGGTCTGTCGCCCACGCTCGCCGGGTTCTCGCTGGCGGCGGGCGGCGGCACCTGGGCGCTGGGCTCCTGGGTGCAGTCCCGGCCGCGCGTGACGCCGTACCGGGAGCGGCTGATGACCGCCGGGATGGTGCTGGTCGCCGCCGCGATCGTGGCGGCGCCGAGCGTGCTGCTGCACTCCGTGCCCGTCTGGATCGTCGCCGTCGCCTGGGGCTTCGGCTGCTTCGGCATGGGCCTGGTGATCTCTTCCACCAGCGTGCTCCTGCTCCGGCTGTCCGCCCCGGAGGAGGCCGGCACCAACTCCGCCGCGCTCCAGATCTCCGACGCCCTCTCCAACGTCGTCCTCCTGGCGGCGACCGGGGCGGCCTTCGCGGCCCTGGGCGGCGGCAGCACGGCGGCCACCACGGACACGACGGGCGGCGGCGGCCACCCCGCCGCCTTCGCGGCCGTCTTCCTGCCGATGGCGGGGGTGGCCCTGGCGGGGGCCTGGGTGACGCGCCGGCTGCACGAGCGGTGAGCAGGAGAGTGGGCGACGGCGGTGAGCCGGACAGGGCGACGGCGGTGAGTCGGAGGGCGGGCGACGCCGGTGAGTCGGAGAGCGGGCCAAGGCGGTGAGCCGGACGGCGGGCCAAGGCGGTGAGCCGGGGAGGCGGGTGAGAGTGGTCGGCCGGTCCGCCGGCGGCGGCGCGCGGGCCGGGGCGCGGGACGTGACCGGGCGCGGGGCCGAGTGGCGCGGGGGCCGGGTGGCGGGGGTGATCACGGGGCGGATGCGGCGGTTGTGACGTGGGTCCCACCCAGGGCCGACCCGGCCTCGTCCGGGCGTCGACGCCGGGGCGGCGCCGGTAGGGTGGCCCGGTTGTCATACGTAGCCGCCCGACCCTGCACGGAGACCGTGACTACCACCGCCGCTTCCTCCGCACACTCGCACCACCTCTCGCCCGCCTTCCCGGGACGGGCCCCCTGGGGTACCGCCAGCAAGCTGCGTGCCTGGCAGCAGGGGGCGATGGAGAAGTACATCCAGGAGCAGCCGCGTGACTTCCTCGCCGTCGCCACGCCCGGCGCCGGCAAGACGACCTTCGCCCTGACGCTGGCCTCCTGGCTGCTGCACCACCACGTCGTGCAGCAGGTGACCGTGGTCGCGCCGACCGAGCACCTGAAGAAGCAGTGGGCGGAGGCGGCCGCGCGCGTAGGGATCAAGCTCGACCCGGAGTACAGCGCGGGCCCGCTCGGCAAGGAGTACGACGGGGTCGCGGTCACGTACGCCGGTGTCGGCGTACGCCCGATGCTGCACCGCAACCGGGTCGAGCAGCGCAAGACGCTGGTGATCCTGGACGAGATCCACCACGCCGGTGACTCCAAGTCCTGGGGCGAGGCGTGCCTGGAGGCGTTCGAGCCCGCCACCCGACGGCTCGCGCTGACCGGTACGCCGTTCCGGTCGGACACCAACCCCATCCCCTTCGTGACGTACGAGGAGGGGCAGGACGGGATCCGGCGGTCCGCCGCCGACTACACCTACGGCTACGGCAACGCCCTCGCCGACCACGTCGTGCGTCCCGTCATATTCCTCTCCTACAGCGGCAACATGCGCTGGCGCACGAAGGCCGGTGACGAGATCGCCGCCCGGCTCGGCGAGCCGATGACCAAGGACGCGGTCAGCCAGGCCTGGCGTACCGCGCTCGACCCGCGCGGTGAGTGGATGCCGAGCGTGCTGCGCGCCGCCGACCAGCGGCTCACCGAGGTCAGGAAGGCCATCCCGGACGCGGGCGCCCTCGTCATCGCCTCCGACCAGGACTCCGCCCGCGCCTACGCCAAGCTGATCCGTGAGATCACGGGCACGAAGGCGACCCTCGTGCTGTCCGACGACGCCGGCGCCTCGAAGCGGATCGACGACTTCAGCGGCAACAACGACCGGTGGATGGTCGCGGTCCGGATGGTGTCCGAGGGTGTCGACGTGCCGCGGCTCGCGGTGGGGGTCTACGCGACGACCATCTCGACGCCGCTGTTCTTCGCGCAGGCCGTCGGGCGTTTCGTGCGGTCCCGGCGGCGCGGCGAGACCGCGTCGGTGTTCCTGCCGACCGTGCCCGACCTGCTGACCTTCGCCAACGAGATGGAGAAGGAGCGGGACCACGCCCTCGACAAGCCGAAGAAGGAGGGCGAGGAGGACCCGTACGCCGAATCCGAGAAGGAGATGGAGGAGGCGAACAAGCAGCAGGACGAGGACACCGGCGAGCAGGACATGCTGCCCTTCGAGGCGCTGGAGTCCGACGCCGTCTTCGACCGGGTGCTGTACGACGGGGCCGAGTTCGGCATGCAGGCGCACCCGGGGAGCGAGGAGGAGCAGGACTACCTCGGGATTCCGGGGCTGCTGGAGCCGGAGCAGGTGCAGCTGCTGCTGCAGAAGCGGCAGGCCCGGCAGATCGCGCACAGCAGGAAGAAGCCGGACAGCGAGGCGGACCTGCTGGAGCTGCCGGCCGAGCGGCGGCCCGTCGTCTCGCACAAGGAGATGATGGAGCTGCGCAAGCAGCTCAACACCATGGTCAGCGCGTATGTGCACCAGAGCGGCAAGCCGCACGGGGTCATCCACACCGAGCTGCGGCGGGTGTGCGGGGGCCCGCCGAGTGCGGAGGCCACGGCGGGGCAGCTGCGGCAGCGGATCGCCAAGGTGCAGGAGTGGGCCACGCGGATGAGGTGACTCTCCCACCCGGTCGGCGGGCCCCTCGGGGCTTCGCTCCGGGGCCCGGAGGGCGCGCGTATCCGGACGAATGCAGGCAGGCCGGATCTGGGCTTGCCCGGATTCTGGACGAAGGCTTCCGCTCAGCGAACCGGCTTCGCTACTGTCCCGCTACGCACACGCCCCGTGGCAGCGCCGCCGCGGAGCGCAGCCGTGAAAGCGACTCGGCCCGGAGCCGCCGGGCCGTCCTGCCGATCGGCGGCCTCTGAAGCGCGTCGCCGACGGGACTCGGTGACGCATTTCTCGCTCAGGGCCCGCCGACCTCACCACCAAAAGGAGTGGGCGTCGTGACCGCGGAGACCTCTCAGACGCTCGACCGGGGACTGCGCGTCCTCAAGCTGCTGGCCGACACGGACCACGGGCTGACCGTCACCGAGTTGTCCACCAAACTGGGCGTGAACCGTACCGTGGTGTACCGGTTGCTCGCCACGCTGGAGCAGCACGCACTCGTACGGCGTGACCTCGGCGGGCGAGCCCGGGTCGGGCTCGGGGTGCTGCGGCTCGGCCGGCAGGTGCATCCGCTGGTCCGGGAGGCCGCGTTGCCCGCGCTGCGGTCGCTGGCCGAGGACATAGGCGCTACGGCGCATCTGACGCTGGTGGACGGGACCGAGGCGCTGGCCGTCGCCGTGGTCGAGCCGACCTGGACGGACTATCACGTGGCGTACCGGGCGGGCTTCCGGCATCCCCTGGACCGGGGGGCGGCCGGCAAGGCGATTCTCGCCGCCCGGCAGTCGCCGTCCGTCGACCCCGAGTACACGCTCACCCATGGGGAGCTGGAGGCGGGGGCGAGCGGGGCCGCGGCACCGTTGGTCGGTGTGACGGGGGTCGAGGGCAGCGTCGGTGTGGTGATGCTGGCGGACGCCGTCCCGGAGCGGGTGGGGCCGCGGGTGGTGGAGGCGGCGCGGGAGGTCGCGGAGGCGCTGCGCTGACGCGGCCGGCCGGGTGGGCGGGCTCTCTGCCTGCCTGCCTGTCCACCTGCCTGCCTTCTCTTGCCCGTGCCCTTTGGCCGCACCGTCAACACACACGCCCCGCCTTTGGCCGATCCCCCCACCGCCGTCCGCTCGCCCTGCCGCATCATCAAGTGCCATCCATGCCGAGCCCACGGCACCAGCACCAGCGGCAGGACCTCGTATGAACCGCCTCGACCTCACCGCCGACGTCGTCACCCTCACCCGCGCCCTCGTCGACCTGCCCTCCGAGAGCGGAGAGGAGGCCCCCCTCGCGGACGTCGTCGAGGCGGCCCTGCGGACACTGCCCCACCTGGCCGTCGACCGCGTGGGCAACTCCGTCATCGCCCGCACCGCCCTCGGACGACCCGAACGTGCCGTGCTGGCCGGGCACCTGGACACCGTTCCGGCCGCCGGGAACCTTCCCTCCCGGCTCGCCGACGGCCGCGTCCACGGGCTCGGCGCCTGCGACATGAAGGGCGGGGTGGCCGTCGCCCTGCGGCTCGCGGCCACCGTCGCCGAGCCCGTCCGCGACCTCACCTACGTCTTCTACGAGTGCGAGGAGGTCGAGGGGGAGAGGAACGGGCTCGCCCGGATCGCCGCCGCCCGGCCCGGACTGCTTCGGGAAGCCGATCTGGCCATCCTCATGGAGCCCTCCGACGCCGGGATCGAGGCCGGCTGCCAGGGCGTCCTCACCGCCGACATCGTCGTCAAGGGCGCCCGCGCCCACACCGCCCGAGCCTGGCAGGGCGTCAACGCCGCCCACAAGGCCGCCCGGGTGCTCCAGCGGCTGGACGAGCACGTCCCCGAGCGGGTCCTGGTGGACGGACTGGAGTACCGCGAGGGGCTCGGCGCCGTCGCGGTGCGAGCCGGGGTGGCCGGGAACGTCGTACCCGACGAGTGTGTCGTGACCGTCAACTGCCGCTTCGCGCCCAGCCGTTCCCCCGAGGAGGCGGAGGCGTACGTGCGCGGGCTCTTCCCGGAGTACGAGGTCCACGTCACCGAGGTCGTCGCGGGAGCCCTGCCCCACCTGGACCGGGCCGGCGACCTCGTCACCGCCCTCGGCGCGGAGCCCCGGCCCAAGCTCGGATGGACGGACGTGGCCCGGTTCGCCGCGCTCGGCGTGCCCGCGATCAACTACGGCCCGGGCGACCCGTCGCTGGCCCACACGGCGGGGGAGTACGTACCCGTGGAGCACCTGGAGCGGTGCGAGCGGCGGCTCAGGCAGTGGCTCCGGTGAGCCCGGCCAGCGCCCTCAACTGCAACCACAGCACCAGCCGTTCGTCGGGATCGTCCAGGTCGACCCCGGCGTGGCCCTGGAGCTGCCTGAGGCGATAGCGGCAGGTGTTGGGATGCACGGCGAGGCGTCTCGCCGCGCCCGCCATGTCGCAGCCCGCGTCGAACCAGCAGACCAGCGTGCGGGCGTACTCCGTGCCGTGCTCGGCGTCGTACGCCAGCACCCTGCGCCAGGCGCCCGCGCTCAGCTCCCGCCGCTCGCCCATCACTTCGGCCAGCCGCAGCAGCGTCACCCGCGGGCGCACCTCGTCCACCGTGGCGACCGGCAGATCCGCGTCCAGCACGCGCAGCACCAGGTCCGCGTCCGCCCGCGAGTCCGCGAGACCGCCCGCGTCCGGCACCACCTCGCCCAGCGCCGCCCGCACCGGCACCCGCAGCGCCTGCCCGGCCCGGCCGGCGATGTCCTCGGCCAGCCGTCTGTGCCGCTCACCGGGCGCCGGCAGCACCGCGTACACCACCCCGTCCACCAGCACGCACGCGTGCCGCCCGTAGCGTGCCTCGCACTGCAGGCGTACGACGTCCAGCAGACGCAGCGCGGTGCGCTCGGTGTCCGGGACGCTCGCGGCGCAGTCCAGGACGAAGGCCGCCACCCGGGCCGCGCCCGCGACGCCCAGCCGGGCGGCGGCCGTCGCCGCGTCGGCCGTGCCGTCCAGCAGCCGGCGCAGCAGGTCGCCGCCCCGGTGCCGGGCCAGTTCCCGTGCCGCACGGGCCCGCAGCAGGAGGAGGGCGGCCGTGGAGGCGCCCTGGGCGAGGGTGTCCTCGGCGTCCGGGGCGAGCGAGCCGTCGTCGATCACCCACACCGAGCCGAGCGTCTCCCCGCCGGCCCGTACGGGCATCGCCAGCCGGGGCAGGTCCGCGTCGTTCAGTGCGGGCAGCCGCACGGGGCGGTCGGCGGCGAACAGCCGACGGTACTGCTCGCTGTTCTCCGTGCTGTTCGTCGGCACCTGCCGGCCGAGGATGCCCTGGCGGCGGTCCTCGTCGATCGGCTGGCCGGGGACGGTGGAGTGGGCGAGGATCCGCCGGCCGGGGTCCTCGACGGCGGTGGCCCCGCCGGTCGCGGTGGCGATCGCGTCGGCCAGCGCGAACAGGTCGCCGAGACCGGTGTCGGCGGCGGCGGGCTGGGCGGCGATGGCCGACGCCAGCAGCAGGTGGACCTGGTGCCAGGCGGCGTCCTCGGCGACGGACAGCAGGGCCACGCCGTGGGCCTCGGCCTCCTCGAGGGGCCCGTCCGCACCCCGCACCACCACCCCGGTCAGCCCGGCCTCGGCCGCCGCCCGCAGCAGCGGCCCCGCGTCCGCCGCCCGCACCCCGACCGCCAGCAGCAGCCCGCCGGGCACGGGGGGCAGCGCGGGACGGCCGTCGTACAGCACCGCCTCGGTGACGGGCACCGAACGGCCGGCGGGGGCGGTGTGCAGGCGCAGGGCGGGACCGCCGACGACGTCCAGGAGATCACCGAGGGTGCAAGCGTCCATGGGGGTCCTTGGCAGGCTGATTGGCGAATGCTGAAACGAACGTACGCATCCCTTGGCCGCCCGCACAACACGGACGGATCCGCCGGCTCCGAGACTCGTGCCATGGCAGCAGGAGTCACGACAGCAGGAGTCACCGTCCGCACCGTCCACGACGTCACGGCGCTCGCGGCCGTGGCCGACCACTTCAGCGACGTCTGGCGGACGCCCCGCACCGCACCGCCCTATCCGGCCGAGGTGCTGCACAGCCTGGTGCACGCCGGCGGCGCGGTCCACGCCGTGTACGACGGGCCCCGGCTGGCCGGGGCGTCCGTCGCCGTCCTCGGCCCGCGGGAAAGCACGTACTCGCTGGTGGCGGCCGCCGACCGGGGCCTGGGGCACGCCGTGAAGCTGGCCCAGCGCGACTGGGCGGCCGGGATCGGCGCCCGCACCATGCGCTGGACCTTCGACCCGCTGGTCGGCCGCAACGCCCGCTTCAACCTGGCCAAGCTGGGCGCCGTCGGCACGGAGTACCTGGTCGACTTCTACGGCCCCATGGCCGACGGCGTGAACGACGGCGACGAGAGCGACCGGCTGACGGTGACCTGGGACCTGACGGCACCGAGGGTTCCGCACGACACGGGAGGTTATGGACCCGTCGTCCGCCTCGCCCCCGACGGGGGCCCGCTCGCCCGCCGTGATCTCGCCGACCGGTACCTCTGGTGCCGCGTCCCCGACGACATCGTCACGCTGCGCGCCGCCGACCCCGGCCTGGCGCTGCGCTGGCGGCACGCCGTCCGCGAGGTGTTCGTGGCGGCCTTCGCGGAGGGCTTTTCCGCCACCGGCATGTCCCGCGACGGCTGGTACACGCTGACCCGGACGGAGGAGGCCGCGTGAAGCTGGAGCGCGTGGAGATCGTGCACGTGGCGATCCCGCTGGTCACCCCCTTCCGTACGTCCTTCGGGACCATGACGGCGAAGGACACCTTCCTGCTGCACGTCGTGACGGACGAGGCCGAGGGCTGGTCGGAGTTCGCCGCCGATCCCGAACCGCTGTACTGCTCGGAGTTCGTCGCCGGCGCCGAGATCGTGCTGCGCGACTTCCTGCTGCCCCGCCTGGCCGCCCTCCCGCACCTCACGACGGCCGCGCTCGCCCCCGCGCTGGCGAAGGTCAAGGGGCACGAGCTGGCGAAGGCGGCCCTGGAGACGGCGGTCCTGGACGCCGAGCTGCGGTCCTACGGCATGCCGCTCGCGACCTATCTGGGGGCCGTGAAGGACCGGGTGCCCGCCGGGGTCTCCGTCGGCATCAAGAACGCGGTCCCCGAACTGCTGGACGACGTCGAGCGCTACCTCGCCGAGGGCTATGTCCGCATCAAGCTGAAGATCGAGCCCGGCTGGGACGTCGAGCCGGTGCGGGCGGTCCGCGAGCGCTTCGGCGCCGGCCTGCCCCTCCAGGTCGACGCCAACACCGCCTACACCCTCGCCGACGCCGAGCACCTGCGGCGCCTGGACGAGTTCGGGCTGCTGCTGATCGAGGAACCGCTGGAGGAGAACAACCTGCACGCCCACGCCCGGCTCCAGGAGCGGCTGGGCACCCCCGTCTGCCTCGACGAGTCCCTGCACCACGCGCGCGACACCGCGTCCGCGATCGCCATGGACGCCTGCCGGGTGGTGAACGTCAAGCCCGCCCGGGTCGGCGGCTACCTCGAGGCCCGCCGGGTCCACGACGTGGCCCACGCGCACGGGGTGCCGGTGTGGTGCGGCGGCATGCTCGAGACGGGCATCGGCCGGGCGCCGAACCTGGCGCTCGCGGCCCTGCCCGGCTTCACCCTCCCCGGCGACACCTCCGCCTCCTCCCGCTACTTCGCGGAGGACATCACCGAACCGTTCGTGCTGCGGGACGGCCACCTTCCGGTTCCGGCCACCCCCGGCATCGGCGTCGAGCCCCGTCCGGAGGCGCTGCGCCGGTTCACGCGCGAGCGACGGGACCTCTACGCGGGGTGAGGGGCCGGTGGCCGGGCGCAGGAGCCGGGTTAGATTGACACCGTGCTCTCACGTCTCACACGCTCCCAGGCCGTAGCCGTCTGCGCCCTGCCCGTCGTGGCCCTGATCGCCACGGCGGCGTTCGCGCCGCTGCCGTTCGCGGTGGCGCAGCCCGGGTTGACGGCGAACGTGCTCGGGGAGAACAAGGGCACTCCGGTGATCACCGTCTCCGGTGCGCCGACCCGGAAGACCAGCGGGCAGCTGCGGATGGTCACGATCGAGGCGACCGGGCCGGACACCCGGGTGTCCCTGGGGGACGTGTTCGACAACTGGTTCCGCACCGACCGGGCCGTCATGCCGCGCGACTCGGTCTACCCGAGCGGCGACGACATCAAGGAGATCGAGAAGCACAACGTGGAGCAGATGCGGCAGTCCCAGGACGCCGCGACCCGGGCGGCACTGAAGTACCTGGACCTGACCGGCAAGGTCAAGGTCACGCTGAAGCTCGCCGACGTGGGCGGGCCCAGCGCGGGTCTGCTGTTCACCCTGGGGATCATCGACAAGCTGGACGGCGACGGCGGCGGTGGCGACCTCACCGGGGGCCGCACCATCGCCGGTACGGGCACGATCGACGGCGACGGCAAGGTCGGCGCGGTCGGCGGGGTGGCCCTGAAGACGCAGGCCGCCCGGCGGGACGGGGCCAGCGTCTTCCTGGTGCCGAAGGCGGAGTGCGCCGACGCCGAGGCCGAACTGCCCAAGGGGCTGCGGCTGGTCCCGGTGACCACCCTCAAGAGCGCGGTCGACTCCCTGGTGGCGCTGGAGAAGGGCAAGGGCACGGTCCCGAGCTGCTAGCCGTCCTCGGCCCCCTACCTCACGAACCCCTCCTGGCGCATCCAGTCCAGCGCCACCTGGTGCGGGTCCTCGCCGTCGACGTCCACCGCCGCGTTCAGGGTCTGCGCCACCGAGTTGTTCAGCTTCCTGGTCACGGGCTCGATGACGCTCGCGATGGCCGGCCACTTCTTCAGCACCTCGGTGTTGACCACGGGCGTGGCGTTGTAGTTGGGGAAGAACTTCTTGTCGTCGTCCATCACGACGAGGTCCATCGACTTGATGCGCCCGTCGGTGGTGAACACCTCCCCGTAGGTGCACGCCCCCTTCGCCACCTGCGTGTAGATGATCCCGGTGTCCATCTGCGTGATGTTCTTCGCCGGCACGTCCATGCCGTACGCCTTCTCCATGCCGGGCAGCCCGTCGGCCCGGTTGGCGAACTCGCCCTCGACGCAGAGGGTGACGGCGTCCGGGTCCTTCCTGGACAGCGCGGCCACCTCGGACAGTGTCCGCGTGCGGTACTTCTGGTAGTTGGCCTGGTTCATGGCGAGCGCGTAGGTGTTGTTCAGCTGTGAGGGCGGCAGCCAGGTCAGCCCGTTCTTCAGGTCGGCGGCCCGCACCGCCCGCCACTGCTTCGTGGGGTCCGGGATCGGCCTGCTGTTGCCCAGGTAGGTGATCCAGCCGGTGCCCGTGTACTCGTACAGCGCGTCCGCCTCCCCGCTCTTGACCGCCTCCCGCGACCCGATGGAGCCCTGGATGCCCGTCCGGTCGAGCACGTCGGCACCGGCCGCCTGGAAGGCGATCCCCATGATCGCGCCCAGGATCAGCTGTTCCGTGAACTCCTTGGAGGTGACGGTGAGATGGGCGCCCTTCAGCGGCTCGCCCGCGCCGATGGAGCCCGGCTCGACGTCGTCGGTCATGGGGGAGCCGCTGGTCAGACCGCAGCCGGACGGTACGACGAGCAGCGCGGCCAGCAGCGGACGGGCGCGGCGTCTCATGTCCCCGCCTCCAGCCCCCGCGGCCGCAGCAGCACTTCCGCCAGGGAGGCCAGCCAGTCGACCAGCAGGGCGAGCGCCACGGTGAGGATCGAGCCCAGGACCAGCACCGGCATGCGCTGGGTGGTGATGCCCGTCGTGATCAGCACGCCGAGGCCGCCGCCACCGCCGAAGGTCGCCAGGGTCGCCGTACCGACGTTGAGGACGAGGGCGGTGCGGATGCCCGCGAGGATCAGGGGGACGGCGAGGGGGAGTTCGATCCGGGTGAGCACGCCGAGCGGGGACATCCCGATGCCGCGGGCCGCCTCCTGCAGGGTCGGGTCGTTGGCCTTCAGGCCCGCGATGGTGTTGGCCAGCACGGGCAGCACGGCGTAGACGACGATGCCGATCAGCGCCGCCTTCGTGCCGGTGCCCAGCCAGATCACCAGCAGCGCCAGGAGGCCGATCGCCGGCGTCGCCTGGCCCATGTTGGCGATCGTCATCGCCATCGGGGTGGCACGGCTGAACGCCCTCCGGGTCAGCAGGATGCCCAGCGGGATGGCGATGACCAGCACGAAGAACGTCGAGATCACCGTCAGTTTCACGTGCTGCCACAGCGCCTTGGAGACCTGGCCGCCCGACAGCGCGTTGCGCGAGATGGTGTCCAGGTCGGCCTGGCGGAACCACAGCCAGGTGGCGAGCAGCAGCAGGATCAGCACCGAGGGCAGGAAGGTCAGCCGCCGCCAGGTCAGGCGGCGTGCGGGCGGGCGCTGCGGCGGCGGCGCCTCCTGCCCCGCCCCGCCCTCGTCGCGGAGGGCGAGCCCCTCGGCGTCGTGCGCGCCCTCGGGCCGCCGGGCGGTGCTCACGCCTTCTTCTCCCCTCCGTGGCCCTCCTGCTCGGAGTGGGTCTGCTGGGCCCGGGCCACCTCCAGGTCGGCCTGCGCCTCCATGGCCTCCAGCCGGTCGGCCTCCAGCAGCTCGTGCACGGAGTTCATCAGGGTCTCCATGTCGACGACGCCGATGTACTCGCCGCGCCGCCCCGTGACGGCCACCCGCCCCGCGTTGTCCGTGAGTACCGCCTCCAGCGCGTCCCTGAGGGTCGCGTCCCGGGTCACCGTGTCGTTCACCAGCGTGCCCGCCCGGGCCAGCGAGCCCCTCGCCCGCGTCAGGTCGCCCCGCCGCAGCCACTTGTAGGGCCGGCGACGCCTGTCGAGCAGCAGGATCTCGTTCGTGCCGCTGCCCCGCAGGAAACCGGAGATCTGCTGGAGCGGGGTGTCGACGGTGACCGTCGGGTAGTCCCGCATCTCCACGTCCCGCACCCGGGTCAGGTTCAGCCGCTTCAGGGCCGCACCCGCGCCGACGAAACCGGAGACGAAGTCGTCGGCCGGGTTGGTGAGGATCGCCTCCGGGGTGTCGAACTGGGCGATGTGCGAGCGTTCGCGCAGCACCGCGATCCGGTCGCCCAGCTTGATCGCCTCGTCGAAGTCGTGCGTGACGAACACGATCGTCTTGTGCAGCTCGCGCTGGAGCCGGATCAGCTCGTCCTGGAGGTGGTCGCGGGTGATCGGGTCGACCGCGCCGAACGGCTCGTCCATCAGCAGCACCGGGGGATCGGCGGCGAGCGCCCGCGCCACCCCGACGCGCTGCTGCTGGCCGCCGGAGAGCTGGCGCGGATAGCGGCCGTGGAACTCGCCCGGGTCCAGGCCCACCAGGTCGAGCATCTCCTCCACCCGGTCCCGGACCCGGGACGCGGACCAGCCGGTCATCTTCGGCACCAGCGCGATGTTCTGGGCGACGGTCATGTGCGGGAACAGGCCCGAGGACTGGATGGCGTACCCGACGTTGCGGCGCAGCTTCACCGGGTCGATGTCGGTGACGTCCTCGCCGTCGATGCGGATGCGGCCGCCGGTCGGCTCGATCAGCCGGTTGATCATCTTCAGTGTCGTGGACTTCCCGCAGCCCGACGGCCCGACGAAGATCACCGTCTCGCCGGCCCTGATCTCCATGCTGACGTTGTCCACGGCCGGCTGCGGATTGCCCGGGTACCGCTTGGTCAGGTTCTCCAGCTCGATCGTGGCGCCGTGGGAGCCCTGGGCGGACGTCTCAGACACGGATACCTCTGGGAATGGTCAGCCGTCCGAGCAGGACGTAGGCGACGTCGAAGAGGAGCGCGAGGACGACGATCCCGAGCGTGCCCGCGAGCACCTGGTTCAGGGCGTTCCTGCTGCCCAGCGAGGCCAGCCCGCGGAAGATCTCGTTGCCCAGGCCGGGGCCGGAGGCGTAGGCGGCGACGGCCCCGATGCCCATCAGCATCTGGGTGGCGACCCGGATGCCGGTCAGGATCGGCGGCCAGGCCAGCGGCAGCTCGATCCGCAGCAGCTGTGCCGGGCGGGACATGCCGATGCCGCGGGCCGCGTCCACCAGGGCCGGGTCGACGCCGCGCAGTCCCACGATGGCGTTGCGCACGATCGGCAGCAGCCCGTACAGGGTCAGCGCGATGACCGTCGGCGCGACGCCCAGCCCCACCACCGGGATCAGCAGACCGATCAGGGCCAGGGACGGGATGGTGAGGACGGTGGAGGTGGTGAGCGTGGCGAGGTTGCCGGCCCAGTCGGTGCGGTACGTGACGACCCCCATGAGCACCCCGAGGACGGTCGCCAGGACCATGCACTGGAACACCGCGCCGGCGTGCTGGTACGCGTCCGTCAGCAGCTGCTGGTGGCGGCTGCCCAGGTACTCCCAGAAGTTCACCCGCGCTCACCCCCGGGTCGGGTCGTCTACGTCCCTTCGCTGTCCGCGGACGCCTGTTCCACCAGCGGGATGATCCGCAGCGGAACGGGGTTCTCCATGACGATCGCCGTGGAGGCCCGGACGATGCCATCAAAGCCGACAACCCGGTCGATCACCCGCTGGAGATCGGCGTTCGAACGGGCCACCAGACGGCACAGCATGTCCCCGCTGCCGGTCGTGGTCAGCAGCTCCAGCACTTCGGGCACGGTCGCCAAGTAGGCGCGCACGTCCGCCCCTTGGCCCTGCCGGATCTGGAGCGTGGCGAACGCGGTGACCGGGTAGCCGAGGGCCGCCGGATCCACCTGCGGGCCGAATCCGCGGATGACTCCGTTCGACTGAAGCCGGTCCAGGCGGGCCTGCACGGTCCCGCGCGCCACTCCGAGCCGCCGGGACATCTCCAGCACACCGATGCGCGGCTCCCGGGCGAGCAGCACGATGATCCGTCCGTCCAGCCGGTCGATCGCCATCCGAGCCCTCCCACGATGGTCATCCTGTACAGAAAGACTGCCGGAATGGCTGCACTGCTGAACAGATTGCCCAGCAGATACGCCAACTATTGCGCACCTTGCAGAGCGGGGTCACCCTTCCGCTATGACGCAGACCACACACCACACTCCCGACACCGCCCGGCAGGCCGACCCCTTCCCGGTCAAGGGAATGGACGCGGTCGTCTTCGCCGTGGGCAACGCCAAGCAGGCGGCGCACTACTACTCCACCGCCTTCGGCATGAAGCTGGTCGCGTACTCCGGACCGGAGAACGGCAGCCGCGAGACCGCCAGTTACGTACTGGAGAACGGCTCCGCCCGTTTCGTCCTCACCTCGGTGATCAAGCCGAGCAGCGACTGGGGCCACTTCCTCGCCCAGCACGTGGCCGAGCACGGCGACGGGGTCATCGACCTGGCCATCGAGGTCCCGGACGCCCGCGCCGCGTACGCGTACGCCATCGAGCACGGCGCCCGCTCGGTCGCCGAGCCCTACGAGGTGAAGGACGAGCACGGCACCGTCGTCCTCGCCGCGATCGCCACCTACGGCGAGACCCGCCACACCCTGGTCGACCGCACCGGCTACGACGGTCCCTACCTGCCCGGTTACACGGCGGCGAAGCCGATCGTCGAACCGCCCGCCCACCGCACCTTCCAGGCCGTCGACCACTGCGTCGGCAACGTGGAACTCGGCCGGATGAACGAGTGGGTCGCGTTCTACAACAAGGTCATGGGCTTCACGAACATGAAGGAGTTCGTGGGCGACGACATCGCCACCGAGTACAGCGCGCTGATGTCGAAGGTCGTCGCGGACGGCACCCTCAAGGTGAAGTTCCCGATCAACGAGCCCGCGATCGCCAAGAAGAAGTCCCAGATCGACGAGTACCTGGAGTTCTACGGCGGCGCCGGCGTCCAGCACATCGCGCTGAACACGAACGACATCGTGCAGACCGTCCGCACCATGCGCGCGGCCGGCGTCGAGTTCCTCGACACCCCCGACTCGTACTACGACACCCTCGGCGAGTGGGTGGGCGACACCCGCGTCCCGGTCGAGACCCTGCGCGAGTTGAAGATCCTCGCGGACCGCGACGAGGACGGCTACCTGCTGCAGATCTTCACCAAGCCCGTCCAGGACCGGCCGACCGTCTTCTTCGAAATCATCGAGCGACACGGCTCGATGGGCTTCGGCAAGGGCAACTTCAAGGCCCTGTTCGAGGCGATCGAACGCGAGCAGGCCAAGCGCGGCAACCTGTAGCCGAAGACGCCCCGCCGGACCCCCCTAGGGGGTCTCGGCGGGGAGCGGCTCCTCCGGCACGTCACCCAGCGCGGCCAGGGCCCGGCGCGCTTCGGGAACCTCGAGCGGTGAGAAGTACGGATTGATCCGCAGCGCCTCCTGAAGGTGCCGGCGCGCGGGCGCGTACATCTCCAGCTCCCCCTCGATCATGCCCCGGTGGAAGGCGTGGAGCGCACTGCGCACCCCGCCCCCCTTCGCCTTGTCCGTGGCGATGGTGGCGTACGTCAGCGCCTCCTTGTCGTCACCGGCCCGGTGCAGCGCCCAGCCGAGCGCGTCGGCCACCTCGATCCCCGGCTGGCGCTGCCACTCGGCCTCCAGCCGCTCCACGGCCTCCCACGGGTCCCCGTGGTCCGCCTCGAACTGCCCGATCAGCAGCTCCTCGTCGACCCCGCCCGCCACCGACTGCCGCACCCGCGTCTTCAACTGCTCGTACTGCGCGGCGGCCGACCGGCTCTGTCCCAGCGACTCGTACAGCTCGCCCAGCTCCAGGGTGTCCCGGGGGCTCGGCTGCCGGGCCAGGGCCGCCCGGTACGCGGTCACCGCCTCCGCCGAGCGGCCCAGCGCGGCCAGCGTCCGCCCCCGCCCGGCCAGTGCCGTCCGCTGCCCGGGTTCCAGACGTGCGGCCGCGTCGAAGTGCCGCAGCGCGTCCGGAAGGTCGCCGCGCTCCCAGGCCAGCTGCCCGAGCCCGGCCAGGTAGGCGGCCTGCTCGGCCGGTGTGCGGGCGGCGGCCGCCGCGTCGGTCAGCTGGGCCACCGCGTCCTCGCGCCAGCCCCGGTCCCGGTACACCGCCGAGGCCCGCGCCATCACGGCGGGCCGCGCGTCCGCACCGAGGCGCAGCTGAAGCAGCTTGTCCAGGGTCTTGCGGGCCGCCTCGTAGTCGCCGAGCCCGTTGTAGGCGTCGATCATCGGCGGATACGCCGTCCATCGCTTGGGCGACGCCTTCAGCGCCTGCTCGGCGTAGCCCTTCGCCGCCGGGAAGTCCCGCCGCGCGAGCGCCAGCGCCGCCATGCCGTCCAGAGCCTCGGTGTTCCGCGCGCCGCGCACGCGCAGCGAGGTCCGCAACGCCTGCTCCGCCTTCGGGTAGTCCGCCGGGGCCGCCGTCCGCCGTCCCCGCTCCACGTACGCGGACCCCAGCACCGCCCACGCCCGGGCGTCCTGCGGCTGCGCCCGCACCCGCTGCTCCTGCTGTCCGATGAGAGCCGTCACCCGGGGCAGCGCCGCCGGAATCCCGAAGGTCACCGCGGCCGGCGCCTGGGCCTGCGGTCCCGGGGCGGGCGCCGCCCCGCGCGGCCGCTCCTGCGGCAGCAGCATCAGCACCCCGCCCGCGACGACACCGCCCGCCAGCGCGGTCGTCAGCACCCGCCGCAGCCACCTCAGGCGGCGGCGCGGCCTCGGCGGCCCGGCGATCAGGGACGTACCCGGCCCGTTCAGTCGGTTGTCCATGGCGCTCACTGTGCGTCAGTACGACGAGCACATCCATGCGGCCCAAGGGCGGCGCGTACGGGGTTCACACCGATGGCCGCGAGTGCGACCCTGTGATCATGAGCCGCATCGAAGCGCCCCGCGACGAAGCCATCGCGGCAACCAGCACCCTCACCGATCGGCTCCTGGCCGGCCTGCCGCCCGAGGCCGTCCTGACCGACCCCGACGTCACCGCCTCCTACGCCAACGACATGGCGAGCTTCTGTCCCGCCGGCGCCCCGGCCGTGGTGGTGCTGCCGCGCACGGTGGAAGAGGTCCAGCACGTCATGCGCACCGCCACCGCATTGCGGGTCCCGGTCGTCCCGCAGGGGGCGCGCACCGGCCTGTCCGGCGGCGCCAACGCCACCGAGGGCTGCATCGCGCTGTCCCTCACCAAGATGGACCGCATCCTGGAGATCAGCCCCGTCGACCGGATCGCCGTGGTCGAACCGGGCGTGATCAACGCGGCCCTCTCCCGCGCGGTCGAGGAACACGGCCTCTCCTACCCGCCGGACCCCTCCAGCTGGGAGATGTGCACGATCGGCGGCAACATCGGCACGGCCTCGGGCGGGCTGTGCTGCGTCAAGTACGGCGTGACCGCCGAGTACGTCCTCGGCCTGGACGTCGTCCTCGCCGACGGCCGGCTGATGTCCACCGGCCGCCGCACCGCGAAAGGCGTCGCCGGCTACGACCTCACCCGCCTGTTCGTCGGCTCCGAGGGCTCGCTCGGCATCGTCGTCCGGGCGGTCCTCGCCCTCAAGCCCAAGCCGCCCCGGCAGCTGGTGCTGGCCGCCGAGTTCGGCTCCGCCACCGCCGCCTGCGACGCCGTGTGCCGGATCATGGAGGGCGGTCACGTGCCGTCCCTCCTCGAACTGATGGACCGTACGACCGTCAAGGCCGTCAACGACCTCGCCCACATGGGGCTGCCGGAGACCACCGAGGCGCTGCTGCTGGCCGCCTTCGACACCCCGGACCCCGCCGCCGACCTCGCCGCCGTCGGCGCCCTGTGCGAGGCGGCCGGCGCCACCCAGGTCGTCCCCGCCGAGGACACCGCCGAGTCCGAGATGCTGCTGCAGGCCAGGCGGCTCTCGCTGACCGCGCTGGAGGCGGTCAAGGGCACGACGATGATCGACGACGTGTGCGTGCCCCGCTCCCGGCTCGGCGCGATGCTGGACGGGGTCGAGCGGATCGCCAAGAAGTACGACCTGACCATCGGCGTCTGCGCGCACGCCGGGGACGGCAACACGCACCCCACCGTCTGCTTCGACGCGCAGGACCCCGAGGAGTCCCGGCGGGCCCGGGAGTCCTTCGACGAGATCATGGCCCTCGGCCTGGAGCTGGGCGGCACCATCACCGGCGAACACGGCGTGGGCGTCCTGAAGAAGGAGTGGCTGGCCCGGGAGATCGGCCCGGTCGGGGTGGAGATGCAGCGGGCCGTGAAACAGGCCTTCGACCCGCTGGGCATCCTCAACCCGGGCAAGCTGTTCTGACCCGGTCCCGGGCTCGCTGGCCGGGCGCGGCCGCCACGACCCACGCCAGGGGCCGGTCACCGGGCGAGCAGCTGGTCGAGCGCGTCGTCGATGCCCAGCCGCCTGTCCTCGGTCCCCGGGGGCACCAGCCGCAGCGTCCGCTCCAGCCACGCAGACATCTGCGGGACCGGTGCCTCCAGCAGGGCGTCCCCGTCGGGTGAGCTGAGCGCCATCAGTACGACACCGCGCCCGTCGACCTTCGCCGGCCACACCCGCACGTCCCCCTGCCCGCACGGCCGGAACACCCCCTCCACCAGCAGGTCGCGGGCGAACGTCCAGCCGACGGGGTGCTCGGAGTTGATGTGGAAGGCGATGTGGACGGCGTACGGGTCGTCGGAGCGGTAGCCGAGCCTGGCCGGGACCGGGACGCTGCGCTCGGGCGACAGGACGAGCCTCAGCTCCAGCTCCCGTTCCACCACGGTGTGATGCATGACCTGTGATTCCTCTCCTGGTCCGGTGCTGCCGGGCCGCCCGGTGGAGGCCCGCAGCAGAGGAGAGGGGGCAGGGGCCGGGCCATTACGCGGGTTCGCAGAAGTTTCTTCGCGGACCTGTGGGAGCCGGGTGGTGCGTTGCCCGGAAAGGAGTGGGTCCGGCGGGACTGGCGGTGGGGGATGCCCGCGTCTGATAGATGTGGAGGCTCCCATCCCACCCCCGAGCAGATACGGGACGACGGACATGAGCGCCCCAACCCCGGCCCCAGGTGACGACAGGCCCCGCGAGGGCTACTACCCGGACCCGTCCATCCCCGGCTACGTCCGGTACTGGAACGGCGCCTCCTGGGTGCCCGGCACCAGCCGGCCGGCGCCGCGGGACGGCGAGCCGCTCACCCCGCCGCCCGGCGTCCGCCCGGCGCCCGCCGTGGAGGAGACGGGCCCCCACTTCTTCGACGAGGACCCGCAGCCGCACTCGGCCGCCCCGGGCACCACGGGAGCGGGACCCTCCGCCGGCCCCGCCTGGGGTGCCGGCGCAGCGGGCCGGTCCGGCCCCGGCGACACCGGCCGGAGCGCCGACCCGAGGATCCCGGCGGACACCCCGGCCCAGCCGGCCGGCCACGCCGCCGGCGCCGACGGCACGGCCTCCATCCCACCGGCGGACGACGACGCGCCCGACCCCGGCACCTTCATCTTCCGCCGCCCGGTCCCCGGCCCCGCGGCCGTCCAGGACGACGGCACGATGACCTTCCGCCCGGTCCCCGGCCAGGGCCGGCCGACCGGCCAGGAGGCCGTGCGGGCCCAGGACGACGGGCCCGCCGCCCCGCACGCGGGCTTCGGCCCTCCGCGGACCGGCTCGGGCGCGCCAGGCGGCCCCGCCTTCGGGGCGCAGGGCCCTGGCCAGGGAGCGCAGGGTACGGGCCACGGCGGGCAGGCCCCGGGCACGGGTGCGGCCGCCGGTGCCGGTGTGCCCGGCTTCGGTACGCAGGGGCCGGTCGGCGCGCCCGCCCCGTCGTCGCCCGCTTCCGCCTCCCCCTCCGCCGGTGCTTCCCCCGGCGCCTCGTCCGCCCCGTCCTCCGGCACCCCGTCCTCCGGACCCGGATTCGGTGCCGGAAAGGCCGCCGCGGCCCGCGCCGCCGCGCAGGCCCCGCAGACGGCACAGGCCGGACAGCCCGCACCGGCGGCGCAGGGGGCCCAGCCCGCACAGGCGCCCCTCGGCTTCCCGGCCGCCGGCGGTGCCCAGCAGGCGCAGGCCGCCGTGGCGCCCTCGGTGCCGCAGCAGTCCGGTCCGCAACCGGCCGGTGCCGGAACGCCCGTGACGGCCGGTCCCGGTGGCGGACAGGCCTCCTGGGCGCAGCAGGTGCACCAGCTGGCCGGGGGTGCGGACGAGCAGCCCGTCGCGCCGTGGAAGCCGCCGGTGGAGGACCTGTTCCAGGCGGCCGCGCGCCGCCAGGCCGCGGCCCGGCCCGCCGGAAACGGCAAGCGGTTCGCCGCCCGGCTGATCGACAGCCTGGTCGTGGGTGCCGTGACGGCCGCCGCGGCCGTCCCCCTCGGTCTCCAGGCCGCCGACCACATCCAGCAGAAGATCGACGAGGCCCGGCTGTCCGGCCGCACCGTCACCGTCTGGCTGCTCGACGGCACGACCGGCACCAGCCTCGGCATCGTCCTCGCCGTCCTGCTCCTCTTCGGCGTGGTCTACGAGGTGCTGCCCACCGCCAAGTGGGGCCGCACCCTCGGCAAGAAGCTGTGCGGGATCGAGGTGCGGGACATCGAGGCGCACGAGCCCCCGACGTTCGGCCGGGCGCTGCGCCGCTGGCTGGTCTACAGCGTGCCCGGGCTGCTCGGCATCGGGATCGTGGGCGTGCTGTGGTGCCTGTTCGACCGGCCCTGGCGCCAGTGCTGGCACGACAAGGCGGCCCACACCTTCGTCGCGGGCTGACGGCGGCGCCCGCGTACTCCGTACGGCCGCCCGCCGGGTGCGGAGCCGGGGCGCTCGGGGTCCACTCGGGCCATGAGCAGTGAACCGCCCCCCGGCTCCGGAGAGCAGCCCCCCGAGGACGACCCGTTCAGGAAGCGGCCCCCGTCGGACCAGGGGTCGGGCTCGCCGTACGACACCCCGTACGGCGGCGCCCAGCAGCCCCCGCCGCCCGGCGGCGGCCCGCCCCCGGGCGGCCAGCCCCCGCCTCCGGGTGGCTGGCCCCCGCCCCCGGGCGGCGACCAACCGCCTCCCTACGGCGGCAGCCCGTACGGTGGCGGCCCCTACGGTGGCGGCCCCTACGGAGCCGGTGCCGGCGGTTACCCCGCCGACCCCCTGGCAGGTATGCCCCCGCTCGCCGACAGCGGCAAGCGGACGCTCGCGAGGATCATCGACATGATCCTCGTCGGGATCGTCGTCTGGCTGCTCACCTGGGCGTTCGGCGTGCGCGAGTACAACGTCGACGGCGACCGCATCGAGGTCGGCCGGTCGGTCGCGCAGTCCTTCATCGCGGCCATCCTCTATGTCGCCTACGACACCTTCCTGATCAGCAAGTCCGGGCAGACCCTGGGCAAGAAATGGCTCAACATGCGGGTGGCCAACCTGGACAACGGCGCCACACCCTCCGTACAGACCTCGCTGATCCGGGCCCTGGTGCTGTGGGTGCCGTTCGCCTTCTGCTGCGCCTGCATCTGGACGGCGATCTGCGGCGGCTGGAGCTTCTTCGACAAGCCGTACAAACAGGGTCTGCACGACAAAGCGGCCAAGACCGTGGTGGTCAGCACCCGTTGAGCCAAGAGTCAGGCGTGCGCACACGACAGCGGCGGGTCCGTGGCATGACGGGCCCGCCGCTCTCGCACGCACCGGTCAGAGGGTGGTGGGGACGCGCTCCTCGTCCACCGCGGCCTCGGCGGGCGCTTCGACGGTGCGGGGCGCGGGAACTGTCATGGCGACCAGGAGTCCCAGGGCGAGTGCCGCCAGGGCGATGACGGCGATCCCGAGGCCCGAACTCGTCTGGGACAGCAGCAGCATGGCGAGCGTCGAGAAGATCACCGTGCAGGAACCGTAGACGAGCTGTGCGGCAGTCGGACGAGGCATGGCAATCGTGTCCTCGGAAGTCTTCGGGGGGTGGGGGGTGCCGTTCGACTCTCTTCGCGTGCATGCCCGAGCGGGACGCCTGGTAAGCATCGCCTAACCCACGGTACCGGTGCACAGGGGGCGCACGGAGTCATGGGCCCGGCAAGCAGGCGCTGTCCCGTGCCTGTCGAGCGGATCTGCACCGTTTCTGGAGGTGTTCGGGGGCGTCCGCAAAGCGAACCTCCACTCCGCATAGTGCACTTGTCCTGCTCAAGTCAAGGTCTGTCTTTTCTTCTAAACCTCTAGTCAAATGTCGTCACTTGACTACACGCGTTGATCGTGCGCGCACGGATTCCTCCATGACCCGGGACCCTTCTGTCCGTGTGCGCGGCGCGGGGGAGGAACTCAAGTGACCAGCAGATCCTGGACGTTCAGAGCGGCCGCCATCGGTGTGACGCTCGCGGCGGCCTCCGCCACGTTCGCCACCTTCGCCGTCGCGGAGGCGAGCACCACCGCCCGGTCCGCTGCCGCCAACCGGCACGACCCGGCGCCGGTGAAGCAGCAGAAGCACGACCTCGACGGCCCGATGAGCAAGACCCAGGAGGCCCAGCGCCAGGAGGCCCTGAACCAGCTCATATCGGGCAAGGTCAAGGCCAAGGACCGCAACGGCTCGAAGGTCGTCCAGCTCAAGAGCAAGAAGGGCGACAGCAAGTACGTCGAGCTGAGCCGCGAGAAGACCGACAAGATCTTCACCATCCTGGTGGAGTTCGGGGACCAGACCGACCCCAAGTTCGGCGGCACCGCGGGCCCCCGGCACAACCAGATCGCCGCGCCGGACCGCAAGAAGGACAACTCGACGGCCTGGCAGAAGGACTACGACCAGAAGCACTACCAGGACCTCTACTTCGGCACCGGCAAGAAGACCGAGTCGCTGAAGAAGTACTACGAGAAGCAGTCCTCGGGCCGCTACTCGGTCACCGGTGAGGTCACCGACTGGGTGAAGGTCCCGTACAACGAGGCCCGTTACGGCAACAACGCCTGCGGCTCCACCAACTGCCCGAGCGTGTGGAACGTCGTCAGCGACGGTCTGAGCGCCTGGGTGGCCCAGCAGAAGGCGGCCGGCAGGTCCGACGCCGACATCAAGGCGGACCTGGCCAAGTACGACCAGTGGGACCGCTACGACTTCGACGGCGACGGCAACTTCAACGAGCCCGACGGCTACGTCGACCACTTCCAGATCGTGCACGCCGGTGAGGACGAGTCCGCGGGCGGCGGCGCCCAGGGCACCGACGCGATCTGGGCGCACCGCTGGTACGCCTTCGGCACCGACGCCGGCGCCACCGGCCCGTCCGGCAACAAGCTCGGCGGCACGCAGGTCGGCGACACCGGCATCTGGGTCGGCGACTACACCATCCAGCCGGAGAACGGCGGCCTCGGCGTCTTCGCCCACGAGTACGGCCACGACCTCGGCCTGCCGGACGAGTACGACACCAACGGCGGCGACAACTCCACCGGCTTCTGGACGCTGATGTCCTCCGGTTCCTGGCTGGGCACCGGCAAGGACGCCATCGGCGACCTGCCCGGCGACATGAACGCCTGGGACAAGCTGCAGCTGGGCTGGCTGAACTACGACTCCGCCAAGGCGGGCGTCTCCTCCTGGCACAAGCTGGGCCTCGCCGAGTACAACACCAAGTACCGTCAGGCCCTGGTGGTCTCGCTGCCGGACAAGGCGGTCAAGACCGAGATCGTCACCCCGGCGCAGGGCTCGACCCAGTGGTGGAGCGGCAGCGGTGACAACCTCAAGAACACGCTGACCCGTTCGGTGGACCTCACCGGGAAGACGTCGGCCGCCCTCACGCTCGACGGCTGGTACGACATCGAGAACGGCTACGACTACCTCTACACCGAGGTGTCGACCGACGGCGGCGCCAACTGGACCGCCCTCGACGGCACGGTCGACGGCCAGGCCGTCCCGCGCGACGGCTCCGGCAAGCCGGCCCTGACCGGCACGGTCGACGGCTACAAGAAGCTGTCGTACTCGCTGGACGCCTACGCGGGCAAGAAGGTCGACGTCCGCTTCCGCTACCAGACCGACGGCGGGGTGGCGCAGAAGGGCTTCGCGGCCGACGAGATCACGCTGACCGCCGACGGCGCGGCGCTGTTCTCCGACAACGCCGAGACGGCGGACGCCGGTTGGACCGCGGCGGGCTTCTCCCGGATCGGCGCGTCCTTCACCAAGGACTACAAGCAGTACTACATCGCCGAGAACCGCCAGTACGTGTCGTACGACAAGACGCTCAAGGTCGGCCCGTACAACTTCGGCTTCGCGTCGCGTCCGGACTGGGTGGAGCACTACCCGTACCAGAACGGTCTGCTGATCTGGAAGTGGGACACCTCCCAGGCGGACAACAACACCAACGCCAAGGACCACCCGGGCACCGGTCTGATCCTGCCGGTCGACGCGCACTGGAAGGCGCTGAAGTACTCCGACGGCACGCTGATGCGCAACCGCATCCAGGCCTTCGACTCGACGTTCGGTCTGGAGTCCACGGACGCCTTCACGCTGCACAAGGCGGACAAGGCCACCAAGATCAAGTCGCAGAAGGGGGTGTCGGTCTTCAACGACCACACCAGCTCCTACTACGACCCGTCGAACCCGACCGGTGGCGTGAAGATCACTGACACCAACACGAAGATCAAGATCACCAAGCAGGCCAAGGACGGCTCGACGGTCGAGCTGGAAGTCGGCGCAGCGGTGAAGTAACGAACGTTTTTGCAGGTCAGGCACGTATCGGCGGCAACCCCCTGGCGGGTTGCCGCCGATCGTGTTTAGGTGCGTGCTGTGGATCGCTTATTGACACCGACCGGAACGGGGATGTGACCGCATGGCCGCAGGAGGTTTTTGCAAGCTGCCGAACGGCACGGTGGTGGTGGCGCTCAACCTGCCGAGTCCCGGCGGCGCCCTCGCGGCGGGCCCGGCCGGCGTGCGGGTGCTCGTGCACGCCCAGAACCGGGCGCGCGCCCTGACCAGGCTGCGCAACCTGGGGCTGCGCGCGGTCTACCTGCGGGGCAACGCGGCCCCGCCCACCCCGGACGAGATCACGGCGGTCCTGCACCACCCCGACGGCCTGATATGGCGTACGGCGCCGGACAACGGTGTCACCGTCACGGAGCTGTGGCGCCCGATCCGGGCCCTGCTGCGCAGATCGGCGGTGGCGCAGCAGAGCTGAGGGCTCCGCCGGGCGGACGGTTCGCGGTTCCCCGCGCCCTGCGGCACGGCCGCTCCGCCCGGCGCCTCGAAGGCCTGCCGGCCGGCTTACTGGCCGCTGACGACCGGCTTGCCGGTGAGTTCCACACCGGCCTCGCGCAGCTCCTCCAGCGCTCGCTCGGTCGTCGCGCCGGAGACGCCCGCCGTCAGGTCCAGGAGCACCTGGGTCCGGAACCCCTCTCGCGCCGCGTCCAGGGCGGTGGCCCGTACGCAGTGGTCCGTGGCTATGCCGACCACGTCCACCTCGTCGATGTGGCGGGCGCGCAGCCAGTCGGCCAGGGGCACGTCGTTCTCGTCGGTGCCCTCGAAGCCGCTGTAGGCCGCCGAATAGGCCCCCTTGTCGAACACCGCGTCGACCGCGCCGGAGGCGACGGCCGGGGCGAAGTTCGGGTGGAATCCCACGCCCTCCGTGCCCGCGACGCAGTGCGCGGGCCAGGAGCGGACGTAGTCGGGGTTGTCCGCGAAGTGGCCGCCGGGCGCGATGTGGTGGTCACGGGTGGCCACCACATGGCGGTACCCGGTGCCCGCCGCCTGGCCGATCAGCTCGGTGATGGCGGCGGCCACGTCGGCACCACCGGCGACGGCAAGGCTGCCCCCTTCGCAGAAGTCGTTCTGCACGTCTACGACGATCAAGGCGCGGCGCATGGTGGGTGTCCTTCGACTGAGAGCCAAGTAACTGAGCCTAGAGACTTCCGGTCCCGTGCGGGAGGGGGCGTTCGAGGGGGCGGACGGTGTTCCCGCTCTAGCTACCCGAGCGCCCGTGGACGTACTCCGTCGGAATGACGGGTTCCCCTCGGGAGAGCTGGATCGCGGACAGCGGCAGGTTCGCGCGGGCGGCGATGTGGCGGTCCCGTGGCATGTCCAGCGGCTCCCGGGCGACCACCTCGCCGCCCTTGACCAGCTGCACCAGCAGCTGCCGGTCGGCCAGCTCGGCCGGGACCGGTCCGGTGCCGACGACCTCGGCCTCCGCGATCCCCTCCTCGTCGAGCCGGCGGGCCGCCCACTTGCGGCCCCCGACGGAGGTCTTGCCGCCGGTGGACTTCTTCGCGACCGGTACCAGCGGCGCCCTGGGATCGGTGGTCTCGGCGCGGGCGACCAGCTTGTAGACCATGGACGCCGTCGGGTGCCCGGAGCCGGTCACCAGCTGGGTGCCGACGCCGTACGCGTCCACGGGCGCGGCGGCCAGGGAGGCGATCGCGTACTCGTCCAGGTCCGAGGTCACGACGATCTTCGTACGCCTCGCGCCCAGCTCGTCCAGCTGCTGGCGGACGCGGTGGGCCACCAGCAGCAGGTCGCCGGAGTCGATGCGGACCGCGCCCAGCTCGGGGCCGGCCACCTCCACCGCCGTACGGACGGCCTCGGCGACGTCGTAGGTGTCGACGAGGAGGGTCGTGCCCCGGCCGAGGGTGTCCACCTGGGCCTGGAAGGCGTCCCGCTCGCGGTCGTGGAGCAGGGTGAAGGCGTGGGCGGACGTGCCGACGGTCGGGATGCCGTAGCGGAAGCCGGCCGCCAGGTCGGAGGTGGTGGCGAAGCCGCCGACGTACGCGGCCCGGGAGGCGGCCACGGCGGCCAGCTCGTGGGTGCGGCGGGCGCCCATCTCGATCAGCGGGCGGTCACCGGCGGCGGAGGCCATGCGGGAGGCGGCGGCCGCGATCGCGGAGTCGTGGTTGAGGATGGAGAGGATCACCGTCTCCAGCAGCACGCACTCGGCGAAGGTGCCCTCGACCCGCATGATCGGCGAGCCCGGGAAGTACACCTCGCCCTCGGGATAGCCCCACACGTCCCCGCTGAAGCGGTAGTCGGCGAGCCACCCCAGGGTCCGCTCGTCGACGATCTTCCGCTCACCCAGGAAGCCGAGGACGCCCGTGTCGAAACGGAAGTTCTCCACCGCGTCCAGGACGCGTCCGGTGCCGGCCACCACGCCGTAGCGGCGCCCGTCCGGCAGCCGCCGGGTGAAGACCTCGAACACGCTCCGCCGTTCGGCCGTACCGGCCTTCAGGGCGGCCTGCAACATCGTCAGCTCGTACTGGTCCGTGAAGAGCGCCGTCGAGGGAACGTCCACCGGCAGCCCAAGGTCCGCTGTGTTCATGACGATAGATGCTACCCCCATTTCGTCAGTGTGACGATTTCTGAACGGCGTGGCAGCATGGGCTGTGTGACGTCACCCGCGCCCGTAGAGATCGAACGCACCGAGTCGGCGGAGGAGGTCTTCGCCGTACCCGAACCCGACGTCCCCTGGGTCACCATCGTGCACAACGACCCGGTCAACCTCATGAGCTACGTGACGTACGTCTTCCAGTCGTACTTCGGCTACACCAAGGACAAGGCCACCAAGCTCATGCTCGACGTCCACCACAAGGGCCGGGCGATCGTCTCCAGCGGCACGCGCGAGGAGATGGAACGCGACGTGCAGGCGATGCACGGCTACGGTCTGTGGGCCACCCTCCAGCAGGACCGGAAGTAGCGAACCCATCCAGATGCCCGGACATTTCGAACCGCTTCCCGGCGGCGGCGCGGCCGTCGCGCTCGACGACGTCGAGATCTCCATCATCCGGTCCCTGGCCGTGCAGCTCCTGGAGCTGATCGGTCCCGGCCCCGGCGCCGACACCCCGGACGACCCGCTCGCCGAGCTGTTCGCCGAGGGCCCGAGCGAACCGCCCGCCGATCCCGTCCTGCGCCGGCTCTTCCCGGACGCCTACAGCGATCCGGAGAAGGCCCCGGACTCGCCGGCCGAGGCCGACGAGCGGCAGGCGCACTCCGCCGAGTTCCGCCGGTACACCGAGAACGACCTCAGGGCCGGCAAGCGGGAGAACGCGCTCGCGGTGATCCGCACCCTGGACGCGCTCGCCCCGGTGGGTGAGGGCGGGGCGGTGCTCAAGCTGTCCCCGGAGGAGTCGCGGCAGTGGCTCGGCGCCCTCAACGACCTGCGGCTCGCGATCGGGGCCCGGCTGGAGATCACCGACGAGGACGACACCGATCTGCTCTACCGGCTCCCGGACGAGGACCCGCGCAAGCCGATGGTGATGGCCTATCTATGGCTGGGCGGCCTCCAGGAGACCCTCGTCACCACACTTATGCCCTGAATGTAAGGGTTTCGTGTTCGCTCAGCGGACGCTCAAATCCGGATAACGATCCCGTCACCGTTGCGGCCTGTTTTGCCGCATTCGGGCGCTCTTTGTCCGCTTTTACCTGTGTGATGCGCCACAACGCGCCTCTGTGATCAATATTGCGGCCGTGATAAATCTTCACGACCGCCCGGCCAACACCACCCATGTTCGGCCGGGTGCGCCACCGAGCCGGCGACCGCCGGCCAGGCACGGGCGTGCTTGTGAAAGCCGCCCAGCTCCATCAATCCGGGGGGATCGAAACCCGATCCGAGGCCGACGAAAGGCCCGGGTCGGCATGGAGAAAGGCGCACCACACATGACCTCAGCGCAGGTCGACCAGCATCGCGACGGCAATGAGGCCGTGCGGGCCGAGGACAGCGAGGGTGGCGAGGGGTATCAGCGCGGGCTCGGAGCCCGGCAGATCCAGATGATCGCCATCGGCGGTGCCATCGGCACCGGCCTGTTCCTCGGTGCGGGCAAGGGTATTTCCAAGGCCGGCCCCAGTCTGATCCTGGCGTACGCCATCGCGGGCCTCGTCATCTTCTTCATCATGCGGGCGCTCGGCGAGCTGCTGATGTACCGCCCGGTGTCGGGTTCGTTCTCGGAGTACGCGCGCGAGTTCATCGGCCCGTTCGCGGGCTTCGTGACCGGGTGGACGTACTGGCTGTTCTGGGTGGTCACCGGCATCACCGAGGTCACCGCCGCGGCCGCCTACATGACGTACTGGTTCGACATCCCGCAGTGGGTCTCGGCCCTGATCTTCACGATCGTGCTCTACGGCGCCAACCTGATCTCCGTGAAGCTCTTCGGTGAGCTGGAGTTCTGGTTCTCCATGGTCAAGGTCACCGCCATCATCGGCATGATCCTGATCTGTGCCGGCATCCTGACGATCGGCTTCTCCGACGCCGGTGACACCGCCTCCGTGACCCACCTGTGGAGCGACGGCGGGTTCTTCCCGCACGGCGTCGGCAACACGCTGATGACCCTGCAGATGGTGATGTTCGCCTTCCTCGCCGTCGAACTGGTCGGTGTGACCGCGGGCGAGTCCAAGGACCCCAAGACCGTGCTGCCCAAGGCGATCAACACCGTGCCGTGGCGCATCGCCGTCTTCTACGTCGGCGCGCTGATCATGATCCTCTCGGTCGTGCCGTGGACGAATTTCCACCCGGGCGTGAGCCCCTTCGTGGCCGCGTTCCAGAAGATGGGCCTGGCCGCGGGTGCCGGCATCGTCAACTTCGTCGTCCTGACGGCCGCGCTGTCCTCCTGCAACTCCGGCATGTACTCCACCGGCCGCATGCTGCGCGACCTGGCGCTCAACAGCCAGGGCCCGAAGTTCTTCACCAAGCTGACGCGCAGCGGTACCCCGCTCGTCGGCACGACGTTCTCCGCCGCGCTGATGCTGGTCGGCGTCTGGATCAACTACCAGTGGCCGGGCAAGGCGTTCGACTACGTGGTGTCCTTCGCGACCATCTCCGGCATGTGGGCCTGGATCGTCATCCTGGTCTGCCAGATCCGCTACCGGATGAGGGCCGACCGGGGCGAGCTGGCGCGCAGCGAGTTCCGGGCACCGGGTGCCCCGTACACCAGCGTGTTCGCGCTCCTGTTCATCCTCATGGTGATCGTGCTGATGGGCATCGACAAGGACGCCCGCGTCTCGCTGTACTGTGCGCCGCTGTGGGGCGTCATCCTCGGTGTCGCCTACTGGGTGCTCAAGCGCCGCAACCCCGAGGCCGCGGCCTTCCGCAAGCGCTGACCCCCGGAAAAGGACGTCCGGCCGACGGGAGCACTCGTGGTTCTCCCGTCGGCCGCCGCTCAGGACGTCCGCCATGTGGGCCGTCCCGTACCACACCTCGGTACGGGACGGCCCCTCTGCTTATCCTGACCCCCATGCTGACCATCACCCAGGCCCTGTACGACCAGATCGTCGCCCACGCGCGCGAGGACCACCCCGACGAGGCGTGCGGCGTGGTCGCCGGCCCGCTGGGCGCCGGCCGCCCCGAGCGCTTCATCCCGATGCTGAACGCGGCCCGTTCGCCCACCTTCTACGAGTTCGACTCGCAGGATCTGCTCAAGCTCTACCGGGAGATGGACGACCGCGACGAGGAGCCGGTGATCATCTACCACTCCCACACAGCCACCGAGGCCTATCCCTCCCGGACCGACATCGGCTACGCCAACGAGCCCGGCGCCCACTACGTCCTGGTCTCCACCGCGGACGCCGACGGCCTCGGCGAGTTCCAGTTCCGCTCCTTCCGGATCCTCGAGGGCGAGGTCACGGAGGAAGAGGTCAAGGTCGTGCAGGCGTACTGATCTCAGCCCGTGGTTGAAATCCGTCCGCCATGTGGGATCACATTCCAGAAGCCGGACCGGGAATCGATACGATGAGCCCATGGTTCTGAACGACGTGAGCGAGAAGGCGCCGGGCATCCTGCTCGTGGCGCGGCTGCACGTCGACCTGTGCAGGCTGAACAGCGCCATCTGTTGACGTTCCCCGCCGCCGTACGGCCGCTGCCGCGGTGCTCCCCCACGTGCCGCAAGCCCGGGGGGACCGCCAGGCACGCACACCGAATCGACGAACCCTTCCGACAGGAGCCCGCAACCATGGCCATCGAGGTCCGCATCCCCACCATCCTTCGCACCTACACCGACGGTCAGAAGGCGGTCGAAGGCGCCGGGGACACCCTCGCCGAGCTGTTCGCCGACCTCGAGACCCGGCACGCGGGCATCCAGGCCCGCATCGTGGACGGCGGCCAGCTGCGTCGCTTCGTCAACGTCTACCTGAACGACGAGGACGTCCGCTTCCTGGACGGCATCAACACCAAGCTGTCCGACGGCGACAACGTGACGATCCTGCCGGCCGTGGCCGGCGGCATGGCCTGAGCCGACGGTCGCCGAACCGATGCGCTACGACTCCCCGCTGGCCGCGGTGGGCAACACCCCTTTGGTGCGCCTGCCGCGGCTGTCGCCGTCCGCCGACGTCCGGATCTGGGCCAAGCTGGAGGACCGCAACCCGACCGGCTCGGTCAAGGACCGTCCCGCCCTGCACATGATCGAGCAGGCGGAGAAGGACGGCCGGCTCACCCCGGGCTGCACGATCCTGGAGCCCACCTCCGGCAACACCGGTATCTCCCTCGCGATGGCGGCCAAGCTCAAGGGCTACCGCATGGTGTGCGTGATGCCGGAGAACACCTCGCAGGAGCGCCGGGACCTGCTCGGCATGTGGGGTGCCGAGATCATCTCCTCACCGGCGGCGGGCGGCTCCAACACCGCCGTGCGCGTGGCCAAGGAACTGGCCGCCGAGCATCCCGACTGGGTGATGCTGTACCAGTACGGCAACCCCGACAACGCGGGCGCCCACTACGCCACGACCGGCCCGGAGATCCTCGCCGACCTGCCCTCCGTCACCCACTTCGTCGCGGGCCTCGGCACCACCGGCACGCTCATGGGCGTCGGCCGCTACCTGCGGGAGCACAGGCCGGGCATCCAGATCGTCGCCGCCGAACCGCGCTACGACGACCTGGTCTACGGCCTGCGCAACCTCGACGAGGGCTTCGTCCCCGAGCTGTACGACGCCTCCGTCCTCACCAGTCGCTTCTCCGTCGGCTCGGCCGACGCGGTCACCCGCACCCGTGAACTCCTCCAGCAGGAGGGCATCTTCGCGGGCGTCTCCACCGGCGCCGCCCTGCACGCGGCGATCGGCGTCGGCAAGAAGGCGGTCAAGGCGGGCGAGAGCGCCGACATCGTCTTCGTCGTGGCCGACGGCGGCTGGAAGTACCTGTCCACCGGCGTCTACACGGCGGCCACCACCGAGGAGGCCATCGAGACGCTGCAGGGCCAGCTCTGGGCATAGTCCCGATCAAGCACGTGTCAGCCCCCTCCCACGAGGGGGCCAACCCGTGTGGATCCGTTCGCTCCGGTGGTACGTCACATCTGCACCAGGCGGCCGGCCGGCCGGCCACGTCAGCAGGACGGCAGAAAGGCGGACCCCCATGCGCCGTACGACCCTCACCGCCCTCGCGGCCACGACGCTGCTCCTCGCGGGCTGCGGCTCCCAAGGCGGCGGGGACGACACCGGCAGCAACGGCAAGGTGTCACCGGCCCCCTCCACGCACTCCCCGGATCCGGCCACCGGGGCATGCGGCACCCAGGTGGAGCTGAAGGCCGCCGACGACGGCCGTACCCTCTGCGTGGCCAAGGGCGGCGAGGTCCGGCTCACCCTGGACGGCACCAGGGCCCGCCCGTGGAAGCCGGTCACCGCGAACGGCACCGGGCTGGAGGGCATCAACGCGGGCTTCGTCATCCAGCCGGGCGACGCCACGGCCGCCTACCGGGCGGTGGCCGCCGGAACCGTGAAGCTCTCGTCCTCCCGCCCCCTGTGCGCCGAGCCCACCGCCCCCGGCCAGGTCTCCTGCAAGGGCATCCAGGAGTGGACGGTCACCGTCCGGGTGCGCTAACCCGCCAGGTGCCGTACCTGGTCCCACAGGACCGGGTCGACCACGCCGACCCGGCGGCGGAAGTCGCCCACCGAGACCTCGCGCAGCTCGTCGGTCTGCAGGAAGCTGGGGCGGCCGCCGGCGTCGCCGACCGCGCCGGGCGGCAGCGGGATGACTCCGGCGCGCTCGTCGTGGTACTTGCTGGTGATCTTCGCGACCGTGGCCCGGTCGCCGCGCACGGCCAGCACCAGGCAGGGCCGGTCCTTCACCTCGGGCCGGTCCTCGTAGGGGACGTCCGCCCACCAGATGTCCCCCGGGGCCGGCCGCGCGGCGTGCGCGGCCCGCGTGCCCGCGCGGCCCGGTGGCCGCAGCCGCCGCCCGCCGGGCCGGCGGCCGCGTCCCCAGCCGTCGACGAGCGTGGCGACCAGCGCGAGCAGTACCACCGCCGCGAGCGCGAGCCACCAGGACGTGTCCATACGACGACGTTACCGGCGCGCGCCGCACATCGCGCGCCCTCTGGCGATCCTCATGCGCCGCGGGTCCAGCCGAACCGGTGACAGCACAGGTGAGTTCGCCCACAACAGCCCCTGGTGGAGGAGCGACCCGCCCTTTTGCGCCTTACGCTCGACGGACCGCACGACCCCCGTCTGCCCCCTTCTCTCAGGCCCCTCGTCCCGCCCACCGGTTTCCCGCCAGCGGAGGTTTCTGCTTCATGAAGCTCACCGTCGTCGGCTGCTCGGGGTCGTTCCCGTCCGCGGAATCGGCCTGCTCGAGCTACCTCGTCGAGGCCGACGGCTTCCGGCTGCTTCTCGACATGGGCAATGGCGCCCTCGGCGAGCTGCAGCGCCACTGCGGTCTCTACGAACTCGACGCGATCTTCCTCAGTCATCTGCACGCCGATCACTGCATCGACATGTGCGCGTACTTCGTCGCGCGCTACTACCGCCACGACGGCGGCCGCTGCGGTCCGATCCCCGTCTACGGACCCGAGGGCACGGAGCACCGACTGACCACCGCCTACGCGGACACCCCCTCGGCCTCCTCCATGAGCGAGGTCTTCGACTTCCACACGGTCAAGCCGTCCACGTTCGAGATCGGCCCGTTCACGGTGCACACCGAGCGGGTCCGCCACCCCGTCGAGGCGTACGGCATCCGGATCGAGCACGGCGGGAAGTCCCTCACCTACTCCGGCGACACGGGTGTCACCGAGGCGCTGGACGCGCTGGCCCGGGACACCGACCTGTTCCTGTGCGAGGCCGCGTTCACGCACGGCAAGGAGAACATCCCCGACCTGCATCTCAACGGCCGTGAGGCGGGTGAGACGGCGGCCCGCGCGGGCGCCCGCCACCTGGTCCTCACCCACATCCCGCCGTGGACCGACCCGCAGCTCAACCTCCGCGACGCACGCGAGGTGTTCACCGGCCCGGTGGAACTGGCGGCGCCGCGACAGACGTACGAGATCTGAGGCCGCACGCACGACCCGTGCGTCCCACGCACGCGAAAGGGCCCCGGAACCTTCTCGGTTCCGGGGCCCTTCGACGTGTCCGGGCCGGACTACTTCGCCTCGGCCTTCTGCAGTTCCGCGAGTTCCTCGTCGGACTCGCGGCCCGGCGTGGGGAGGTTGAACCGGATGATCGCGAAGCGGAAGATCACGTAGTAGACGACCGCGAAGCACAGGCCGACCAGGACCAGGCCCCACGGGTTGGTGGCGATGCCCAGGTTCAGCCCGAAGTCGACCGCGCCCGCCGAGAACCCGAAACCGTCCTTCATGCCGAGCGCCCAGGTCAGCGCCAGCGAGACGCCGGTGAGGACGGCGTGGATGGCGTACAGGACCGGTGCGATGAACATGAAGGTGAACTCGATGGGCTCGGTGACGCCGGTGACGAAGGACGTCAGGGCCAGCGAGAACATCATGCCGCCGACGACCTTGCGGCGCTCGGGGCGGGCGCAGTGCACGATGGCCAGGCACGCGGCCGGCAGGGCGAACATCATGATCGGGAAGAAGCCGGTCATGAACTGGCCCGCGTGCGGGTCGCCGGCCAGGAAGCGCCCGATGTCACCGCTCTTGCCGTGGTACTCGCCCGCCTGGAACCACGGGAACGAGTTCAGCAGGTGGTGCATGCCGATCGGGATCAGCGCACGGTTGGCGACACCGAAGATGCCCGCGCCCACGGCGCCCGACTTCACCAGCCACTCGCCGAAGTTGTGCAGGCCCGTGCCGAGGACCGGCCAGATGTAACCGAAGACGATGCCTATGAGGAGGCCGGCGAAGGCCGACAGGATCGGGACGAGGCGCCGGCCGCCGAAGAAGCCCGCCCAGTCGGGCAGCTTGGTGCGGTAGAAGCGCTGGTACAGCAGGGCCACCACGAGGCCCATCACCACACCGCCGAGGACCTTGGCGTCCACCGGAGCGTCCGCCATGACGACCTTGCCGTCGACGACGGTCGCCACCTTCGGCAGGTTCTTGTCGGTGAACGTGCCGAGGACGTTCTTGAAGACCAGGTAGCCGGCGACCGCGGCGAGGGCCGTCGAGCCGTCCGACTTCTTCGCGAAGCCGATCGCGATGCCCACGGCGAACAGCAGCGCCATGTTGTCGAGGATCGCGTTGCCGCCGGCGGCCATGAAGGACGCGATCTTGGTCAGGAACGCCGGGAAGGAGGGGTCCCCGAGCATGTCGGTGTTGCCGAGGCGCACCAGGAGGGCGGCGGCCGGCAGGACGGCCACCGGCAGCATCAGGCTGCGGCCGATACGCTGCAGGACAGCCATCGCGCCGGCGCCCTTCTTCTTCTCGGCCGCGGGAGCGGCGCTGGCCGTAGTCACAAGTTCCTCCATGTGGGCAAGGCGCCGCCCGGGAACCATGGAAGGGGACGGCAGCGTCTCTGGTCTACACCACTCAGTGGTGTAGACCTGTTGTAGCACGATGAAGGGCGTATAAGGAACTGCCAAATCCGCTACCGCGGCGCTACGCGCAGTACCTGCGTCGACGGCCCCCGCGGGGCATGGCGAAAGCCCCCGGATCCGGTGCTCCGAGGGCCCCGACCGCGCTGTGCCGTCAGGCCTTGGTGACGTCCTCGACCTCCGCCGCCGGCTCCCGGCCCGGCGTCTTCAGGTCGAACCTGGTGATTGCGAACCGGAAGACGACGTAGTAGACGGCCGCGAAGCACAGACCGATCGGGATGATCAGCCACGGTTTCGTCGCCAGGTGCCAGTTGATGACGTAGTCGATCAGGCCGGCCGAGAAGCCGAAGCCGTCGTGCACCCCGAGCGCCCAGGTCACCGCCATCGAGACACCCGTGAGCAGCGCGTGGAGCGCGTACAGGAACGGGGCGATGAACAGGAAGGAGTACTCGATCGGCTCGGTGATGCCGGTCACGAACGACGTCAGCGCGACCGAGAGCATCAGCCCGCCGACCTCCTTGCGCCGCTCCGGACGCGCGCAGTGCGTGATCGCCAGCGCGGCCGCCGGCAGCGCGAACATCATGATCGGGAAGAAGCCCGAGGTGAACTGGCCCGCGTCGGGGTCGCCGGCGAGGAACATGTTGATGTCGCCGTGCACCACCTTCCCGCCGGGCGTGGTGTACGAGCCGAACTGGAACCAGATGGGCACGTTCAGGAACTGGTGCAGGCCGATGACGAGCAGTGCCCGGTTGGCGACGCCGAAGATTCCGGCCCCCCAGGAGCCCGTGTCCCGCAGCCAGTGGCTGAAGCTCTCCAGCGCGTCCCCGATGGGCGGCCAGATCCACAGGCACAGCGCGGCGAAGAGGATGCCGACGAACGCCATGATGATGGGGACGAGCCGGCGGCCGTTGAAGAAGCCCAGCCAGTCCACCAGCCTGGTGCGGTGGAAGCGGGCCCACAGGAACGCGGCCAGCAGGCCCATCACGATGCCGCCGAAGACGCCGGGGTTCTGGAAGGTGAAGGTCGTCACCGACCCGTCCCGCACCTGGCAGCCGATGTTCGGGACCGCCTTCGAACCGGCGGGGCAGTCCTCCGGGAACTGGTGCAGCACGCCGTAGTACACGAGGAAGCCCGCCACCGCCGCGAGCGCCGTGGAGCCGTCCGACTTCTTCGCCATGCCGATCGCGACACCCACGCAGAACAGCAGGGGCAGCCCGAGGGAGCCGTCGAGCAGGCTGCCGCCCGCGCCCAGCATCACCTTGGAGACGGTCGTCCAGCCCAGGCCGCCCGCCCCGACCACGCCCGGCTGGGCCAGCCCGATCAGCAGGCCCGCGGCCGGCAGCACCGCGATCGGCAGCTGGAGGCTGCGCCCCATCTTCTGCAGACCCTGGAAGAGCCGGTTCCAGCGCTCCCTGGCCGGACCGGCCGGGTGCTCGGTGCTGCCTGCGCTCTCGGCGCCCATGGGCGTCCTCCGGCCACTCGACTCGGACGCGGTTTGGCGACCGTCCGCAGATGGTGTAGACCAGTTGGCGGACGGTTCCGCTGTCGTGATCGCCATCATCCGGCACGACCGGCATGACCGCTCGCGAACATGGGCCAACTGTGGGTTACTGCGACAAAGCGGTTCGGATCAGGGAGAAGCAACATGGCCAGCAAGGCTGAGAAGATCGTCGCCGGGCTCGGGGGCATCGACAACATCGAGGAGATCGAGGGCTGCATCACCCGGCTGCGCACCGAGGTGTCCGACCCCTCGCTGGTCGACGAGACAGCCCTGAAGGCCGCCGGCGCCCACGGCGTCGTCAAGATGGGTACCGCCATCCAGGTCGTCATCGGCACCGACGCGGACCCGATCGCCGCGGAGATCGAAGACATGATGTGACCCCGCCGGGCCACCTCGCCGTGGCCGCCGTGGTTCACCTGGAAGGGGCTCTTCCCGCCGCGGGAGGAGCCCCTTCCGTCACTCCGGATAGGCTCGTCGCCATGTCTCGCATCGACGGCCGTACCCCCGAACAGCTCCGCCCGGTCACCATCGAACGCGGATGGAGCAAGCACGCCGAGGGCTCCGTCCTCGTCTCCTTCGGCGACACCAAGGTCTTCTGCACCGCCTCCGTCACCGAAGGGGTGCCGCGCTGGCGCAAGGGCAGCGGCGAGGGCTGGGTCACCGCCGAGTACTCCATGCTGCCCCGCGCCACCAACACCCGCGGCGACCGCGAGTCCGTCAAGGGCAAGATCGGCGGCCGCACCCACGAGATCTCCCGGCTCATCGGCCGTTCGCTGCGCGCCGTCATCGACTACAAGGCGCTCGGCGAGAACACCATCGTCCTGGACTGCGACGTCCTCCAGGCCGACGGCGGCACCCGCACCGCCGCCATCACCGGTGCCTACGTCGCCCTCGCCGACGCGGTCGCCTGGGCCCAGGGCAAGAAGCTGATCAAGGCCGGCCGCCAGCCCCTGACCGGAACCGTGAGCGCCGTCTCGGTCGGCATCGTCGGCGGCGTCCCCCTGCTCGACCTCTGTTACGAGGAGGACGTGCGCGCCGAGACCGACATGAACGTCGTCTGCACCGGCGACGGCCGCTTCGTCGAGGTCCAGGGCACCGCCGAGGCCGAGCCCTTCGCCCGCGAGGAGCTGAACGCCCTGCTGGACCTCGCCGTCACCGGCTGCACCGAGCTGGCCGCCTTCCAGCGGGCGGCCCTGGAAGCCACGCTCGCGAAGTAACCGCCCCGCAAGCCGCCCTCGCCGCAGCCGGCGCTTCCCGAGGATCCCGGCAAGCGGATTCCCGGAGGATTCCGGCAAGAAGGTTCCCGGAAACCCCGGCGAGTAAAGGGACGGCCAAGACATCCGGTACGCGCGGGCAACCCGCGCACCCTTCCCGGCGTCCTAGGGATACGGGCGCACGGCTCATCACCGTGCGCCCGGCCAGCCGTACCAGGGGAGGGACCCACCATCATGGCCGCCAGCCGACGCCGCGGCGTCACCACCATCGCCGCCGCCGTGGCCGCTGTCGCACTCACCACCGGCCTCACCACCGGCTGCGACGCCGTGAACAAGGCCCTGGACTGCGTCCAGACCGCCGACTCCATCGCCGACAGCGTCACCGATCTCCAGCAGGCCGTGGCGAACGCGGCGAACGACCCGACCCAGGCCGACGCCTCCCTCGACTCCATCGAGAAGAACCTCAAGAAGATCGGCGACAAGACCGACGACGCCGACGTCAACAAGGCGGTCGACGACCTCGGCAAGGCCGTCGGCAACGTCCGTACGGCGATCAAGAACGGCGACGAGACCCCGGACGTCAGCCCGGTCACGGACGCGGCCGGCGAACTGACCAAGGTCTGCACGTCGTAGGGCGCCGAAGAAGCCACGGGTCCGGACGCGCCCCGAAAGGGGCGCGGGGGACCGCGTGACCAGCCACGGACGACCCGCGGACACCCACGACCCTCAGTCCCTCCGGCGTCGCTCCTCGCGCCGCTCGCGCTGCAGCTCGCGGCGCTGCTCCTTCAGCCGCTGCCGCTCGGCCCGGGTGGCCTTGCGCTCCACGCCGACCCCGCCCCAGAACGCGAAGCCGCTGATGACCACCCGAGGGGCACCCGGATCGGGCGGCCCGTCGTCCCGCGGGTGCTCGAAGCCGCCCATCACACCGATGCCGCGCACGACGACCTCGACGCCCGGTGGCACGGTGACCTGCATCCCGCCCATGATCGCGACACAGTTGACGACGACCTCGCGGTCCGCGAAGTCCGCCTCCCGCAGGTCGATCTCGCCGCCGCCCATGAACGTGAAGCAGTTGAACCGCTTCGGCACCGTCCAGCGGCCCTTGCGCTCGAACCCCGACAGGATCGCGACCCCGCCCGTCGAGGACCCCTCGCCCCCGACGATCCGGCCCGCCCAGCCCCCGCTCGCCACCGGGTCCTTGGCGAAGGACACGGCGGGCGCCGCGGCACCGGCCGCCGGCAGATCGCGGGTGAGGGGTGCCAGCTCGCCGTACGTACGCGCCTTGTAGGCCGCCTCCAGCCGCTCCTCGAACTCCTCCATGTCCAGCCGTCCCTCGGCCAGGGCATCCCGCAGGACCTCGGCCACGCGCTCACGGTCGGCGTCGGACGCCCGGAGGTCCGGGACTGCGTCGTCGGTCATGCCAGCAGCCTACGAGACCGCCTTCTCCGCGTACATCTTCGCGATGACGGCCTCGATGTCCGGCTCCCGCACCGACAGGTCCACCAGCGGATACAGGGCCGCGAGATGCGCGACCAGCGGCGCCGCCGACTGCCCCGCCGGGAACGCCAGCCACTGCCGGGGCCCCTCCACCCGCACCACCCGCGCCGACGGCACCTCCACCGGCGGCAACTCCCGCTCCAGATCCACCACCAGCGTCCGTTCGCTCTCCCCGGCCTCGCGCAGCCCCGCGAGCGGACCGTCGTACATCAGCCGCCCGTGGTCGATCACCATCACCCGCGAGCACAACTGCTCGATGTCCTGCAGATCGTGCGTGGTCAGCAGCACGGTCGTGCCGCGCTCGGCGTTCAACTCGCGCAGGAAGCCCCGCACCTTGGCCTTCGACACGACGTCCAGGCCGATCGTCGGCTCGTCGAGGTAGAGCACCTCCGGATCGTGCAGCAGCGCCGCCGCGATGTCCCCGCGCATCCGCTGCCCCAGCGACAGCTGCCGCACCGGCACGTCCAACAGCTCGCCCAGCTCCAGCAGTTCCACCAGACGATCCAGATTCTCCCGGTAACGGGCGTCCGGGATGCGGTACATGCGGTGCGCCAGCCGGTACGAGTCGATCAGCGGAAGGTCCCACCACAGCGTGGTCCGCTGCCCGAACACCACCCCGATCCGGTGCGCCAGCCGCCTCCGCTCCCGCGCCGGATCGATACCCGCCACCCGCAGCCGGCCCGCGCTCGGCGTCAGGATGCCGGTCAGCATCTTGATCGTCGTCGACTTCCCGGCACCGTTCGGCCCGATGTAGCCGACCATCTCGCCGCGCGCCACGGTGAACGAGAGGGAGTCCACCGCCCGCACCTCTCGCCGCTCCCGTTTGAGGAACCCGGCCTTCTTGCGCACCTCGAAGACCTTCTCGACGCTCTCCAGCTCGATGAAGTCGTCCGTCACCTGCTCTAGCTCCCTGTGCTCCGATACGAACGAAGTCCCGCCCGCCAGGCCAGCCCCGCCGGCACACAGCACCCCACCGCCACCCACGGGGCCAGGAACGCGGCCCACTCCGGCAGATCCAGCGGATACGGCCGCCCCAGCACATAGCTCGCGGGCAGCCAGTTGACGAAGGCCAGCGGCAGCACGAACGTCACCCCGCGCACCAGCTCCCGCGCGAACACCGACGGCGGATACTGCAGCAGCGTCGTACCGCCGTAGGTGAAGGCGTTCTGCACCTCCGAGGCGTCCTGCGCCAGGAACTGGAAGGCCGCCCCCGCCACGAAGACCGCGCAGAAGATCCCGCAGCCGCTCACCACCATCACCGGCATCAACAGCAGCTTCGGCGCGGTCCAGTCGACGTCGAGCCGCACCACCGCCCAGCCCAGCACCAGTACACCCTGCGTCACCCGCCCCAGCCGCCGGAGCGCGAACTGGTCGGCCGCCACCTGCGCCAGCACCGGGGCCGGACGCACCAGCAACGTGTCCAGCGTCCCGTCCCGCACCCGGCGCCCCAGCCGCTCCATCGACCCGATGACCAGGTCGGCCAGCCCGAACGCGGTACCGGACAGGCCGTACAGGAACGCCACCTCGGGCAGCGACCAGCCGCCGAGGGCGTCCACCCGGGAGAACATCAGCACGATCGCGACGAAGTCGAAGAAGGTCGCCGCGAAGTTGCCGAACGTGGTCATCACGAACGAGGCGCGGTAGGCCATCGTGGACCGGATCCACATTGCGGCGATCATCCGGTACGCGCGCACGCCCTCCGCGATCCTGCCGGGTTCATCCACCCTGGACCACCACCCGCCGCGTCGCCGCCGACTGCAGCAGCCGCCCGGCGCCCAGCAGCACCACCGCCCACGCCCCCTGGAAGAGATACGTGCCGAGCGGGTCCGCGTGCCCCAGCAGGATCTCGGCCGGCGCCTGCAGCAGCGAGGACCACGGCAGGGCGCGTACGACCTCCCCGAGCACCCCCGGGAAGACGTTCAGCGGCAGCAGCATGCCGGAGCAGAAGTACCCGGCGAGCCACGAGATCTGCGTCACGCCCGTACCGTCCAGCAACCAGAACGCGCTGAGCGCCACCAGGAACCGGATCCCGAACCCGACGAGCATCGCCAGCAGCACGGCGACGAAGAAGGCGAGCCAGGTGCCGGCGTCGGTGGGCAGGTACACGGGAAAGCACAGGGCGCCGAACAGGAACGGCACCAGCCCCCGCCCCAGCAGCTGGAAGAACGCCCGCCCCAGGTCCGCCGCCAGCCACCACAGCTGCAGGTCGGCGGGCCGGTACAGGTCGATCGCCACGTCCCCCGTACGGATGCGTTCCATCAGCTCGCCCTCGACGCCGCCGCCGCCGATCGCGAGCGTCGACAAGAACGCCTGACCCAGCCACACATAGGTCACGACCTGCGCCTGATCCCATCCGCCCAGGTGCGGTTTCTCGTCCCACAACGCGCGATACGTGTATACGAGAATCAGCCCGAAGACCGTGTTCGTGAACACCCCTGCCGCAGTCGCGGCCCGATACGTCGCGTACCGTCTGAATCCCCCTATCGCGACGGCCACGTACAACCGTCCCGCGCTCACGACAGTCGACCTCCTCGGACCGCTCGACACCGAAGCGCAGGAGCCTAGTCCGGAGGCCCGGCGGCCGGCCACGCATTTCCGTGCCGGAAGCGTGCCGGAATCCGGGAACGGAACGCCAGGTGCGAGAGTCTTCAATCAGGGGGCGCAGAAGGCGTACGAGGCGTACGGGAACGTACGACGCGAAACAGGAGTCCGTGCACGAGATGAGCGACGAGCCGCAGCCGCAGCCGAACGAAGGCGTGGCGCCGGAAAAGCCGCTGCCGACTGAAGGGCCCGGGAACCCGGGGGGCCGCGAGGACACGGCCGCCGAGCGGGACAAGGGGACGAGGAAGACGGAGGGGGCCGCCCAGGGGCGCGAGCCGCAGGCAGAGGCACAGGGGCGCGCGGACGCCGCGGACACCCGCAAGGGTGACACCGGGGACACCCGGCCGGACGACCGTCCGCAGTCCCGGAACCGCCCGGCTCAGGACCGCACGACGTCCATCGCCCGGGCCCGCCAGGCAGCGCAGGACGCCCGCACGGACACGACGGCCTCCCGCGCGGCCCGTGCCGCCGCCCCGGCACCGGACGGCACCCCGACCCCGGGCAAGGCTCCCGGCCACGGCGCGGCTTCGGGCGCCGACACGGGTTCCGGTGGGCGTCCGGCGGCCGGCGGAGGTGCTGCCTCCGGTGGTGCTCCGGCTTCGCGTGGAGCCTCGGGGGCGGGCAACGGCTCGGCTTCGGGCACCGGCGGGGCCACGGGTGGCCAGGGTGCCGGCGATGCGACCGGGCGTCCCGGCAGTGAGAAGCCGCGGAAACCGGAGGCGCCGGCCGCCTCCGAGAAGCCTCAGGCGGCCGAGAGCACCCAGGTGCTTCGGCGAATCACGGCGCCCCGACGGCCCCAGGGCGCCGAGACGCCCTCGGCGGGTCCGGCGCAGTCGGCGCGGACCGGCAAGGAGGGCGAGGCCTCCCCGGGCGCCGGGGAGGACCGGGCGCCCGAGACCACGCAGATCCTGCGGCGCGTCACCGCCCCTCGCGCCGGCGAGCCGGGCGGTCCCGGCAAGACGGCCGGGGCCTCCCCGTCGGGTGAGCCGACCACCACCGGCCGCACGCCCGCTCCCCGGCAGGGCGGCCCGAACCGGGCCGCCCGGGCCGCCGGCGCGGCCGGGGCTGCCGGAGCCGGTGCGGCCGGCGCTGCCGGTGCCGCCAGTGCCGCTGGTGCCGCCGGTGGGGTCGGAGCAGCCCGGGCCGCTCGTGCGGCCCGCGCCGCGGGTGCGGGTGCTGGTGCGGGTGCCGCCGCTCAGGCCGCCGCGGCCGGGGGTGCCCCGGGGGGCCGTAGCGGCTCCGGAACCACGGCGGGCGGCCGGCCGGCCCCCGGGACGCCCGCAGCGCAGGAGACCACCGCCCTCGCCGCCACCTCGGACGCCCCCGACGGGTCGGCCCCCGGGGGCAAGGGCAAGAAGCCCAAGCGGCCCAAGCGGACCGGCTGGCGGCGGATCTTCCCCACCTGGCGCATGGTGCTCGGCACCTTCATGATCGGCATAATCCTGATCATCGGCCTGTTCTTCCTCGGCTACTCGATGGTGAAGATCCCGCCGGCCAACGCCCTCGCGACCAAGCAGAGCAACGTCTACCTCTACGCGGACGGCTCCCAGCTGGCCCGCGACGGCGAGATCAACCGCGAGAACGTGGCCCTCGCCCAGATCTCCAAGGACGCCCAGCACGCCGTCCTGGCGGCCGAGGACCGCGACTTCTACACCGAGTCCGCCATCGACCCCAAGGCGATGCTCCGCGCCGGCTGGAACACCGCGACCGGCAAGGGCAAGCAGTCCGGCTCCACGATCACCCAGCAGTACGTGAAGAACTACTACCTGGCCCAGGAACAGACGGTCACCCGCAAGGCCAAGGAGTTCTTCATCTCGATCAAGCTGGACCGGCAGAAGTCCAAGGACCAGATCCTCGAGGGCTACCTCAACACCAGCTTCTTCGGCCGCAACGCCTACGGCATCCAGGCCGCGGCCCAGGCCTACTACGGCATCGACGCCACCGACCTCGACCCGGCCCGCGCCGCCTACCTCGCCGCGCTCGTCAACGCGCCCAGCGAGTACGACGTCGTCGCCCACCCCGAGAACAAGAAGGCGGCCGTCGCCCGCTGGAACTACGTCCTGGACGGCATGGTCACCAAGGGCTGGCTCAGCGAGTCCAAGCGCACCGGCCTGAAGTTCCCCATGCCGAAGGAGCAGACGGTCTCCACCGGCCTGTCCGGCCAGCGCGGCTACCTCGTCGAGGCGGTCAAGCACTACCTGACCACCAACAACATCATCGACGCCGACCAGCTCGCGGCGGGCGGCTACCGCATCACCACCACCATCCAGAAGAACCGGCAGGACGCCTTCGTCAAGGCGGTCGACGACCAGCTGATCTCCAAGCTGGACAAGAAGAACCGCAAGCCCGACACCTACGTCCGGGCCGGCGGCGCCTCCATCGACCCGAGGACCGGCAAGGTCGTCGCGATGTACGGCGGCATCGACTACGTGAAGCAGTACACCAACGGCGCCACCCGCGGTGACTTCCAGGTCGGCTCGACCTTCAAGCCGTTCGTGTTCACGTCCGCGGTGGAGAACGGCTCGACCACCCAGGACGGCCGCACCATCACCCCGAACACCATCTACGACGGCACCAACAAGCGGGTCGTCCAGGGCTGGAGCGGCACCCCCTACGGCCCGGAGAACGAGGACCAGAAGTCGTACGGTCCGATCACCGTCCGCAAGGCCACCGACCTGTCGGTGAACTCCGTCTACGCGCAGATGGCCGCCGACGTCGGCCCCTCCAAGGTCAAGCAGACCGCGGTGAACCTCGGCATCCCCTCCGACACCCCGGACCTCTACCCGTCCCCGTCCATGGCCCTCGGCACCGCCAACGCCAGCGTGCTGGACATGACGGAGGCGTATGCGACCCTCGCCAACCACGGCAAGCACGGCACGTACACGATGATCGAGAAGATCACCAAGGACGGCACCGAGGAGATCAAGCTGCCCGCGCAGCCGGTCAAGCAGGCCGTCAGCCGTGAGGCCGCCGACACCACCACGTCCGTGCTGCAGAGCGTCGTCGAGACCGGCACCGCCACCGCCGCCCAGGCCGCGGGCCGCCCGGCGGCCGGCAAGACCGGTACCGCCGAGCAGGACACCGCCGCCTGGTTCGCGGGCTACACCCCCGACCTGGCCACCGTGGTCTCGGTCATGGGCCAGGACCCGGTGACGGCCAAGCACAAGCCGCTGTACTGGGCCCTCGGCCAGCCCCGTATGAACGGTGGCGGTCCGCCCACCCAGATCTGGGCGCAGTACACGCGCGCGGCACTGGAGGGCAAGCCGGTCGCCGACTTCGACCTCCAGCTCGAACAGGGCGCCGACCAGATCCAGGAGCCCCCCGCCACCGCCTCGGCCCAGCCCGACACCGGCGACCAGGACGACGACGACTCGACCGACGGCGGCCGGGACGCCGGCGGGGCGACCGCCACCCCCACCACCGGCGGTCCGACCACCGACGGCGGCCCCACGACCGGCGGTCAGACGACCGAGGGCGGCACCACCACCGACGGCGGCCCCACGACCGACGGCGGGAACACCACGACCGGCGGAGACACGACCGGCGGAGACCCGACCACCACAGGCGGGACCACGGACGGCGGCACGCCCGGCGGGGGCACGACGACCGGAGGCGGGGGGACGCCCGGCGGAGGCACCGACGCCGGCGGGACGACGACCGACGGAGGCACCTTCCCGTAGCCGGCCCCGGGCGGCCGTGCGACCTCAGTGACCGCTGGTCGCCTTCAGCCCCACCACGGCGATCAGCAGCAGACACACGAAGAAGACCCGGGCGGCGGTGACCGGCTCACCCAGCACCACCATGCCGAGCACCGCCGCACCGGCCGCCCCGATGCCCACCCACACGCCGTAGGCGGTACCGATGGGCAGGGACTTCGCGGCGTACGACAGCAGCACCATGCTCGCGACGATGCCGGCACCGGTGAACAGACTCGGGACCAGCCGGGTGAAACCCGCGCTGTACTTCATCCCGATCGACCAGCCGACTTCCAGCAGACCGGCGACGACGAGCAGAACCCAGGCCATGACAGGCACCTCCGAGACGAACGGCGACTCTTCTTCCGGTGCGTCGTCTTTGCCTTCGACCCGGTACGGCGCGTCTCGTCGGGTTCCTTTCGAACATAGCAACAAAGCGCCGAAGAGGGCCGGTGACGGTGGTCACCGGCCCTCTTCGGCGTCGAATCAGAGGTGGAGCGGGGAAAGGTCGAAGATCAGGCGGAGGTCCCGGAACGGGGTCAGAGATACAGCCCCGTGGAGTCCTGCGACCCCTCGAAACGGTCCGCGGCGACCGCGTGTAGATCACGCTCGCGCATGAGCACGTACGCCACGCCCCGCACCTCGACCTCGGCCCGGTCCTCCGGGTCGAACAGGACACGGTCGCCCGTCTCCACGGTCCGTACGTTCTGGCCGACCGCGACGACCTCGGCCCACGCCAGCCGCCGCCCGACCGCCGCGGTGGCGGGAATCAGGATGCCCCCGCCCGACCGACGCTCACCCTCACCGGTCTCCTGCTTGACCAGAACACGGTCGTGCAGCATCCGGATGGGCAGCTTGTCGTGATGAGGGCTGCTGTGCTCGTTTCTGTTGGCGCTCACACCCTTGAACCTACCTGCCTTCGCCCCGCCTGTACGTGTCCGGGTCGCCGCCCGGTTCAGCCCTTGCGCCGCCGGGACCCGAGCGCGAGCAGTCCCACGACGCCCACGACGACGAGCGCGACCGGCACGATCCGCTCCAGCCGGGGCGCCCCCTCCTCGTCCACGAACCGTGCCCGTACGTCGGTCACCGCCCGGTTGGCCTGTACGTACGCCCGTCCGACGGTGTGATCGACCTGCGCGATCACCTTGGCCTTCGCGTCGCCGACGATCGTCCTGGGGTGCACCCGCATCCCGATCTCGTCGAGCGTCTCGGCCAGCACTTCACGGCGGCGCTTGATGTCCGCCTCGATCTGCGCCGGGGTTCTGGTGTCCGACGTGTCCGCCACCGTACGGCCTCCGAAGTCTCCTGATGCTGTCCCGAACAGTCTGTCAGCTCATCGCCGCGCCGCATCGCAAGGGCCCCCGGTTACGCTGGCCCGATGAGCGAGCGACTCCAGCCGGGGGACGTGGCCCCCGCCTTCACCCTCCCCGACGCCGACGGCACCGAGGTCTCCCTTACGGACCACAAGGGCCGCAAGGTCATCGTCTACTTCTACCCCGCCGCCCTGACTCCGGGCTGCACCAAGCAGGCGTGCGACTTCACGGACAACCTGGAGGTCCTGGCGGGCGCCGGCTACGACGTCATCGGTATCTCCCCGGACGAGCCGGAGAAACTCGCGAAGTTCCGCGAGAAGGAGTCCCTGAAGGTGACGCTGCTGGCCGACCCGGACAAGAAGGTCACCGAGGCGTACGGCGCGTACGGCGAGAAGAAGAACTACGGCAAGACGTACCTGGGCGTCATCCGCTCCACGATCGTCGTGGACGAGCAGGGCAAGGTCGAACGCGCCCTGTACAACGTCCGCGCGACGGGCCACGTAGCCAAGATCATCAAGGACCTGGGCATCTGAACCCGCTGCCCGGCCGCTAGCATGGCCGGGCAGCATCGGGCGGCCGTGGTGGAATTGGCAGTCACGCTGGGTTTAGGTCCCAGTGGGGTAACTCCCGTGAGGGTTCGAGTCCCTCCGGCCGCACCAGAGTTCACCTGCCGGCGTTCAGCCGAGCAGTTCCCGCACCACCGGTACCAGCGCCCGGAACGCCTTGCCCCGGTGGCTGATCGCGTTCTTCTCCGCCGGGGCCATCTCGGCGCACGTGCGGGTTTCGCCCTCCGGCTGGAGGACCGGGTCGTATCCGAAGCCGTTCGTGCCCGCGGGGGCGTGCCGCAGGAGGCCCGGCAGCCGGCCCTCGACGACCCGTTCCGTGCCGTCGGGCAGAGCCAGGGCGGCCGCGCAGGCGAAGTGGGCGCCGCGGTGCTCGTCCGCGATGTCGGAGAGCTGGGCGAGGAGGAGGTCCAGGTTGGCCTGGTCGTCGCCGTGGCGGCCGGCCCAGCGGGCGGAGAAGATGCCGGGAGCGCCGTTCAGGACGTCGACGCAGAGACCGGAGTCGTCGGCGACCGCCGGGAGGCCCGTCGCCTGGGCGAGCGCGTGCGCCTTGAGCAGGGCGTTCTCGGCGAAGGTGACGCCGGTTTCCCTGACGTCGGGGACGTCGGGGTAGGCGTCGGCACCGATCAGCTCGTGCGGCAGGCCTGCTTCGGCGAGGATCGCCCTCAGTTCGGTGATCTTTCCGGCGTTGCGGGTGGCGAGGATCAAGCGGGTCATGCGGCCAGTATTCCTGGCCGCCGGGCCCCGGCGTCCGCCGCCCGCCCCGCTCCCGGCCGATCCCGGCCCGGCCCCGGCTACAGCTGTGCCTGGCCCGCGCCCTCGAGGGTCGTCAGGTCCAGGGACCCGGCCATCTTGGCGAAGCCGAGGTCGCTGGGGTGCAGATGGTCGCCCGAGTCGTACTCGGGACGCAGCCGGCGAGGGGCGTAGGGGTCGCGGAGGGCCTTGTCGAAGTCGACGACCGCGTCGTACACGCGGCCGGCCCGGATCTGCGCGTTGACCTGCTGCCGTACCGCCTCCCGGGCCGAGGTGTAGCCGCGGTGGCCCTCGAAGGGCATCAGGGTGGCCCCGACGGCCTTCAGGCCGCGGGCGTGGGCCTGGCGGACGAGCGTGCGCAGGCCGTCGGTTATGCGGTTCGGGTCGGCGAGCGTGGGGTTGCGCAGGATGTCGTTGATGCCGAGGTCGATGACGACGACCTTGACGTTGGTGCGGGAGAGCGCGTCGCGGCCGAAGCGGTCGAGGCCGCTCTGGTTCTCGGCGGGCCGGCCGAGGCCGTCGGCGAGGACCTGGTTGCCGCTGATGCCCTCGTTCACGACGCTGTAGCGCGGCAGCCGCTGCCCGCTCTCCAGCGCGCCGCGCAGCCGGCCGGCGAGGACGTCCGGCCAGCGCCGGTTGGCGCCGACGGTGGAGGTGACGCCGTCGGTGAGGGAGTCGCCGAAGGCGACCACGGTGCCGTCCGCCTCGTTGCTGAGGACGTCCAGGGCCGTCAGATAGCGCCAGTACAGGGTCTGTTGGGTGTACGGGGTGCCGGTGGAGTCCTCGGTGCGGTCGCCGACGGCGACGTAGGAGACCTGCCGGGCGCGCGGGTGGTAGGTGACCGGGCCGGACGGGGTGGGGGAGTAGGTGGTGACCAGCACGTCGCTGCCGCGCGGAACGACCACGCGTACGGCGTCGCTGACGACCTGTCCGCCCGCGGGGATGACGACGCCGGCGCTGCCGTCGAAGGTGAGGCGCCGCATGGTGGTGGCGTCGGCCGCGGCGGTGCCGTCGCCCGCCGAGAGGGCGAGGGAGGCGTGCGTCAGGGCGAGCGGTGACTGGCCGTAGAGATTGGACAGCGTGATCCGGGCACTCGTACCGCCGGTACCCGCGTGGACGACGTTGCGGACCGAGCGGCCCGCCAGGCCGTCGGCCTCGGTGCCCGGCTCGCCGCCGACGGGGGCGGTGGCCCAGGAGCCGACCCAGGTGCCGGTGGAGGCGGGGGCGGCGGAGGAGTCGTGGGGCGGGCGGTTGTCGCTGAGGGTGCTGCGGTGGGTGCCGTCGTCGGCCGCCACGGTGACGTATATGACGGCGGACAGTGCGATGACGAGGGCGGCGAGCGCGCCCAGCACCGCATAACCATGACGCTTGGTCACGCTGGTGTCGTTCTCCTCGGGAGATGGGAGCCCGAGGCTCCGATCCGATGAGCCCATGATGCGTCATGGGCTGGGGAGGCCTGACAGGGCCCTGCCCAAAACCCCCTTTCTGACAGACGCCGGGAACTCCTGTTCCGTTCCGGGAGTCGGTCAGGAAGGGACAATTGTGTGCGGGATCACCGAACGGGTGGAGCTGATGGAACCTACCGAGACGGGAACACCGGGGACGGCGGCACCGGCGCGCGCGACGTCGTACCGGACCATGACGGCCTTCACCCCGGCGGACGAGGAGCGCCGGGCCGGTGTGCGGCGCATGAAGCTCACGGCGACCGGGCTGCTGCTGTTCGTGGCGGTGGTCTACGTCCTGGCCGAGCTGGCCGCCCACGAGGGCGCCGGGGCGTGGGCGGGCTATGTGGCCGCGGCCGCCGAGGCGGGCATGGTGGGCGCGCTCGCGGACTGGTTCGCGGTCACGGCGCTCTTCCGGCACCCGCTGGGGCTGCCCATCCCGCACACCGCGATCATCCCCACCAAGAAGGACCAGCTGGGCATCTCGCTGGGCGAGTTCGTCGGGGAGAACTTCCTGTCCGAGGACGTCGTACGGCAGCGGCTGCGCGCGGTCGGCATCGCCAGCCGGCTCGGCGCCTGGCTGGCGGAGCCGGAGCACGCGGACCGGGTCACCACGGAGCTGGCGACCGCGCTGCGGGGCGCGCTGGCGGTCCTGCGGGACTCCGATGTGCAGGCGGTCGTCGGCGAGGCGATCACGCGGCGTGCCAACGCGCAGGAGATCGGGCCGGGCATCGGCAAGATGCTGGAGAAGGTCGTCGCCGACGGCGGGCACAAGCGGGTCGTGGACCTGGTGGTGGCCCGCGCGCACGACTGGCTGGTGCTGCACCGCGGTGACGTCATGGTCGCCGTCGAGGGCGGCGCGCCCAACTGGACCCCGCGGTTCGTCGACAAGAAGGTCGGCGAGCGGGTCTACAAGGAGCTGCTGCGGTTCGTCACCGAGATGCGGGACATGCCCTCCCATCCGGCACGCGGGGCGTTGGACCGGTTCCTCACCGACTTCGCCTCCGACCTGCAGTCCGACACGGAGACACGGGCGCGGGTGGAGCGGCTCAAGGGCGAGGTGCTGGGCCGCGGCGAGGTGCAGGACCTGATCGCGTCCGCCTGGACGGCCGTACGGTCCATGATCGTGGCGGCCGCGGAGGACGAGCGCAGCGAGCTGCGGCAGCGGCTGCGGGCCGCGCTGCTGTCCCTGGGCGCCCGGATGGCGACCGAGCCGAAGGTGCAGGACAAGGTCGACAGCTGGGTGGAGGGCGCGGCGGTGCACGTGGTGACGACGTACCGCAAGGAGATCACGTCCCTGATCACCGACACGGTGGCGGGCTGGGACGCCGAGCACACGACGCGCAAGATCGAGGCGCACATCGGCCGCGACCTGCAGTTCATCCGGATCAACGGCACGGTGGTGGGATCTCTGGCGGGGCTGCTGATCTACGTGGTGTCGCGGGGGCTGGGCGCCTGACCGGACTGTTCCGGCGAGGCCAGGGCACCCGACAGCCCGTCCTTCGACGAGGAGGGAGCCCATGAGCACAGCAGCCGAAGCACCGTCGCCGCAGACCGGCCGGACCATCACGACCACCATCCCCGCCCGGCTCGACCGACTTCCCTGGTCCCGCTGGCACTGGACGATCGTGATCGGGCTCGGCACCGTATGGATCCTCGACGGCCTGGAGGTCACGGTCGTCGGCAACATCGCCGGCCGGCTGTCCGAGCCGGGCAGCGGCCTGTCGATCTCCTCCGGCCAGGTCACCGGAGTCGCCGCCGCCCTGTACGTCGCGGGCGCCTGCTCCGGAGCGCTGTTCTGGGGCCGGCTGACGGACCGTTTCGGCCGCAAGAAGCTGTTCATGATCACCCTGGCGGTGTACCTGGCGGCGACCGCCCTGACGGCCGTGTCCTGGGAAGCCTGGTGGTTCTTCCTGTTCCGCTTCCTGACCGGCTTCGGCATCGGCGGTGAGTACGCCGCGATCAACTCCGCCATCGACGAGCTGATCCCCGCGGACTACCGCGGCCGGGTGGACCTGATCATCAACGGGAGCTTCTGGCTGGGCGCGGTCGGCGGTTCGCTGCTGTCGATCGTCGCGCTCGACACCGGCCTGCTGGCCGCGAACATCGGCTGGCGCCTGACCTTCGCCCTGGGCGCGGTACTCGCCCTGGTCATCCTGCTCGTACGACGGCACGTGCCGGAAAGCCCGCGCTGGCTGCTGATCCACGGCCGCGACGGGGAGGCGGAGGAGATCGTCTCCGGCATCGAGCGGCGGATCGAGGCGGAGAAGGGCGCACCGCTGCCCGAGCCGGAGGGCGAGCTGGAGATCCACCAGCGCCGGAGCGTGACCTTCATGGAGATCGCCCGCACGGTCTTCGGCCGCTACCGCAAGCGCGCAGTGCTCGGTTTCTCCCTCTTCATCGGCCAGGCGTTCCTGTACAACGCGATCACCTTCGGCTTCGGCGCGATCCTGACCACGTTCTTCGACGTGCCGTCCGACCACACCGGCTACTACTTCGCGGTGATCGCGGTCGGCAACTTCTGCGGTCCGCTGCTGCTCGGCAAGCTGTTCGACACGGTCGGCCGCCGGGTGATGATCTCCTCGACGTACCTGCTGTCCGGCCTTCTCCTCTTCGGCACCGCCTGGTTGTTCGACCGCGGTTCGCTCAGCGCGGGCACGCTGACCGCCTGCTGGTGCGCGGTCCTCTTCTTCGCCTCCGCGGGCGCCTCCAGCGCCTACCTCACGGTGTCGGAGATCTTCCCGATGGAGACGCGGGCGATGTCCATCGCCTTCTTCTACGCCCTCGGCACCGCGGCCGGTGGCATCAGCGGCCCGCTGCTGTTCGCCGACCTCACGGGCACGGGCAAGGTCGGGGACACGGTCCTCGCCTTCTCGATCGGCGCGGCTCTGATGTGCGCTGCGGGTCTGGTCGCGGCGGTTCTCGCGGTACGGGCCGAGCGCCGCTCCCTGGAGGACATCGCCCGCCCGCTGACGGCGGCGGCGAGCCGGGCCAGGGCGGCGACGAAGACCGCCGTGCCGTCCGGCCGCAAGCGGGGAGCGGGTGCGGGTACGGGTACGGGCGCAGGCCCCCAGGGGCCGCCGCCACCGGTACCGCCGGCGGCTAGCAGGCCGTAGCCGGTCGGTGCTGGTGCTGGTGCTGGTGCCGGTGCCGGTGCCGGGGGCCGTGCGGGGCATGGCCGTCAGGTGGGGCGGTGCCGGGTGGCGGTGCGGGGCATGGCCGTCAGGTGGGGCCGTGCTGGGTGGCGGTCAGCAGGCCATGACGTCAGATGGGGCGGCGGTGCGAGCCTGACCGGCAGGCTGTGCGGTGTCGGGCGGCGGCTGGCGAGGCCGTGACGCCAGGCGGTGCGGGGTCGGGCGGCGGTGCGGGCCGTGACCGTCAGGTGGGGCGGTGCTGGGCGGCCGCCGGCGAGGCCGTGACGTCGGGCGGGGCGGTGTCGGGCGGCGGTGCGGGGCATGGCCGTCAGGCGCCGGTCGTGGAGCCCGGCCGGACGATCATCAGGACCGTCACGGTGGCCCACAGCAGGTTGAACAGCCCGGTGAACATCGCGAGCCGCGCGGTCTGCCGGACCGTACCGCCGCCCTCCACGAACGCGGCCTGGCCCGGCAGCACCAGCGCGGCCAGGACGACGGCGGCGAGGGCCGTCAGCGCGATGGACACGATCAGCCAGGCGCTGCCGAGCACGCCCATCCGGCTCGCGGTGGCGAACCCGAAGACCGGGACGACGACGCCGACGACGGCGTACACCCGGCAGATCCGGTGCAGCAACTGGAGCGTCCCGGAGTCGCCGGGGTCGTCCCGGTGGTCGGGTTCGCCGGGCGCGGCGAGGGCCCGGCGCGCGACGGGCGGGAACATGCTCGCGGCGACGGTGACGGGCCCGACGGCGACGATCGCGGCGATGACGTGGACGGCGAGGAGGAACTTGGTCACGGCGGTGACGGTAGGGGGCGGGGAGATCGCGCAGAAGTGGCGGGAGTGCCAGGGTTCAACGGATTCTCGCCAGCCGGCTCTCAAGCGGTGTGAGCTGCCGCTTCCCCGAGGGGTGGCCGCCGGCGAGCATCCGTCGAAGGCCTACGATCCCGCCATGCACACCGTGGCCGTACTGGCGCTGGACGGGGTCGTCCCGTTCGACCTCTCCGCCCCCATCGACACCTTCGGCTGGGCGCGGCTGCCCGACGGCCGGGTGCCGTACCGGGTGCGGGTGTGTTCGGTGCGGGAGGAGGTGAGCGCGGGCGCCTTCACGGTACGGGCGCCCTACGGCCTCGACGCGCTCGCCGAGGCCGACACGATCATCCTGCCGGGGGTCGCGGAACCGCCGCGGGTGTTGCCGCCCGGTGTCGCGGAGGCCCTGCGCGCGGCGGCGGCGAACGGCACGCGCATCGCCTCGATCTGCGTCGGCGCGTTCCTCTTCGCGGCGACGGGCCTGCTGGACGGCCTGCGCGCGACGACCCACTGGATCGCGGCCCCGGACCTGGCCGAGCGCCACCCGAAGGTGACCGTCGACCCGAACGTCCTCTACGTCGACAACGGCCAGTTCCTCACCTCGGCGGGCGCCGCCGCGGCGATGGACATGTGCCTGCACATGATCCGCAAGGACTTCGGCTCGGCGGTCGCCGCGCACGCCGCCCGGATGTCGGTGATGCCGCTGGAACGGGAGGGCGGGCAGGCCCAGTTCATCGTCCACGACCTGCCCCCGGCCCCGGCCGGCGCCACCCTGGAACCCGTGCTGCACTGGCTGGAGGACCACTGCGACCGCGATCTGACGCTGGACGAGATCGCGGCCCGGGCGGGCATGAGCACCCGCACCCTCAACCGCCGCTTCCGCGAGCAGACGGGTACGACACCGCTGCAGTGGCTGCACCGGGCACGGGTGCGGCGGGCCCAGTACCTGCTGGAGACCACCTCCCACCCGGTCGAGCGCATCGCCGTACAGGCCGGTTTCGGCTCGCCCACGGCCTTCCGGGAGCGCTTCCGGAGAGTGGTCGGTACCAGCCCACAGGCCTACCGGAGGGCGTTCCGGGCCGGGGAGAAGGCGGCGTAGGGGAGTGGGCGCGGCCGGCGGCGCAGACGGTGGACCCGGTCAGCTCTCGCGTGCGGGCGAAGACGGAGAGCGGGCCGCCGGGTCAGGCGTGCCGGTCGGCGACGGCCCAGGAGGCCAGGGCGACGGCTCCGGCGACGCCGAGGACGGACGGCCAGGCGCCGACCTTCTTCGCCAGCGGATGGGACCCGGCGAACGCGGCGACGTAGGCGGCGGTCAGCGCGCCCGCGGCCTTACCGCCCGCCTGCGTGCGCCACTGCTGCGCCGCGGCGGCCCCGGCGACGGCCAGGACGACCCCGCCGAGCTGCCGCTTCTTCGTCCAGCGGGCGACGCCGTAACCACCGACGAGCCCGGTCGCGGCGACGACCGCGCTGGGAACCCTGGCCATGACTGCCTCCTGTGTGTCCCGTACCAGCCCCGAGGTCTGGTCAGAGGCTAACGCGCAGATATGGGCGCAAAGCCAACCTGAGTCGAGGCTTGTCAAGTTCCCGGCGGCTGTCCAGTGGCTCCGGGGCAGCGGATGCCGCAGGAGCCACATGCCGCACGTTGGCCGAACTCCACCTCATGGCAGCTGCATTACGGGGTATCGGGCTTCCGGTGTCCCGATGTGTCCGGAGGAGGAGCAAGCGCGATGACCGTGACGACCCCAGAGCCGAGAGCGACCGTTCCCGCCCTGTCCGTGTCCCCACCCCTGTCCCCGTCGCCGTGTCCTGCCGCCCCTGACGTGGCCGAGGACGCCGGCTGGCTGGAGCTCACGGAAGCGGTACGCGAGGCGGGGCAGTACACGACGAGGGCGGAGGCGGAACGCGTCACCCGCATCGTCCTCTCGGCCCTGGGCGGCCATGTGATCGGCGAGGAACGGGTGGCCCTCGCACAGGCCCTGCCGCGAGAGGCGGGCGGGGTGATCGCGTCGCAGATCCCGGCGACCCACCCCCTGACGGCGCGCGAGTTCGTCGAGTCGGTGGCGACACGCGTCGAGGGCGCGACCCCCGCGACGGCCCGCTGGGACGTCGGCTCGGTCCTGGGCGTGCTGTCGGAACAGCTCGGCGAGCCGCTGACGACCCGCATCCTGGGCCAACTCCCGCCGGGCTACGCCCTCCTGTTCGGCCGCGCGGACCTGGCACCGGCGGCCTAGAACCGACGCCCGAGCACTGCGCCCCCCATGGCACCGCGCGCCGCACAACGCCCTGCGGCGCGCGGTCAACTGGCACTCATGCCGCGCTCCGGCCAGCTACCCCGCGCCTCGTACAGGGAGTTGATCTTCCGGGAGGCTTTGAGGAACAGGTGGTCGACGGCACCGTCGACCGGCTCCGCGGACCGGGTCACCGTGTCCAGCCGGAGCCGGCGCCGCATCTGAGCCGGGTCCGGACCGAAGGAGTAGAGAACGCCTCCCGGCTGTTCGGCCTCCTTCTCGAAGTAGACGAGCGCACCCACGACCGTTCCCTCCTTGGGACGCTCACTCTCAGACGCGCTCGAGGGCCCGATGAGGCCCCGCGGGAAGCTCGACCCGGATCACATCGCCGGGCCGCACCACACCCCCCACCAGAACCACACTCATGACCCCGCTCCTGTAGCTGACACGACCGTCTTCACCGCGCCCCACGACCTGCTTCAGCAACCCCTGCCGAAAGTCGTCGATCTGCGCGCAGGGATTGCGCAGCCCGGTCACCTCTACGACGGCCTCGTCCCCGATCCGCAGTCGTGCCCCCGTGGGCAGCCCGAGCAGATCGATCCCGCGGGTGGTGATGTTCTCGCCGAGTTCCCCGGGCCCCACCCGGAACCCGGCACCCGCGACCTCCTCGAACAGCTCCTCATGAATGAGGTGCACCTGCCGCAGATTCGGCTGAGTCGGATCCTGCCTCACCCGAAACCGATGCTTGACGGTCACCCCGGCATGCACGTCCCCCTCCACCCCGAGCCCGGCCAGCAGGGTGATGCACTCCCGGGTGGGCTTGGTGAAGGAGTACTCCCCGTTACTGCTGACCGCCGTGACCGTCGCCTTCATACCCGACCCACTTTACTTTCCTGTGTGCTGAAAACTGTTGGCGAAAGTCATCAGCCACTGTCACTTCGTTGTCTCATCTGCTTATTGATTAGCCAGGTCGGCCATACGCGAGGCCGACCTGGCGCTCTCGACTAGCTAGGGCTGATGGCCGCATATGTCCACACGTCAGCAGGCAGTTCGTGGTGCAACTGCCAGGTGATGGCCATCGGTTTGCTGCCGGTGTGCTCCATGTAGGTAGCAGGGCCCAAGAGCATCCACGGCTGTGATTTGCCGATATCGCTATTTTTATAGCGGCGCATGAACAGTAGCACCTGGCTGCCCCGTTGTGACCTCTGCTGGTAGCGAAGACCCGTGGGAGAGTTCGCGGCGGTCGAGTTCTGCGACTCCCAGTGAATGAGCGTCGGACTCAGGGCGTAGTCTTTGAATCGCACCGATGGTGAAAAGTCCTTCTCGTTCTTCTCAAGGGTGATCAGGAGCGCGTCCGTTTGGATATCGTCGACCCACTGAACGCCTTGCGCGAAGGTCCTAGGCATCTGTCCGCCAAAGCGGGCAACGCCGAGGGCTGCCAGAATTTCGGAGCGGTTGTAGGAGCAGTGGATCTTCAAAGGGATGGCGCCGTGGCTTCCCGTCAACGAAATCGGGAAGTGGTCTGCCTGGTCGATGGCGTGCGACAACACCTGCCGTAGCTCATTGCGGACGGCGCGTTGCGTTCGCAGTGACTCAAGACCTTCCTGGTAGCTCGCGAAGCCTCCCGCGTTGTCCCACAGGTTGAAGAAGAGCATGCGGGCATACAACTGGTCGGACGCCACCAGGGCTTCATAGGGCGGCGCGTCATCGTCGAGCAGACGGAGGTACGCGTTCGCGCGATCGGTGTCGTCGACATGGAGGAAGGCGTGTACCCGCTTGAGGAGGGCCGGTTCTCCGGTGGGAACCGGGTCCTTGAGGAAGCCGGCCCTGCGGAGGACGGTTGTCCACGAGTTGTCGCTCTTGTACAACTCCTTGATCTCTCGCCGGCTCTCGCGCAGGTAGTCTGCGATGAGCGGGGTGTCGTAGGCCTTAGCCTCGCTGACCAGAGTCCTCACGTTCGCGTTCAGTTGAGTGCGAATGTTGTTGAGGACGAGTTCCTTGGCCTTTCCCTCCAAGATGATCTGGCAGCCAGAGGGAAGGACCGGGAAATCGCGGTCCATGTGATCGACAAGCCGGTTCCTGGAGAGATTGGTCAGGGCGCGGAACTGCTCTTCGAAGCGGAACTCAGCTCGATGCTGTCCGATGAAGTCAAGAACAGTGAGCACCGGCTTCGTCTCGGTTCGGCGAAGTCCCCGCCCCAGTTGCTGGAGGAAGACGGTGGCGCTGTTGGTGGGGCGCAGCAGGAGTAGCGTGTCGACGTCTGGGACGTCGAGGCCCTCGTTGAAGAGGTCCACGGAGAAGATCACCTGGATCCTGCCCTCACGCAGGTCAGAGAGTGCCTGGGACCGGACAACGGCAGGAGAGCCGCTGTCCAGGGCGACTGCCTGGAAGCCGGCCTTACGGAAGAAATCGGCCATGAAGTGCGCATGTGCTTGGGTCACGCAGAAGCCCAGGGCGCGCATGGCTCCTGGGTGAGAGATCTTGTCGCGTATCTGCTTGAGAACGATGCGTGCTCGGGCCTGGTTGCCTGTGTAGAGGTTGTCGAGGTCCTGGGGCGCATAAGTCCCCTTCTGCCAGGCGAGGTTCGTAAGGTCGCTGCCGTCGGGAACCCCGAAGTAATGGAAAGGACACAGCAGATCGTTCTCTAGGGCTTCCCATAGCCGCATCTCGGCGGCGATCCGTCCGTCGAAGAACTCATCCTGCACATTGAGGCCATCCATGCGCTCAGGAGTGGCGGTCAGTCCAAGGAGCTGTTTCGGCTTGAAGTGGTCTATGACCCGGCGGTAGGTCGTGGCCGTAGCGTGATGGAACTCGTCTATGACGATGATGTCGAAGTGATCCGGGGCCAGTTGTTCCAGCCGCGGCAGGTTCAGTGACTGGACGCTGGCGAAGACGTGACTCCAGGCCCTCGGGTCCTCACCGCCATAGAGTAGCTCTCCAAAGTCGGCGTCGTTGAGCACCTCCTGGTAAGTGCGCAGCGATTGCTTCAGGATTTCCTTGCGGTGGGCGACGAACAGCAGTCTCGGACGACTGCTTCCCAGCTGCTTGCTGAGGTTTCGGTAGTCCAGGGCCGCCATGACGGTCTTTCCGGTCCCTGTTGCCGCCACAAGCAGGTTGTGGTCACGCCCACGGATCTCGCGTTCCACACGGAGTCGTTCGAGCATGTCCTGCTGGTATGGGAAGGGTCGAACCTCCAGGCCGGAGAGGTTGATCTTCAGGTCGGTGGTGGAGGTACCACCGTTCGCCTGAGCCAAGGCAGCATCGAGACGCTCGCCATGCTGATCGGGGTCGTAGTTCTCGAAGGCTGAGTCATTCCAGTACGCGTCGAACGTCGCCTCGAACTTGTCCAGCACAGCTGGTGTGGCGACGGACGAGAGCCGCACGTTCCACTCCAGGCCGTCAAGGAGGGCGGCCTTTGAAAGGTTGGAGCTGCCGACATACGCCGTGTCGAAACCAGTGTTCCGCCTGAAGAGCCAGGCCTTCGCGTGCAGCCGAGTGGAACGAATCTCGTAGTTGACCTTCACCTGTGCGCCGAAGTCACGGACGAGGCGGTCCAGCGCGTGGCGGTCGGTGGCCCCTATGTAGGTCGTCGTGATGACACGGATCTGAACCCCTCGCTCGTGCGCGGCGCGCAAGGAGTCCTCCAGGACCCGGATGCCGTACCACTTGACGAATGCGCAGAGCAGGTCTATGCGGTCAGCGGTGGCAAGTTCCGCCCTGAGTTCGGCACCGAGACTGACGTCGTCAGGGGAGTTGGTGATGAGGGAGGTCTCGGACAGGGGGGTGAGGGGGCGTAGGGCGTATGCACCCGGAGCCTCCGGTTGTGCCAGTGCCAGAAGTTGCCGCGGACCTTCGACGAGAGTGCTGACTGGTTCAGGCTCACTCATGTCAGGTGCGTGGACGGCCAGTGCTTGGAGCACGCGATTTGTGACCGTGACCCGATCATCCGCTGAAAGCCGGCTCAGCTTTCTCCGAAGCACCTCACCGACATAGTGAGCAAGCACATGAGGAGCGGACTCCTGACTGACCTCCGAGTCGATAGCCTTCCAGCCGGCGGCCTCGAAGCGGACGATCTCATCGCGCACTTCGCGGGTGATCAACTTCTCGTAGGCACCCGCGACCGGCTTCGACAAGCCCTCAGGTTCCGTCATGACCGCCCCCGCCCCCTAACCCCTCATGGACCTCGGGCACGATCATTCGCGCGCCGTCTGAGATCTGTTCTAGCAGCAGCCACCGACGTTCGACGGTGGCACCAAGGGATCAGACGCTATGGATGGCCCCGCGCAGGACAGCCCGAGGCCAATGTGCGTGGGCACGCCCTTCGCAGGGAGTCGGGAAGCGTCAAGAACCCAGCTGGTAACTGTCCGGCTGGGCAGGGTTGAAATGTGCGAGCGTGAGGCTCCGGGGTGACCCGTCAGGCGCTCCCGTGGCACCCGCCATATTCCGTACCGGACTCACACCAGCACTCCACCCCCCGCTGCGGCGGCCAAGCCACCGCGCGTCCCCGGGCCGCCAGGGTCGTCGCGTACTGGGGGAGGAGGGTCGCGTCTGCCGGTGGCGTGCCCTCCGAGGCGGCGAAGGCCTCGTAGGACGGGACGGTGCCGGTGACGATGCCGAGGTTGGGGGTGCCGGAGGAGGAGAGTTCGCGGAGGGAGGACTCTATGGTCGCCAGGTGTTCCTCGTGGGAGGGGTACTCCGTGGACAGGGCCGGGTACGCCGACACCAGTTCCGCCAGTTCGGGGGCCGGCCAGTGGAGGACGGCGACGGGGAAGGGGCGGGAGAGGGCCTCCCGGTACGCGCCCAGTTCGGCTCGGAGGCGGGTGATCTCCGCCTCGAGTTCCGCCGGGTTCTCCGAGCCCAGGGACCACACGCGTTTCGGGTCGTGGAGGTCGTCCAGGGAGACCGAGGACGCCGACACGGACGTGGCCGCGTGGAGGGTGTCGGCCAGGGTGTCCCAGTCGTCGTGCGGGAGGCCCTGCATGCGGCGGACGCGGTGGCGGCCGTAGAGGAGAGGGTGGGTGGCGGGAAGGGGTTCCGTCCCGTCTCTCAGCAGCAGGCGCGCCGCTTCCGTGAACGTCTCCGCCGCCGCCTCCAGTTCGTCGTGGGCCTCCAGGGCCTCGGCCACGATCACCCAAGGGGCCGGGTCCCGCGGGGCGGACGTGCGGATGCCCTCGATGATCGCCCGTGCCTCCGCCTCGTGGCCGTACTCCCACAGGTTCGACGCCTTCAGGGCGCGGATCAGGGGAGGGTTGTCCAGTCGCTCGGCGGACGACAGCAGACGGTCGTAGAGCGCGGTGGCCGCGGGGCGGTCGCCGGACAGTTCCAGGTGGGCCGCTGCGCGCAGGAGCAGGGCCTCGGCGTCCTCGGGATACAGTCCGGCGGTCCGCTCCAGGCGTGCCGCTTCGGCGGTGTGGTCGACGTTCTCGGCAGGCGTGTCGGGGCGCATGGGGGACACCGTACTGCCGAGCGCTGACAGGAGGGAGTAAGCGCTGGTCATCTGCTTCCCGGTGTGATCGCCTACAGCGTCACACCGTCCACCTGCAGCGTCTGGACCGACTTGGGGGCGAAGGGCACCGACAGGGACTTCCCGGAGAGGTACGTGTCCGTGTGGGGGGTGTAGCGCTCCGGGCCGCCTGCCGTGACCGTGTTCCAGCGGGGGACCAGGCCGCCCGGGCCGCCGGTCACGGAGGGGAAGCGGGAGAGGTCGAAGGTCAGGGTCTGGGGGGAGGTGGCCGTGTTCGCGGCGACCAGCACCAGGCGTTTCGCCGTTCTGTCCAGTGCTGCCACCGCATAGCTCACGCCGGTGTCCAGGATCGTCATGCCGGGGCGGATATGACGGGTGAATTGTGCCATTACGTAGTACTTGGTCTGGACTGCTCCCGGGTGGAGAGTGGCCGGGTCGTACGCGATCGTGGCCCAGCCCGCGCTCGGGTCCATCACCTGCCAGTAGGCCCACGCCGTGGGATGCAGCCAGCGGAAGTCGTAGAGGAGGTTGCTGGCCAGGGTCAGGCCCGTGGCGTCGCTGTCGCCGGTCTCCGAGTTCCACAGGGCCTTGCCGGACGTCGTCACCACGTCCGTGTACAGGAGGTCGCGACGGCCGCCGGCGCCCTGGTAGCCGTGGACGTTGACCCGGTCGACGTAGCCCTTGGTCGTCGGGGAGAAGGAGTTCCAGGTGGTGCGGGCCAGGTCGTAGCTCGTTTCGTCCGAGGCGGAGATCTTCGTGCCGGTCAGGCCGCGCTTGTCCAACTCGCCGCGCAGGTACGGGAGTACGGCCGACTGGACGCTCGCGTCGATGTGGCAGCCCTCCTGGGTGCCCGTCGCCGTCCACCAGGACGAGGAAGGCTCGTTGAACGCCTCCACCGTCGCGAAGTCCACGCCCCAGTTCTGTTTCGCGTACAGCGCGACCGAGGCGAGGTGGGAGGCGTGCTGGCGGTGGTTCCAGGGCTGGAGGTTGTTGCCGCCGGCGACCGCTCCGGAGGGGTTGTGGTTGAGGCACATCCACCACATCGGGGAGTTGGCGAACAGTTCCGTGGTCGCGCCGCGCCGGCTCGCCTTCAGGAGCATCGCGCGCTGGGTCGCGTCCGCCGTCCATTTCCAGGACGAGGAGGCCGGGTCCTCGTTCGTCCAGTCCTGCCAGTAGCCCTCGATCTGCTTGAACGCGGGGATGTCGGGGGAGACGGCCATCGTCTCGCCGTTCACGCTGTTCCAGCTGCACGCGCCCAGGTTGTAGCGGGCGATGTTCAGGCCCAGGCCGGGTAGTGGTGTACCGCTGTACGTCGTCGTCTTCGTGGTGAAGAAGATGTCGGCGAAGTCGTCCCGCCCGCCGAAGACGTTCGCCCACCAGGCCAGGGACGTGCCCCAGCCCTCCCAAGTGCCGTAGTCGGCCGACGGGTTGACGGCGATCGTGGCGTCGGCTCGGGCGGTGCCCGTGGCCAGGGCGCTGCCGAGAAGGCCGCCACCCGCGGCGGCGAGCAGGGTTCTGCGTCGGATCATGGCTTCTCTGCCTCTCCGTGCGACTCAGGCTTCGGCACCGCGTCCCTGGAGCGGTGCCGGCTCGGTTCCCCCCCGGCATGTCGACAGCAGGAAGCATCGGGGGTGGCGGATGGGGTTGTCGAGGGTTGTGACAGTCCTTTCTCTAACCCGTTGAGGAAGCCGGGCGGACTCGTCGAACCCTTGTGGCTATGGTCAGTTGAGGGCAGTGCGCCTATCTTGCGTCCGGCTCCGGTGGAGGTGGGTGCGGATGCGGGCTTCGTCGGGCGTACGGGTCGTGGGGCACGGCGACCGGCGCAGACGTGCACGGCGACGGCGGGCGCTGTGGAGCGGGGGCGAGGCACTCGTCACCCTGGGAGTGCTGCTCATGCTGCTGGTCGTGCACCAGCTGTGGTGGACCAACCGGGAGGCGCGGCGCGGGGCCGAACGGAAGGTGGAGGTCCTGGAGCGGGAGTGGGGCAGCGGCCCCGCCGACAGCGGCACCGGCGTCGACCCGGACGCGGATACGGACACCGGCGCGGATACCGGCGCCGGTTCGAGTACGGCCCCCGCTCCCGCGGCCACCCCAGGAGCACCGTCGCACCGGCGGTCGTACACCCTCGCGGCGCTGCCCCGGCGGTCCCAGGCGTACGCCGTGCTCACCATCCCCCGGCTGGACCTCCGTGTCCCCGTCGCCGAGGGCGTGAGCAAGGCGGACGTACTCAACAAGGGGTACGTGGGGCATTACCGCGGCACTCAGCAGCCGGGCCAGGCCGGGAACTTCGCGCTCGCGGGGCATCGGAACACGCACGGGGAGCCCTTCCGGTACCTGCCTCGGCTGCGGCCGGGGGACGACATCGAGGTGGAGACGCGGTCGGCGACGTACACGTACGACGTCGACAAGGTGCTGCCGCAGACCTCGGCGACGGACTCGGGCGTCCTGCGGCCCGTCCCGCGCTCCCTCGCCCGGCCCGGCCACGGGTACGACGAGCCGGGCTACTACCTCACCCTGACCACCTGCACCCCTGAATTCACCTCGCGGTATCGGATGGTGGTGTGGGGGAGGCTCGTCTCCGTGTGGCCGCGGTGACTTGGGGGACACGCGGGCGAGGTGGCGTGCGGGCGGCCCGGACGCCCGCTCCCGGCCTACTGTCCGGGGGCGCGGAAGGCCACCTGCCGGCGGGCCGCCTCGTCGATGTCCTGCAGCGTGAGGAGGGGAGTGGCCCGGGTGTGCAGGGCACCGCTGGCCTTGACGGTGAGGCTGACGGCGGCCATGGAGACCGGGTCGGGGAAGTCGACGATGAGCACGATGTCGTCCTCCCCGAAGGCGAAGTACATGGCCTCGACCGTCCCGCCGAGGCCGGTGACGACCTGGTCGACGGCGGCGCGACGGCCACTCGCGCCTTCGCTGATCAGGCCCTTCGTGCCCTCGGGCGTGTAGGTGGCCTGGATGAGGAACTTCGGCATGGGGGCGCTCCCTGCCCGTCGGTTGTCCGGTATGCCGAATGGGTTTCCCGGTGTCGCAGCGTCCGCCACGTACCGAACGGCCGGATTCACCCGTTGGAAGCCACTGCCGGTGGCGGTGCTCCATGGCCGGGCGGGGCCGCCGCGGCGTACGCGACGAGGCCGGCGAAGCGCAGCCACAGGAGCAGATCACCGTTGAGGGGCGCCCAGCCCGGACGGACGAGGCGCTCGATGTCGCGGATCACCTCGGCCAGGGCGTCCCGCGTCGGGGCGTCCACGCGGCCGAGGGCCGTGAGGTAAGCGGTGGCGCAGTTGTCGAGGCGGGCGTGCAGGTCGGTCAGTCGCTGTGCCTGGCTGTCGCGGTACAGGCTCTCGTCCGGGAAGGGGAGGCGGCGGAACGCCGTATGGCGGTTCGCGACGGCGGCGACGAGTCCCAGGCGAGAGGGTGCCGTTTCGCTGGGCCAGCGAGGTCCTGCCGGCCGCGTCGTGTCGATGCGGCGGGGGGTTCGCCGGCCGGCCGCCTTCTCCGCGTGCCGTCGCGCGGCGAAGGCGTCGACCTCGTCGAGCCGGACCGCTCGGCTGGCCTCCAGAGTCTCCAGCGCGCGCAGCAGGGCCGCCGGGTCCCTGCGGAGATCAGGGGACGGGCGTGCCGTCGCGGCGAGGTAGGCCCAGGTCGCGTTGAAGCCGAGCGGTCCGTAGTGCCCGACGGCACACCTGAGGGCGGTGTGCCGTCGGGCGAGTGGCAACCGCTCGTCGCGCACCCGGCGCGCGTAGGTTCTGAAGCCCACCCGGCGACCTCAGCCCTCGGCCCTGGCGACGCCGACCGGGCAGGAGACCCCGGTGCCGCCCAGGCCGCAGTAGCCCGCCGGGTTCTTGTCGAGGTACTGCTGGTGGTACGCCTCGGCCGGGTAGAAGGGGCGGCCGGCGGCCGGGAGGATCTCCGTGGTGATCGTGCCGTGACCGGTGTAGGTCAGGGCCTTCTGGTACGAGGCGCGGGAGGCCTCGGCCGTGGCCGCCTGCTCCGGGGTGTGGGTGTGGATCGCCGAGCGGTACTGGGTGCCCACGTCGTTGCCCTGGCGGAAGCCCTGGGTCGGGTCGTGGGACTCCCAGAACGTCTTCAGCAGGCGGTCGTAGGAGATCACCTTCGGGTCGTAGACCACGCGGACGGCCTCCGTGTGGCCGGTCAGGCCCGAGCAGACCTCCTCGTACGTGGGGTTCTCCGTGTAGCCGCCCTGGTAGCCGACCAGGGTCGTGTACACGCCCGCCGGCAGTCGCCAGAACGTGCGTTCCGCGCCCCAGAAGCAGCCCAGGCCGAAGTCGGCGACCTCCAGGCCCTCGGGATAGGGGCCGAGCAGGGGGGTGCCCAGGACGGTGTGGCGCTCGGGGACCTCGAAGGCGGGTGCGTCGCGGCCCTTGAGCGCCTGCTCGGGAGTGGGCAGCCGGGGAGAGCGGCCGAAGAGCATGGGTCCCTCACTGTCGGTCGGGGGCGGATGCCGGCCTCATGGGGCCGGCACCCTCCACAACGCCCGGGCGGGGCAGTCGAATTCCGGTCAGGCCTGCGACGTCACCATGTGGGCCACCGTGTCGCGGACCTGGCAGTAGTACGCGGCCATCCCCTTGCCCCGGTAGCGCCACGGAAGAGCGTCCACATGGCCGTCGACCAGCTTGAACTGCTCCAGCGCCGCCTCGTTGCGGTCCTGCAGATGGAGGTAGAACGCCAGCAGGTGGCGCAGTTCCGGCAACCGCGGGTGCCTCGGGTCGGCCGCCGTCGTGTCCGCCAGGGCCGCCTCGACCCGGGCCAGCATCTCCGGAGTGTTGTCGGCCGCCGTGTCCTCGGAGTCGTCGTGCTCGAAGTGCGCGATGAGCGGCAGCGCCGTCAGCAGGCTGCCCAGCGGCGCCTCGGCCGCCGCCCGCTCGGCGAACTCGAACGCCAGCCGTTCGGAGCCCCGCCACTTCGCGCACCAGTACTGCAGCGCCGAGAAATGCGCCTCGTAATGGTGCGGAGCCCGGCTGGTGATCTCCGCCCACAGCTTGTCCATCTCGGCGTTCGGGTGACCGAGCCCGAGCGCCACCCAGATCTCCGCTATGTAGGGGGTCGGGTCGTCGGGGTTCAGCGCCGCCGCCCGCTCGATCTCCTTGCGGGCCGACGCCAGCGTGCGGTGGAAGCCCGCGAACTGCTCCCGTGTCGTGTGCTCGGCCTGCTGGGCGCCCCGCAGCTGCCAGGCCAGGATCACCGTGCTGCGCGCCCGGACCACCGCCGCGTCCGGGTCGTCGGGCCGTGCCGCCTCCCAGGCCAGCAGCCACTCGTCCTCCTCCGCCGCGCGTTCGGCCAGCAGATAGGCGACCGCCGACCGGCGCTCCCAGTCCCGGCCGATGGACCCGAGCAGCGCCGCGGCGGGCTTCCAGTCGCCGCCCCGCACGGCGGTGACCGCTGCGGCCCAGTCCGCCGGCAGGGGCGCCGCGTAGTCGGTGTTCTGGCGCTCGGCGGGCAGCAGGCCGAGCTTCTCGGCCGCCTCTGCCGCCACCGCGTCGTCGTCGGGGCTCGGGGAGAAGAACTCCTTGAGGAACACCCCGGCCAGCCACAGCACGAAGATCAGCGTGGGCACGGCCAGGACGGCCAGGATCCAGAGGAGGACGGTCATCGGGGGTCGGTCCGTTCGTCGGGGGCGGCCGGGGGAAGGGGCGGGCGGCGGCCGGGATGAGCGAGGGTGGGTGGCCGCGATGAGTGAGGGTGGCGGCCGGGGTGGGCGGGGAGGGCGGGCGGCTGGTCGGTCGGCGGGCAGGGGAGGAGCGCCGGTCAGGCGTACTGGGTCGCCGGGGGCAACTGGGCCCGCAGGGCCGCGGTCTCGGGGTGGTCGGCGAGTGCCGCGTCCATCGCCGCGTCCAGGGCGGCCTCGGGGCCGTCGTCCGGCGTGGTCTGCGAGCCCCAGCCGGGCAGCCGCACGACGGCCGGCCGGGACCAGGAGAACTCCCAGTGCAGCAGCGAACGGGCGCTGAACTCGGCCAGCACCATGGTCCGCAGCGATCTGCGCAGCACCGGCCGTACGAACTCGCGGAAGGCCCTGCCCTTCGCGGCCGCCGCCTCCTCCGACAGGGGCAGCTGCTCCGCCAGCCGCCACAGCCGGCCGTCGTCGATGACGTCGAGCAGCGCCGGCAGCGTCGGCGGCTGCCCGGTGTAGGCGGCCAGCGCGCGGTGCAGCGGGGTGTGCGCGGCGGACAGGCCCGCGGCCATCGAGGCGTCCAGCAGCTCCTCCCACCCGGCGGCACGCGGGAAGGCGAGTACTTCGTCGGCCAGGACGGCGTCCTCCAGCACGGCCAGCGTCCGCTCCGGATCGGTGAGCAGGACCAGCGCCGCGCCCTTGGACTCGTCGGTGCGCCCGTCGGCGGGCAGCGCCTCGATCCGGCGCACGCGCTCGGCCATCGGCGGGTGGGAGTCGTACGGCGAGGCCGGCTCCTCCGGCAGCTCCGCACGGAGCTTCACCAGTTCCGGTTCACGGGCCGCCAGCAGCCGGTCGAAGCCGCCGAAGAACTCGCCGCGCGGCGGCAGCAGCCGGGCGGACAGGCCCAGGGTCGCGTAGGAGTCGAGGTAGAAGTCGTGGCAAGAGGCCAGGACCGGGATCTCGCGCAGTGCGGAGGCGGTCGCGTCCCGTCCGGCGATCCGGGCGGCTGACAGGTCGGCGGCGTACTCCTGGCCGCGCGCCGTGGAGAGCGAGGCGCGCAGGTACAGCTTGCCGTACGCGGTGTAGATCGCCGCCATCATCCGGTACGTCGCCCCGACACCGGACGTGTCGATCTCCTTGGCCTTCTTGCCCTTGGCGACCCGTTTGGCCGCGGCCTCCTCCTGGCGGGCCCGGTCGGTGGCCACCTTGGCGTTCGCCCTGGCGTGGAACTGGCCGATGACCCTGCCGATCTGCACGCGTCCGCGCACGACGAGCGCGGACAGCCGCGTGTCGCCGCCGGTGAAGTGCCCGTACTCGTGGGCGAGTACGGCCCTCAGCTGTGCCTCGGTCAGGCCGGTCAGCAGGGGGACGCCGAGGGAGAGGCGGCGCGGGCCGGGGAGCAGGCCGAGCAGTCGCGGCTCCTCGCTGACGGCCGCGTTGACCTCGCCGGTGAGCACGATCCGGTCGGGGGCGCGGGTGCCGGCCGCCGCCGCCAGTTCCCGGACCAGGGCCCACAGCCGGGGCTCGTCGGTCTCGGTGACGGGCACTCCGGGGCCGTCCTCACCCCTCGGTGTGCGGAGCATGAACATGCCGCGTACGACGGGGATGGCCAGCAGTACCGAGACGAACGTGATCTTCGCGGCGATCGGGCCGTGCCCCGAGGAGAACACGGCGACGTCGAGACCGATCAGCGCCGCGAGCAGGACGAGGCTCAGCAGATAGAAGCCGAGCAGCAGCACGAGAGCACGCAGCGCGCGCAGAGTTGCGCCCATCGGGCAGATCCCCCCACAGGACCTCGAGAACAGCACATGAAACTGGACGTGAGACAGGACAAGAGAAGGGCCGGGCAGGACTGGGCGGGGCACGGGGCCGGTGGCCGACCGGTGCGTGCGGTGCGTGTGGCGCGGTGTGGGGGGATGCCGGAGTATGCCCTACCGCAGGTCAGGAGGGCAATGTCGATACCGGCGGGGGCCGTTGGGGGGCATGGGGCGCCGGGAAGCGGTGGGAAGGGGCGGGAAGCGGTGGGAAGGGGCCGGGTGGCCGGGGTGGCCGGTCAGCCGGGCAGGTTTGCCGGGCTGCCGCCGTTGGCCTCGTAGCCGGCCACGGCCAGCGCGCGGTAGACGGCGAACTCGGCGGCCGGATCGGCGGACAGCGTCCAGGGCAGCGCGCCCACGTGACCGTCGACGTGTATCAGCTGGTGCATGGCCTCGGCCCAGCGCTCGGCGCGGACCAGGAAGAAGATCAGCAGGTGGCGGACGTGCGCGAGCGTCGGGTCGTCGGGGCGGGCCGCGTGCACCGCGTGCAGCGCGCCGTGCATCGCCTTGGTGACCACCTCGCTCCGGTACAGGCCCGAGACCAGGTTCACCTCCGGGAGGTGCTCGAAGACCGCGAAGAGCGGCAGCGCGGCGAGCAGCGAGCCCTGCGGGGCGCGGGCCGCCGCTGCCTCGGCGAAGGAGTACGCCTGCTCGCGCGAGCCGTGCCACTTCTCGCACCAGTAGTGCAGCGCGGCCAGATGCGCGCCCATGTGGTGCGGGGCGCGGTCGAGGATCTTCATCCACAGCTGCTCGAACTCGGTCTGCGGATAGGCGAGTCCACGGGCGATGGACAGCTCGATGATGTACGGCACCGGGTCGCCGGGGGCCAGCAGCGCCGCCTGTGCGCAGGCGTCCCGGGCCTCCTCCATGATGATCCGGAAGTCGTCCGTGCCCGGTGTCGACGTACGCCAGGCCTGCTGCACCAGGAACTCCGCGTGGACGGCGGCGCCCCCCGCGTCCTTGGGCTGCTCGGCCCGCCACACCCGCAGCCACTGGCCGCCCGGCGTCTCGTGCACCCCGCCGGGCCGCTGCTGCAACTCCAGCGCGGCGGCTCCCGCGAAGGCCTGCACCCGCTGCCAGCGCTGCTCGTCCTCGGCATCGGTGCCGGCCAGCAGCTGGGCGGCGGCCCGATAGTCCCGGGTGCGCTGCACCAGCTCCAGGACGTCCAGCAGGTCCTGGTCCGGGCCGGGCATGCGCACGTCCAGCTCCTCCTGGCGCGCGAAGCCGTAGTCCGCCGGGTCGGCGGCGTCGGGGTGACCCGGGGAAACCCGCTCGATCGGTCCGCGCCTGCGCCGCATGACCGCGAGCAGGGCGAAGCTCATCAGGAGCAGTGCCATCAGCAGCCAGAGAATCGCCATGCCCCAAGCGAACCAGACGTCGCCGACAATTGGCCAACCTCGCCGCGGACCTGTGGAAAACTCCGAGCATGATCATGTCAAGAGGGGGGCCAAGCCTCGACGAGGCCTAGGGAAAACCCTTCGGCCAGTGCTGCCCGAGCACAGCAGGCGTCAGCATCCGGCCAGGCGCACTACGCTCGGTGCACATGAGCGACAGGCACATCAGTCAGCACTTCGAGACTCTCGCGATCCACGCGGGCAACACCGCGGATCCCCTCACCGGCGCGGTCGTCCCGCCGATCTACCAGGTCTCGACCTACAAGCAGGACGGCGTCGGGGGGCTGCGGGGCGGCTACGAGTACAGCCGCAGCGCCAACCCCACCCGGACCGCCCTGGAGGAGAACCTCGCCGCGCTGGAGGGCGGCCGCCGCGGCCTCGCCTTCGCGTCCGGTCTGGCGGCCGAGGACACCCTGCTGCGCACGCTGCTCACCCCCGGCGACCACGTGGTGATCCCGAACGACGCCTACGGCGGCACCTTCCGCCTCTTCGCCAAGGTCGCCACCCGCTGGGGCGTGGAGTGGTCGGTCGCCGACACCAGCGACCCGGCCGCCGTACGGTCCGCGATCACCCCGAAGACCAAGGCCGTCTGGGTGGAGACCCCCTCCAACCCGCTGCTCGGCATCACCGACATCGCCGCCGTCGCTCAGGTCGCCCACGGCGCGGGCGCGAAGCTCGTCGTCGACAACACCTTCGCCACGCCCTACCTCCAGCAGCCGCTGTCGCTCGGCGCGGACGTCGTCGTGCACTCCCTGACCAAGTACATGGGCGGCCACTCGGACGTGGTCGGCGGTGCGCTGATCGTCTCCGACCAGACGCTGGGCGAGGAACTGGCCTACCACCAGAACGCGATGGGCGCGGTCGCCGGCCCCTTCGACTCCTGGCTGGTGCTGCGCGGCACCAAGACCCTCGCGGTGCGCATGGACCGGCACAGCGAGAACGCCACGAGGATCGCCGACATGCTGACCCGCCACGCGCGCGTGACGAGCGTCCTGTACCCGGGCCTGCCCGAGCACCCCGGACACGAGGTCGCCGCCAAGCAGATGAAGGCCTTCGGCGGCATGGTGTCCTTCCGGGTCGAGGGCGGCGAGGAGGCCGCCGTCGAGGTGTGCAACCGCGCCAAGATCTTCACCCTCGGCGAGTCGCTCGGCGGTGTCGAGTCCCTCATCGAGCACCCCGGCCGGATGACGCACGCCTCCGCGGCCGGTTCCGCCCTCGAGGTCCCCGCCGACCTGGTGCGCCTGTCGGTGGGCATCGAGAACGTCGACGACCTGCTCGAGGACCTGCAGCAGGCCCTCGGCTAGCAGGCAGCCCGCGTCACCAGCCGGTGATCGGTGGAGTCGTCTGCGTGGGCGGCTCCACCCACGGGTGCGCCTGCGCCGCCCACAGGGCGAACGCGGCGGCCGCGGCGGCGGCCAGCAGCCACAGCACACGGCGGACCAGCCGCCTGCGCCGCAGCAGGCGCTCGCCGCGGCGCATCGCCTCCGTGAGCACGTCCGGCGGCACCGGCGCCGGTACCCGCTCCATGATCCCCCGCACGGCGGCCTCCCGCTCGGCCCGGTTCACCGCGGCCCACCAGTCGCCCGCGCACATCGCGCCGCCCGCCGTGCCCGCGACGCCGCATGCGGCCGCTCCACATGCCGCCGCTCGGTATGCCGCCACTCCGTCTGCCACGGGCTGTCGACAACTCGGTGCCGCCTCATGCCGACGTGCCCGCTCAGGGCGATCAGCGGCCTCATGCCGGACTGCCGCGTCAAGAGGACCCGCGGCCTCAGGACGACCGGCAGCCTCAAGACGACCGGGAACCTCAAGGCGACCGGCGGCTTCAGGACCACCCGCGGCCTCAGGACCACCCGCCGCCTCAAGACGACCGGCGGCTTCAGGACCACCCTCGGCCTCGAGACGACTGGCGGCCTCGAGACGACTGGCGGCCTCAAGATGACCGGGGGCCTCAGCACCACCCGCCGCCTCGAGACAGCCGACGGCCTCAAGACGACCCGCGGCCTCAAGACGACCGGCAGCCTCACGACCACCCCCCGCCTCAACACGGCCGCCGCCCTCACGACCACCCCCCGCCTCAAGACCCCCCGCCCCCTCAAGACGACACCGCCTTCGGGCTCACCGCGCGCGAGGCGGATGGGCGTGCCGGATGCAGCAGGGTGGCCGTCGCGCGGTCGCAGATGGTCCGCACGCGCTCCGTGGGCAGGCCGAGCAGGGCCGCCGCCTGTTCCTCGGCGACCCCCTCGTAGAGCCGCAGTACGAGGATCAGCCGCTCCTGCGGCGCGAGCGCGGCGAGCGGGTTGCGCGGGTCCGGCCGCCGGGAGCGGCCCAGGGCGCCGGCGCCGTACTGGTGCCAGGTCGCGCGCGCGAAGCGTGTGGCCAGGTACTGGCGTGCGCAGTCGTACGGATCCTCGCCGAGCAGCCGGTCCCAGCGGGCGTAGGTGTGGGCGAGTGTCAGCGTCAGCAGGCGCCGCGCGCGCGGGTTGGCATCCGGCGCCTCCGCCGTGAGCAGCGTGGCAGTGTGCAGCAGGCGCCCTGCCGCCCCCGCGACGAACGCCTCGAACTCGCGCGCCCGGCGGGCACCGCGGGACACCTGCCGATCACGCACCACGCCTCCCCCTGAAGGGGGCCCTGTCCGGTACGGGACAGGCGAACCGCGTACGACGCAGGACCCGGTCTCATATGAGGCCAGCGGCGGCCCGGGGTCAAGAGTCCGGAACCCACCGGTGGCGGCAGGGGGCGGCGGGCGGCCTCAGGAGGCCGGCGACTGCTCCGCCGGAGAGACTCCCTGCACCGTCATCCGCGCGGACAGCGCGTGGTTGAAGCGGGTCAGGAGCGAGCAGAACTCCTCGCGCTCCTCCGGCGCCCAGTCGTGCGTCAGTTCGGCCATGAGCTGCCGCCTGGACGAGCGGACCTCCTCCAGCCGGGTGGCCCCGCGCGGGGAGAGCTGGAGCACCACCGCACGCCCGTCCTCCGGGTGCGAGGTGCGCTTGACGAGCCCGGTGTCGACCAGGGGGGCGACCTGCCGGGTGACGGTGGAGGAGTCGATGCCCATGCTCGCGGCGAGCGCCTTGACGCCCATCGGCCCTTCCTTGTCGAGGCGGTTGAGCAGCAGATACGCCGCGCGGTCCATCGTGTTGCGCACCTGCCCGACGCCGCCGAGCCGGGTCTGTTCGGCACGGCGGGCGAACACCGCCACCTCGTGCTGGAGTGTGTCGAGAAGACCGGTGTCACCGACGGTCGTCATGTCCATCGACATTTCAGGTGTTGTGGGCATGGCCGGAGGCTCGCTTCATGAAGGGCTGCTGGGATGGGGGACAGGGTACGCGGCCCGGCGCCGGGCCGTACCGGCGCTGCGCAAACCGGTCTCGGAGCTTGGTCACACCCGTCGTGCGTGACTGTGAACTGCGATGCTGGAGTCATGAGCTACGGCACGGCTGACTCCTTGCGTTGCGTCACTCTCGACGATGTGCGCGGAGCGCAGAAGATGCTCTCGGGCGTGGCACGGGTGACGGCGATGGAGGGCAGTCGGCATCTGTCCCAGCTGGTCGGCGCGCCCGTGCACCTCAAGTGCGAGAACCTCCAGCGGACCGGCTCGTTCAAGCTGCGCGGCGGCTACGTGCGCATCGCGGGGCTGCTGCCCGAGGAGCGGGCCGCCGGTGTGGTGGCGGCGAGCGCCGGGAACCACGCGCAGGGCGTGGCGCTGGCCTCCTCGCTGCTGGGCGTGCACGCCACGGTTTTCATGCCGAACGGCGCCCCGCTGCCGAAGATCAGCGCGACCCGTGAGTACGGCGCCGAGGTGCGCCTGCACGGCCAGGTGGTCGACGAGACGCTGGCGGCCGCCGAGGAGTACGCGGCCGAGACCGGTGCGGTCTTCATCCACCCCTTCGACCACCCCGACATCATCTCCGGGCAGGGCACGGTCGGCCTGGAGATCCTGGAGCAGTGCCCGGAGGTGCGCACGATCGTCGTCGGCGTCGGCGGCGGCGGACTCGCGGCCGGCATCGCGGTGGCGGTGAAGGCGCTCCGGCCGGACGTCAGGATCGTCGGGGTCCAGGCGGAGGGAGCCGCCTGCTACCCGCCCTCGCTCGCCGCCGGCCGCCCGGTGTCGCTGGAGAACCCGGCGACGATGGCCGACGGCATCAAGGTGGGGCGGCCGGGCGTGGTGCCGTTCGGGATCATCAGCGAGCTGGTCGACGAGGTGCGCACGGTCAGCGAGGACCAGCTGTCGGCCGCGCTGCTGCTGTGCCTGGAGCGGGCCAAGCTGGTCGTGGAGCCGGCCGGGGCCAGCCCGGTGGCGGCGCTGCTGTCGGCGCCGGACACCTTCGAGGGTCCGGTCGTCGCGGTGCTTTCCGGCGGCAACGTCGACCCGGTGCTGATGCAGCGCGTGCTGCGGCACGGCATGGCCGCGCAGGGCCGCTACCTGGCGGTTCGGTTGCGGCTGACGGACCGGCCGGGTGCGCTCGCCACGCTCCTCGGGGTGTTGTCGGTGGTGGACGCCAACGTCCTCGACGTGAGCCACGTACGAACCGACCCCCGGCTCGGGCTCACGGAGGCGGAGGTGGAGCTGCACCTCGAGACGAAGGGGCCGGCGCACTGCGTCGAGGTCGGCCAGGCCCTGCGCAACGCCGGTTACACCGTCATCGACTGAGGCCGGTCACTCCCGGCCGGGCCCCCAGGGCGTCACCCGTTCGAGTCCCTTCGGGCCGAACCCTGTTGAGAGACGCGATACATCGCGTTACGGTGTCTCGTGTTGCCGTCGGACGCCTCTCCGCAGGAAAAGGGAAGGCGGAATCGGGCGCGCAAACCTAGCCTTTCCGAAGAATCCCCGACGACGTGGAGACACACATGCCAGGCGCCATCTATGCCGAAGGCTTGGTGAAGACCTTCGGCGACGTAAAGGCACTGGACGGCGTCGACCTCGACGTGCCCGAGGGCACGGTCCTCGGCCTGCTCGGGCCGAACGGCGCCGGCAAGACGACCACCGTCCGCTGCCTGACGACACTGCTGCGCCCCGACAGCGGCAAGGCCGTCGTCGCGGGCGTGGACGTGCTGAAGCATCCCGACGCGGTACGCCGCTCCATCGGCCTGTCCGGCCAGTTCGCGGCGGTCGACGAATACCTGACCGGCCGGGAGAACCTGCAGATGGTCGGGCAGCTGTACCAGATGAGGGCGAAGGCGGCCCGGACGCGCGCGGCGGAGCTGCTGGAGCAGTTCAACCTCGCCGACGCCGCCGACCGCCCCGCCAAGACCTACTCCGGCGGTATGCGCCGCCGCCTCGACCTCGCCGCGGCCCTCGTGGTCTCACCGCCGGTGATGTTCATGGACGAGCCGACGACCGGTCTCGACCCGCGCAACCGCCAGCAGCTGTGGGAGGTCATCAAGCAACTCGTCTCCGGGGGTACGACCCTGCTGCTGACCACGCAGTATCTGGAGGAGGCCGACCATCTCGCGCACGACATCGCGGTGGTCGACCACGGCCGGGTCATCGCCAAGGGCACCTCCGACCAGCTCAAGGCCCGCACCGGCGGCGAACGCGTCGAGGTCGTGGTGCACGAGCGGGAGCACATCGCGGGCGCCGTGGAGGTGCTGCGCGGCTTCGGCAAGGGCGACACCACGGTCGAGGAGCACACCCGCAAGCTCACGGTCCCCGTCACCGGCGGCGCCAAGCTGCTCGCCGAGGTCATCCGGGAACTGGACACGCGAGGGATCGAGATCGACGACATCGGACTGCGCCGCCCCACCCTCGACGACGTCTTCCTGTCCCTGACCGGACACGTGGCCGAGGCCGAGGGCGCGGAGAACGGCGAGCAGACCGGCAAGGACAGCCGCAAGGAGGCCGTGAAGTGAGTGCCGTCACCGACGCCGTGCGAGTGGCACCGCCGGGCAATCCCGTCAGCCGGTCCGTCCGTGACTCGATGGTCGTCGCCAAACGGAACCTGATTCGCATGTCCAGGATCCCGGAGATGATCATTTACGGGCTGATCCAGCCGATCATGTTCGTGGTGCTGTTCACCTACGTCTTCGGCGGCTCCATGCAGATCGGCGGCAGCACCAGCGCCACCGACTACAAGAACTTCCTCATGGCGGGCATCTTCGCGCAGACCGTCACGTTCGCGACCGCCAGCTCCGGCGCCGGCATCGCCGACGACATGCACAAGGGGCTCATCGACCGTTTCCGCTCCCTGCCGATGGCGCGTGGCGCGGTGCTGACCGGGCGCACGCTGGCCGACCTCGTGCAGACGGCGGTGACCCTGGTCGTGCTCGCCGTGGTCGCTCTGCTGGTCGGCTGGCGCGTCGGATCCAACGGCGAGACGAACGCCGGCAAGGTTCTCGCCGCCTTCGGGCTGCTGCTCCTGCTCGGCTACGCGTTCACCTGGATCGGTGCCCTGATCGGCATGTCCGTCCGCACCCCCGAGGCGGCCACGTCCAGCGGGCTGATCTGGCTCTTCCCGGTCACGTTCATCTCCAACGCCTTCGTGGACCCCAGTCACATGACCCCGTGGCTGCGCCACATCGCCGAGTGGAACCCCTTCAGCGCCACGGTGCAGGCCTGCCGGGTGCTCTTCGCCAACCCGGGCCAGTCCCTCTCCCAGGCCTGGCCGATGCAGCATCCGGTCTGGGCCTCGCTGATCTACTCCGTCCTGATCATCGCGATATTCCGCACCCTCGCGGTCCGCAAGTACCGCTCGGCCACCGCCTGACGGCATGACGGAGCCCCCGGCGTCAGGCCGACGCCGGGGGCTCGATGTCAGGGGGACCGGTTCAGCCGGAGTACGGCTCGGCCTTCAGGATCTTCACCGAGGCCTTCTTGCCGTTCGGCAGCTCGTACTCCGCGTCTTCGCCGACCTTGTGGCCGATCACGCCCGCGCCGAGCGGGGACTGGGGGGAGTACGTCTCGATGTCGGCGCTCGCGTACTCGCGGGAGGCGAGCAGGAACGTCATGGTGTCGTCCTCGTCACCGTCGAAGGCGATCGTGACGACCATGCCCGGCGCGACCGCGCCGTCCGCGGACGCCGGGGCCTCGCCGACCTGGGCGTTCTCAAGGAGCTGGGTCAGCTGGCGCACACGCAGTTCCTGCTTGCCCTGCTCCTCCTTGGCCGCGTGGTACCCGCCGTTCTCGCGCAGGTCGCCCTCCTCGCGCGCGGCCGCGATCTTGGCGGCGATCTCAGTGCGCGCAGGACCAGTAAGGTACTCAAGCTCGTCCTTGAGCTTGTTGTACGCCTCCTGGGTCAGCCAGGTGACGTTCTCGCTGGTCTGGGTCACAGGGTGCTCCTCGTCGGTACTGGGAATACAAAGCATCGCCCTACCCAGAAGAATGTTCCCTCATGGATGGGCGAAACCACGAGCCTAACAATTCAATGGCGTAAGGGGGAGGACATAAGCCATCAGATTCACATCAACGCAGGTCAGCGCCTACGCATTCCGGGTGAAGTCGGGGAGTGTCCGGCAGGGTCCGCGCGGAGACGTCAGCCCGCGTGACAGCCGAGCAGCTCGGCCGTCGTCCCCTTGGCCGTCGTACGGAGCGTGACGACCTTGTCGATGCGCGTGGCCGAGCCGGTGAAGCGGAAGTCCGCCCGGCCCACCTCGGCGCCGTCCTCCGCCTGGGAGCGCAGGGTGCAGTAGCCCTCGGCGCCGGAGTCCTTGTGGACCTCCAGATGCACCTTGACCGCGTCGTCCGAGGCCTGGAAGGCGATCACCTGGGCGCTGATCTCGCTCTGCCCGACATAGTGGTAGGCGAAGTAGCCGACCAGGGCCAGCAGGACCGCGCCGAGCACGGTACCGGCGACCTTGAGCCTGCGGTCGGCGCGCTCGTCCGAGGAGCGGCCGTAGCGGCCCTCGGGCAGCCGCGTGCTCGCCGTGCTCATGATCGTCCTCTCCGCGGAATTATTGGCCCCCCGATTCCGTCACTATAGAAGCCGCCGATCGCGCCGAAGACACGGGGCGCCGACTGACCGAGGATTGAGTCTTGACTGACCAGCTGCGACTGATGGCCGTTCACGCGCACCCCGACGACGAGTCGAGCAAAGGCGCGGCCACCATGGCGAAGTACGTGTCCGAGGGGGTGGACGTGCTAGTGGTGACCTGCACCGGCGGAGAGCGTGGGTCCATCCTCAATCCCAAGCTGCAGGGCGACAAGTACATCGAGGAGCACATCCACGAGGTACGCAAGAAGGAGATGGACGAGGCCCGGGAGATCCTCGGCGTCGAGCAGGAGTGGCTCGGCTTCGTCGACTCCGGCCTGCCCGAAGGCGACCCGTTGCCGCCGCTGCCCGAGGGCTGCTTCGCCCTCGAGGACGTCGACAAGGCGGCCGGCGAACTGGTGAAGAAGATCCGGTCCTTCCGCCCGCAGGTGATCACCACCTACGACGAGAACGGCGGCTACCCGCACCCCGACCACATCATGACCCACAAGATCTCCATGGTGGCGTTCGAGGGCGCGGCGGACGCCGAGAAGTACCCCGAGAGCGAGTACGGGCCCGCCTACCAGCCGCTGAAGCTCTACTACAACCAGGGCTTCAACCGCCCGCGCACCGAGGCCCTGCACCAGGCGATGCTCGACCGCGGCCTGGAGTCGCCGTACGGGGAGTGGCTCAAGCGCTGGAAGGAGTTCGAGCGCACGGAGCGCACCCTGACCACGCACATCCCCTGCGCGGACTTCTTCGAGATCCGCGACAAGGCGCTGATCGCCCACGCCACGCAGATCGACCCCGACGGCGGCTGGTTCAAGGTCCCGCTGGAACTCCAGAAGGAGGTCTGGCCGACGGAGGAGTACGAGCTGGCGAAGTCTCTCGTCGACACCTCCCTCCCCGAGGACGACCTCTTCGCGGGCATCCGGGACAATGCCTGACATGAGCGCAAGCGTGAGCCTGGCAGTGACGCACCTCGTCCCCCTCGCCAAGGAGGTCGACGAGAACAAGGTCACCCCCGGCGTCCTCGGCTTCATCGTGTTCGCGGTGATGGCCCTGGCGGTATGGGGCCTGATGAAGTCGATGAGCAAGCACATGCAGAAGGTCGACTTCAAGGAGACGGATGCCTCCGGCGAGGAGGCCGGCAGGGCCGAGGCCGTCGGTGGGCCGAAGCCGCGGCGGAGCTGAGACGGAGCCGAATCGGGGCTGAACCGTCGCGAGCGGCCGGTCCGGCATCGCCGGACCGGCATGCCGTGACGCTTGCCGCCGTGGCCGGCAGCCCTCGCGGCGGGCTTGTCATGAGCGGTGACCGCGGCGCGGGGCGGCGCCGTGCCGCCCCGTCCGCTCACTGTGCCGCCGGTACCGCCACCCCCATCACCTCGCGGGCGTGGCGGTCCGGTGTCATGCGCAGCCGCCACGCCTGCCAGCCCGCCTCGAGCTGGACGCCCCGCTCCAGCAGCAGGGCGTACGCCGAGGTGTAGTCGGCCAGTTTCTCGTCGCGCAGCGGATGCGCGGCGCGGGCCAGCTCGGCCAGTTCCTCCTGGGCGACCGCCGTGCCCACCTCCACCCCGCCCGGCGCCGCGTACGGCAGCAGGGTGCAGCGCAGGAAACGGGCCCAGTCCTCGCCGCGCCGGTCGTCGTAGGACGTGAACAGGGCGAGAGCCTCGTCGCACAGGGCCAGCGCCTGCTGGGTACGGGCGTTGCCCGCGTCGACCACGGCCAGCTCCAGGCAGGTCCACGCCTCGCCGTGGGCGACGCCGATGCGCTGGAAGTCGGCGCGGGCGTCGACGAGCAGCTGGCGGGCGAAGCCGGAGTTGCGCAGCGACCCGGTCTGCGCGGCCCGCTGGTCCCGGGTGACCCGGGCCGAGTGGTGCCGGGCGCAGGCCAGGCCGTAGACGTCCCGCATCCGGGAGAACATCGTGCGGGACCGCTCCAGGTCGCGCACCGCCTGATCCAGCTCCCCGTCCTCCTCCAGCGCCTGCCCCAGGTAGTACAGCGTCCACGCCTCGCCGCGCGCGTCCTCGTTCTCCCGGTGCCGGGCGGCGGCCTGCCTGAGCGCGTCCACGGCGGCCGGGGCGTCGCCGTCCACCAGGCGGGCCCGGGCCAGCTGGGTCAGCGCCCAGGCCTCCCCGCGGGCGTCGTGCGTCCGGCCGTACCGTTCCAGGGCGGCCCGCAGCTCCGTCTCCGCGCGCGGGACGTCTCCCATGCGCAGGGCCAGCTGACCGAGCTGGAAGTGGGCCCAGGCCTCGCCGTGCACCGAGCCGCCCTCATGGTGCAGGAGCAGGGAGCGGGTGAGCAGGTCGAGGGCCTCCGACAGGCGGGCCCGGTCGCGCTGGACCGCCGCGAGAGCGTGCATCGTCCACGCCCGGTCCGTCGCCAGCTCCGGCGCCGCCTGCAGATCCAGTGCCTCCTGGAGCTTGGCCGCCGCCTCGGTGAGGTTGCCCTGGTGGTGCAGGGTGATCCCCAGGGAGGTCAGGGCGCGGGCGGCACCCGCGTCATGGTGGGCCTCCCGGTACAGGTCGACGACCGAGGTCAGTGTGGTGCGCGCCTTGTCCAGCTCGCCCAGCTGCCGGGCCGCGATACCGGTGCGCCACTGCACCGAGCGCACCAGCAGCCCCTGGTCCACGGCCTGCGCCAGCTCGCTGATCTCGCCGAGCCGGTACAGGTCGCCGCGCAGCAGGCAGTAGTCGCACAGCGCGCCGAGCAGGTTCTGCACGGCCGCCTGGTTCACGCCCTCGGCGTGGCGCAGGGCCGCCGTGATGAAGCTGGACTCGTCGTCCAGCCAGCGCAGCGCCTCGTCGAGGGAGGTGAAGCCGTGGGAGCCGAACTGGTTCGAGCGGGTGGACATGTTGCCGTCCACCAGGCGCAGCACCGAGTCGGCCAGCTCCGCGTAGTTCACGATCAGCCGTTCCTGTGCCGCCGCGCGCTCGGCCGGGTCCTCCTCGTCCGCCAGCCGGGCCTGGGCGAAGGCGCGCACGAGGTCGTGCAGCCGGTACCGGCTGCCGCGTACGTGGTCGATCAGTCCGGCCCGGGCGAGCGCCACCAGGTGCCGGGTGGCCTCGGCCTCGTCGGTGGCGAGCAGGGCGGCGGCGGCCGCCGCGCCGAGCGAGGCACGGCCCGCGAGGGCGAGCCTTCTCAGCAGCCGGCGGGCGGGCTCCGGCTGGTCGGTGTAGCGCAGCCACAGCGCACGTTCCACCGGTTCCACCGGGCCGTAGGCGCCCAGGTCCGTGGCCAGCTGCCGCGGTGAACGCGGGCCGAGCGCGGAGCCCGCGATCCGCAGCGCCAGCGGCAGACCCCCGCACAACGCGCGGACCTCGTCGGCGGACTCGGCGTCGTAGGGGCTCGACGCGTCCTCGGCTGCCGCGGTCAGCAGCTCCTCGGCGCCCGGCGCGTCCAGCGGTTCCACCGGCAGGTGGTGCACCCAGGCCGGCAGGTCCGCCGGCAGGTCCAGAGCCGCACGGGCGGTGACCAGGACCAGACTGTCGGATCGCTCCGGCACCAGCGCCCGCACCTGCTCCGGGTCCGAGGCGTCGTCCAGCACGATCGTCACCGGCAGGCCCGTCAGATGCTGGTGATACAGCTCGCCGAGCCGCTTGACCTGCTGGTCGGGGGAGGAGCGCTCCCGGAACAGCAACTGCTCGCGGGGCGCGCCCAGCCGGTTGAGCAGGTGCAGCAGGGCGTCCCGGGTGGCCAGCGGAGCCTCCTCCCGGCTGCCGCCGCGCAGATCGACGACCACCGCGCCCCGGAAGTGGTCCCGCAGATCGTGCGCCGCGCGCACCGCGAGTGCCGTCCGGCCCGAGCCGGGTTCGCCGTGCAGGACGACCACCGTCGGCCGGGTCTCGGTGGCCGCCCGGGCCGCCTGCGCCCACTGCCTGATCCGCCCCAGCTCCTGCCGTCGCCCGGCGAACGGGCCGTCCGGTTCGGGCAGTTGCCCGAAGGACTGCTCCAGCACCGTGCGCCGGCGGGCCGCCGCGCTCTTGTCCGCGCCGCGCAGTGCCGGGCCGCCCGTCTTCTTCGGGCCGGTGGAGGCGCTGAGCATCCGCTGCTGGTCGAGGAAGGGGCGGATGCCCCGTACCTCCAGCGCGGTCAGCCACTGCAGCCGCAGCTGCTCCGGTCCGCCGGGTTGGCCGGCCTCGCCCGCGCGGTGATGAGCGGCCGGGAGGTGCGAACCGGCCACCTTCACCACCGTGGCCGCGGCGCCGACCACGCCCGCGACGACACCGGCGCCGACTGCCGTACCGGTGCCGGTCCCCAGGGACAGGTCGGCCACGGCTGCGGCGAGCGCGGCCACGGTCGCCGTCAGCAGCGCTGTCCCGGCGCCTTCGCGGGCGTAGCGCTGGCCGAAGGTCAGCCGGCCGGCGTCGGCCTCGTCCAGTGCGCGCGTGTAGGCCTCGTACTCCTCGCCGGCCGAGCGTGCCATCGTGTCCAGCGCGCCGCGCGTGCGCGACAGCAGCAGCTGTCCGTCGATCCGTCCGCCCGAGCGCCGTACCTCCTCCTCGACGGCCCGCGCCACCAGCCGCTCGGCCTCCGCCCGATGGTTGTCCCGCATGTCCCGTCCCCCTCCGGCGGCAACTCCCTTGCCTACGAGTGTCCTTCGGGGAGGCCGGGAGCGCGAGGGGTGGTGATCGAGAGGTGATGAACAGGGTGGACCGGGTTTGCCGACAACTTCTCCGCGTCCGTGTGCGTTTGGAGGAGGGCGGCCGCCTCTGTTCAGCGGGTCGTCCTGGACAGCGCGAGGGCCACACACGACGCCGCCAGCGCCCCCTCCGCCACCGCGCACAACAGGGCCTGGGCCAGGGCGCTGCCCGCCTGGGCGGTCGTTATGTCGAACCAGGCGTCCAGTACGGCGACGGCCGCCGTGGCGGAGGCCGTGAGGGAGGCTCGGGGGTCGCCGCGCAGGCCGAGCAGCGCGGTCGTGGCGCAGCCCGCCGCCATGAGGACGTCCAGGCCGATCCAGGCCAGGCGCCAGTTGTCCACCTGGGTGCTGCCCGGCAGCGTCACCGCCAGGACCACCGTCCACGGCACCAGCACAACCGCCGCCGCCCCCAGCACCCGCAGTGTCCACTTCTGCAGTGTCCACTTCCTCATCCCCGCCCCCTCCGGCTCGCTCCGTGCCCCACCGTCTTGCTGTGTGCCTCCACCGTAGACCGCAGAGAAAGTTCTGCAAAGAAATCTCGGCAGATGTCGGGGACGTCTCAGGGTCCTCAGGGTTACCGTGGCGGCATGACCGACGGCCTGCCCGAGATGACCAGCCTTGAGCGCACCGCTCTCTACAAGTCCCTGGGCAACCCCCTGCGCCGCCGGATCCTCGAATACCTCGGCCGGCACGGCGAGGCGAACTCCACCGTCCTCGCCCGCGAACTCGGCGAAAGCTCCGGCACCACCAGCTACCACCTGCGCAAACTCGCCGAGCAGCGGCTCATCGAGGAGATCCCGGAGAAGTCCGGCGGCCGCGAACGCTGGTGGCGGGCGTTGCCGTTCCGGCACACCACGCCCGACCCGGCCACGATGACCTCCGAGGAGTACGCGGCCGCGGCCCAGCTCGCCCACCTCAAGATCGAGTTCGACACCGCGCTGTACCGCCGGGCCCACGAGGAGTACCGAGGCCCCGAGGGCTGGGCCCAGGTCCAGCGCCACGGCACCTGGCTGACCAGGGAGGAACTGCTCGCCTTCATGCGGGACTACCACGCCCTGCTGGAGCGCTACGGCCACCCGCGCGAGGAGGCGCCGCAGGAGGCGCGCCCGGTGCTGATGCGTTTCTACGCGGTGCCGGAGGCCGTGGGAGAGTGGAACGGTGAACCGACTGGCCCATGAGACGTCCCCGTATCTGCTCCAGCACGCCGACAACCCCGTCGACTGGTGGCCCTGGTCGGCCGAGGCCTTCGAAGAGGCCCGCAGGACCAACAAACCCGTGCTGCTGAGCGTCGGGTACAGCAGCTGCCACTGGTGTCACGTCATGGCGCACGAGTCCTTCGAGGACCAGGCCACCGCCGACTACCTCAACGAGCACTTCGTCAGCGTCAAGGTCGACCGCGAGGAGCGCCCCGACGTCGACGCCGTCTACATGGAGGCCGTCCAGGCGGCCACCGGCCAGGGCGGCTGGCCGATGACCGTGTTCCTCACCCCGGACGCCGAGCCGTTCTACTTCGGCACCTACTTCCCGCCCGCCCCCCGGCACGGCATGCCCTCCTTCCGGCAGGTGCTGGAGGGCGTCGAGCAGGCCTGGAGCACTCGGTACGACGAGGTCAGCGAGGTCGCCGGGAAGATCGTGCGCGATCTCGCCCAGCGGGAGATCAGCCACCAGGGCGCCCGGCCGCCCGGCGAGCAGGAACTGGCCCAGGGCCTGCTCGGGCTCACCCGCGAGTACGACCCGCAGCGCGGCGGCTTCGGCGGCGCGCCCAAGTTCCCGCCGTCCATGGTCCTGGAGTTCCTGCTGCGCCACCACGCCCGCACCGGCGCCGAGGGCGCCCTGCAGATGGCCCAGGACACCTGCGAGCGCATGGCCCGAGGCGGCCTCTACGACCAGCTCGGCGGCGGCTTCGCCCGCTACTCCGTCGACCGGGACTGGATCGTGCCGCATTTTGAGAAAATGCTTTATGATAATGCCCTTTTGTGCCGGGTGTACGCCCATCTCTGGCGGGCCACCGGCTCCGACCTCGCCCGGCGGGTCGCACTGGAGACCGCCGACTTCCTGGTGCGCGAACTGCGCACGAACGAGGGCGGGTTCGCCTCGGCGCTCGACGCCGACAGCGACGACGGCTCGGGCCGGTACGTCGAGGGGGCGTACTACGTCTGGACGCCCGAGCAACTGGTCGGCGTCCTCGGCGAGGACGACGGCAAGCTCGCCGCGCAGTACTTCGGGGTGACCGACGAGGGCACCTTCGAGCACGGTCAGTCCGTGCTGCAACTCCCGCAGACCGAGGGCGTCTTCGACTCCGAGAGGATCGCCTCGGTCAGGAGCCGGCTGCTGCGGGAGCGGGCCGGGCGTCCCGCCCCCGGCCGGGACGACAAGGTCGTCGCCGCCTGGAACGGCCTCGCGATCGCCGCGCTCGCCGAGACCGGCGCCTACTTCGACCGGCCCGACCTGACCGAGGCCGCCCTCGGCGCCGCCGACCTCCTCGTCCGCGTGCACCTGGACGAACACGCCCGCCTCGCCCGGACCAGCAGGGACGGCCGGGTAGGGCCCAACGCGGGCGTCCTGGAGGACTACGCCGACGTCGCCGAAGGCTTCCTCGCGCTCGCCTCCGTGACCGGCGAGGGCGTCTGGCTCGACTTCGCCGGACTGCTCCTCGGGCATGTGCTGGACCGCTTCGCCGACCCGGAGACCGGTGCCCTGTACGACACCGCCTCCGACGCCGAACGGCTCATCCGCAGGCCTCAGGACCCCACCGACAACGCCACCCCCTCCGGCTGGACCGCCGCGGCCGGCGCGTTGCTGAGCTATGCGGCGCACACCGGGTCCGAGCCGCACCGGACCGCCGCCGAGCGGGCGCTGGGTGTCGTCAAGACGCTCGGGCCGCGCGTGCCACGGTTCATCGGCTGGGGGCTGGCCGTCGCGGAGGCACTGCTCGACGGGCCCAGGGAGGTCGCGATCGTCGGCCCGTCCCTCACCGACGACGCCACAACCGTCCTGCACCGCACGGCACTTCTGGGCACCGCGCCCGGAGCCGTGGTCGCGGTCGGCACTGCGGAGAGTGACGAGTTCCCGCTCCTCGCCGACCGGCCGCTCGTCTCCGGTGAACCGACGGCGTACGTCTGCCGTAATTTCACGTGTGACGCCCCGACGACCGACCCGGAGCGGCTGCGCGCAGCACTGAGCAGCTGAAAGGCGAGGTGGAGCGGGTCTTCGGGCTGCCCGAATTGGGCGGGTCTTCGGATAGATCCCGCTACCCGCACCACCGTTCCGAAACACGCTTTTTATCGGATCAGCCCCCACGCTTCACAGATCCCCCCTAGTCTCTCCACAGCGGCACGGCGGATGTGACTCACCGTCGTGCACACAGGGGGTATTTGGGGATCTGGGGGGATCTTTTTGCTGACGTCTGTCTTCGTTGCTGCTGTCTCATTGGCCCTGTTCTGGATGGCAGCCTTCACCCTGTGGTGGCAGATGCACGCGTGGCGGACGCCCGAAGTGCTCGCCTCCACACGGTTCAGCAGACCGGACGGGGACGAGCACGTCTCGTTCTCCCTGCTCCTGCCGGCCCGGCACGAGCAGGCCGTGCTGGACCACACCATCCAGCGGCTGCTGGAATCCACACACACCGACTTCGAGATCATCGTGATCGTCGGACACGACGACCCCGAGACCACGGCCGTGGCCGAGCAGGCCGCCGCCCGTGACGGGCGCGTCCGGGTCGTCGTCGACACGCACGAGAAGAAGAACAAGCCCAAGGCCATGAACACGGCGCTGCCGCACTGCCGCGGTGACGTCGTCGGGGTCTTCGACGCCGAGGACCAGGTCCACCCGGAGCTGCTCGCCCACGTCGACCACGCGTTCCGGACCACCGGCGCGGACGTCGTCCAGGGCGGCGTCCAGCTCATCAACTTCCACTCCAGCTGGTACAGCCTGCGCAACTGCCTGGAGTACTTCTTCTGGTTCCGCTCCCGGCTCCACCTGCACGCGCAGAAGGGGTTCATCCCGCTCGGCGGCAACACCGTCTTCGTGCGGACCGACGTCCTCAGGGAGGCGGACGGCTGGGACCCCAACTGCCTCGCCGAGGACTGCGACCTGGGCGTGCGCCTGTCCAGCGTGGGCAAGAAGGTCGTCGTCGCCTACGACTCCGACATGGTCACCCGCGAGGAGACCCCGGGCTCGCTGATGTCGCTGCTCAAGCAGCGCACCCGCTGGAACCAGGGCTTCCTGCAGGTGTACCGGAAGAAGGACTGGAAGCAACTGCCCGGACTGCGGCAGCGGTTGCTGGCCCGGTACACGCTGATGACGCCGTTCCTCCAGGCCTTCTCCGGCGTGATCATCCCGCTGAACGCGGCGATCGCGCTCTTCCTCGACGTGCCCGTCGGGATCGCCTTCCTCACGTTCCTGCCCCTGGTCACGGCGGCCGTCACCTTCGTCTTCGAGGTGGTCGGGCTGCACGACTTCGGCAAGCAGTACGCCCTTCGCGTCCGATTCATCCACTACGCGAAGCTCATCGTGGGCGGGCCCTTCTACCAGGTCCTCCTCGCCGGAGCCGCGATCCGCGCCGTGTGGCGCGAGCAACGCGGCCGGAACGACTGGGAACTGACCACGCACGTCGGCGCGCACCTCACCGCGGCCGAGCCGACCCGAGAGGACGTTCCTGCGTGACCTCCACTCTTCCCGCGGTGACCGCAGCGAAGGTCCCCGCGCAACGCCAGCCTGTGCCGGAAGCCGGTTCGACCGGCCGAACACAGCCGCCGGAGCGGCTCCGCTCCTCCCGTCCCGACCTGCTGCTGTGCGGTGTGCTGCTCGCGGCGATCCTCGTCGTCCAGGGCTGGAACATCGCCGCCTACCCGACCCTCAGCGACGACGAGGGCACCTACCTCGCCCAGGCCTGGGCCGTCCAGCAGGGCAAGGGCCTGGCCCACTACACCTACTGGTACGACCACCCGCCGCTCGGCTGGGTCCAGATAGCCCTGCTCAGCTGGATCCCCTCGGCGATCAGCCCCGGCTCGATGACCGTCGGCACCATGCGGATCACCATGCTCGTGATCAGCGCCGTCAGCGCGGTCCTCGTCTACGTCCTCGGCCGCCGGCTCTCCCTGCCGCGCTGGGCCGCCGGCCTCGGCATGGCCCTCTTCGGACTCTCCCCGCTCGCGGTCGTGCTCCAGCGGGAGATCTTCCTCGACAACATCGCCGTGATGTGGCTGCTGCTGGCGTTCTGCCTCGCCGCCTCGCCCAGCCGCCACCTGTGGCACCACTTCGGCGCGGGCCTGGCCGCCGCCGCGGGCGTGCTCACCAAGGAGACGATGCTCGTCGTCCTGCCCGCCCTGTTCGTCACCATGTGGCGGCACAGCCACCGCGACACCCGCAAGTTCGCCCTCACCGGAGCGGTCACCGCCTGCGCCCTCATCGGCTTCTCGTACCCCCTGTTCGCCCTGCTGAAGGGCGAGTTGTTGCCGGGCGACGGACACGTCTCGCTGTGGGACGGCATCACGTACCAGATGTCCCGGCCCGGCTCGGGCTTCATCCTCCAGCCGGGCACCGGCTCGCACGGCGTGCTGCACTCCTGGCTGTACTACGACCGCGTCCTGCCCCTCGGCGGCCTGGCCGGAGCCCTGCTGCTGATCGCCACCTGGCGCTGGTCGGTCACCGCCCGCGCCCTCGCCGGTCCGGCCCTCACGGTCGCCGTCCTGGCCGCCGTCGCCCTGCGGCCGAACGGCTATCTGCCCGCCATGTACGTCATCGGCGCCCTGCCCTTCCTCGCCCTCGTCCTGGCCGGCGGCACCGCCTCCGTCGCGCACGCGGTCCTGCGCCGCCGCCGCTCCGAGGGCGAGCGGCGGTACGTCACCGGCGGCCGGTACGCCCTCGCCGCCACCCTGGCGCTCGCCGCCGGCGCCTACGTCGTGCCGCACTGGTACGACGGTGACCGCACCGCCGTCACCACCGACGCCAACAAGCCCTACCGGCAGGCGTCGCACTGGCTGCGCACCCAGGTCGGGCACCCCGAGAACACCCGGGTCCTCGTGGACGACGCCCTCTGGCTGGACCTCGTCCACGCCGGATACCGGCCCGGGCTCGGCGCGATCTGGTTCTACAAGGCCGACCTCGACCCGGCCGTCACCAAGACCATGCCGCACGGCTGGAAGGACATCGACTACGTCGTCGCCTCGCCGACCGTGCGGCGCGACGCCAAGGACCTGCCCAACGTCAGGGCCGCCATCCGGCACTCCGAGCCGGTCGCCACCTTCGGCGCCGGACCCGACCGCATCGAGATCCGGCGGGTCGGCACTGCCGCCACAGGAGGCACGCGATGAGCAGCCACGAGTCCACCGCGCCCGTCCCCGGCCTCGAGGCGGTCGAGGTCCCCGAGCCCGGTGCCGTCACCATCGTCGTGCCGACCTTCAACGAGTCGGCGAACATCCGGCAGTTGCTGCACCAGATCACCGAGTCGGTGCCCACGCATCTGCCCTGCGAGGTCGTCTTCGTGGACGACTCCACCGACGACACCCCCGAGGTGATCCGCGAGGCCGCGCAGGACTGCCCGTTCCCGGTGGCCGTGCTGCACCGCGAGGAACCCGTCGGCGGGCTCGGCGGAGCCGTGGTCGAGGGCCTGAAGGCCGCGACCTCGGAGTGGATCGTCGTCATGGACGGCGACTGCCAGCATCCGCCGTCCCTGGTACCGGAGCTGGTCGCCACCGGAGAACGCGCGAAAGCCGGGCTCGTCGTCGCCTCCCGGTACATCGAGGGCGGCAGCCGGGCGGGGCTCGCCGGCAGCTACCGCGTGGCCGTCTCGCGCGGCGCGACCTGGCTGACCAAGGCGCTCTTCCCGCGCCGGCTGCACGGCATCAGCGACCCGATGAGCGGCTTCTTCGCCATCCGGCGCAGCGCGGTCACGGCCGACGTGCTCAAGCCGCTCGGCTACAAGATCCTCCTGGAGCTGGCCGTGCGCAGCCGCCCCCGCGAGGTCGCGGAGGTGCCCTTCGTCTTCCAGGACCGCTACGCCGGGGAGTCCAAGTCCACCGCGAAGGAGGGCCTGCGCTTCCTGGGCCATCTGGCCGGGCTGCGCACCGCCTCGCCCGTCGCGCGCATGGTCGGCTTCGGCCTGATCGGCGCGACGGGCTTCGTGCCGAACCTGGCCGGACTGTGGGTGCTGACCGTCCTGGGACTGCACTACGTGCCGGCCGAGATCCTCGCCAACCAACTCGGGGTGGCCTGGAACTTCCTGCTCATCGAGCAGCTGCTGTTCCGCGACCGGCGCGCCCACCGCCGCGGGTGGGACCGGCTCGGCCGGTTCGCACTGCTCGCCAACGCCGACCTGGTGCTGCGCATCCCGCTGATCGCCCTGCTCGTCCACCGGTTCGGGATGGGTGCCCTGCCCGCCACCGCGCTCGCACTCGTCCTGACCTTCGTCCTGCGCTTCGTGGGGACCGAAGCGCTGGTGTACCTCCCGCGTCGCCGCCGCGGGGCCCGTACGACCGCTAGGAGAGCCGTGTGAACATCCGCCGCAGACGGACCGCGCTGGCCGGGGTGGGCGCCCTGACCGCCGGTCTCCTTCTGACCTCGCCGCAGAGCGCCGAGGCCGCCAACCTCGTCAAGAACCCCGGCTTCGAGACCGCCGGTACGGACGACATGCCGTACTGCTGGGAGAAGTCGGGGTGGGGCGACAACGACTTCAGCTTCCAGACCGTGCCGGACGCGCACTCCGGGACCAAGGCCATGAAGGTCACCCTGACCCGGCGGACCGAGGGCGACCGCAAGGCGCTGATCACCGAGTCCGCCGCCTGCGCGCCGGTGGTGAGCGTCGGCAAGCAGTACGACCTCGGGCTCTGGTACAAGACCACGACCCCGGACGCGAACCTCACCCTCTTCCGGCACGACGCCACGGCCGGCTGGCAGTACTGGACCGACCTCAAGACCCTGGACATGGCGACGGCCTGGACGAAGGCCACGGTCCGCACGCCCGAGGTCCCGGCCGGCACCGACCGGATCTCCTGGGGCGTCTCCGTCTACGGCACCGGCTCGGCGACCACCGACGACTACACCATGGACCAGGTCCCGGACGTGGTCCCGCCGGCCCAGTGCACCGGCACGAACGCCCAGTGCGCCGACGGCAGCTGGTCCGTCCTGCCGACGCAGAACCCGGTGCGTTCCATGCACTCCGTCGTCCTCAACAACGGCAAGGTGCTGCTGATCGCGGGCTCCGGCAACAGCGAGGAGAACTTCAACGCGGGCACGTTCACCTCGGCGGTGTACGACCCGGCGAAGGGAACCTACAAGGTCGTCCCGACCCCGAAGGACATGTTCTGCGCGGGCCATGTGCAGCTCCAGGACGGGCGGGTCCTGGTCATGAGCGGCAACAAGGCCTATCCGGTCGTGGGCGGCCACGGCTACGAGGGCTTCAAGGACTCGTACATCTTCGACCCGAAGACCGAGACCTACAGCAAGACCAACGACATGAACGACGGCCACTGGTACCCGTCGGCGACCGAGCTGGGCAACGGCGACGTCATCTCCTTCGGCGGGCTGCGCGAGGACTCCACCGGCTCGGTGACCGCCGAACTCTGGTCGGACAAGGACAAGCAGTGGCAGCCGCTGTGGAAGGTGAACCAGACCTGGTCGTACTGGGGCCTGTACCCGACGATGATCCTGATGCAGGACGGCCGGCTCTTCTACACGGGCAGCCACACCTTCGGCAACAACATCCCCGGCACGGGCTCGGCGGTCTACGACTACGGCGCCAACACGATCACGCAGATCCCCGGCCTGCGGAACAAGGACGAGCGTGACCAGTCGGCCAGCGTGCTGCTGCCCCCGGCACAGGACCAGAAGGTCCTCACCCTCGGCGGCGGCAACATCGACTCCAATCCGGACGCCAACCGGCTCACCGACCTGATCGACCTCAAGCAGGCCAACCCGTCGTACGTGGCCGGACCGCCGATCCCGCAGGGCACGGTCGACCTGGGAGCCGGCAAGGTCGCCCAGACCGGCAACCAGGGCAAGATGTACGTCTCCGCCGTGCTGCTCCCCGACGGCAAGGTGCTGGAGACCGGCGGCGCCCTGCACAACCGCGCCAATCCGGTGTACGAGTCCTCGATCTACGACCCGGCCGGCAACACCTTCGACCCGGTGGCCGCCGACCCCGAGGCACGCGGCTACCACTCCTCGGCGTTCCTGCTGCCCGACGGCCGGGTGATGGCCACGGGTGACAACCCGGGCAACGGCACCTGGAACCACAACGTGTCGATCTACACCCCGCCCTACCTCTACAAGGGCACCCGGCCGACGATCACCTCGGTCATCAACCAGGAGTGGAAGTACGGCGACACCCAGCGGATCACGGTCGACCGGCCGATCGCCAAGGCGGAGCTGATCCGCCCGGCCGCCGTCACCCACTCCTCCGACCCGAACCAGCGCTTCGTCGACCTGCCTCTCTCGGTGAACGGCAACAACGTCGACCTGAACGTGACGAACAACCCCAACATGGCTCCGCCCGGCTGGTACATGCTCTTCGCGGTCGACGCCAACGGGGTGCCGTCGGTGGCCAAGTGGGTCCACCTGACGGGTCCGACGGCCCTGAGCGCCTCCGCCGCCTCCCCGCATGTCCACTCCTTCGCCGACTCCCTGAGCGGCAAGGTCTCCGGGCCCGGCAAGAAGCGCACGTCGCAGAAGGTCAGCCCGACCGTCTCCGGCTGCGACCGCCACTACGGCTCGGTCAACGTGTGCGTGCCGACCGTCTTCCCGCCGAAGGTCAAGGAGACGGGGCGTTGCGCCTGGCTCCAGCGCAACCACTACGGCCGTCTGAAGGTCAACGGTGGGGACGACCCGCTCGGCCTTGACCGGAACAAGGACGGCATCGCCTGCGGAAAGGGAGATGTGACGAGGCGCTAGCGCCGGCCCCGGCCCGCGCCCCTTCGGGGGCGCGTCACCTCTGGCCGCTGAATTCCGACAGGGCGCGCTCCACGATGGCTTCGAGCTGTTCGTGGTGCGCGCCCTTCCAGTACGCGCGGCCGCACGCGGTGCACTGGGCGAAGACGTCGTACGAGCGCTGCGTGCCGCCCTTGAGCTGGTCGGCGACCTCCTCCTTGGTGGCGTCCGTCAGCAGGCCGTTGCAGGCGGTGCAGCGGGTCCACGGGTGCAGATCGGGGGCGAAGCGGTCGAGGACGTCACGGAGCTGGTCGTCGGGGCGGGTGCTGTAGACGAAGGCGCCGGCCCACAGCTCGCGGCGGCGCAGCAGGCCCCGGTCGCGGCTGAGCATGACCCGCTGCTCGGCCGCCGAGCGGGCGGCCAGGGCCGGGTCGCCGATGTCGGTCGACTCGTACGCCGTGTCGACGCCGAGCAGGCGCAGGCGGCGGGCGAGGGTGCCGAGGTGGACGTCGAGGAGGAAGCGCAGGGGAGCGCCGGGTACCTGCTGGGGGCGTTCCACCGGCCGGACCGAGACGCGTTCGCCCGCCCGCGGGATGTGCGAGGGGGGTACCTCGCGGCCGTCCACGACCAGCGTGCCGACCTCGGTGAGCGGGACGCCGAGGGACTCCACGACATGGCCGAGGGTCGAGACGCCGTCCGTGGCGAGTCCGGTGGCGGCCGAGCGCCGGGCGGGCGGCACGAACACGTGCAGGGCGGGGGCGACTTCGACGTGGATCTCGGGTCCGTTCACTCCGTCAGGATGACACGGCCGGTGCCGGGGGCCTCAGGGGTTTTCGGCGGGGAGGCCGTGCTCCAGGACGCCCAGCGCCCGGTCCATGAGGTCGCGGAGATCGCCCTCGAAGCCGTTCTCCGCCCAGTACATGGAGACCTCCATCATGCAGCCGATGAGGGACATCGCGTAGACACGCACCTCCAGGCTCTCCGGGGCCCGGCCCGTGCGCTCCGCGAGGGCGCCGCAGAGCAGGCGCCCGGTCTCCGACATGGTCTCGAACATCCGGGAGCGGACCGCGGGGACCTGGACTCCGAGGTGCGCCCGCAGCCGGGTGACCTCGGGTTCCTCCGCGCTCAGCTCGAGGGCCCTGCCCATCACGTACCGCAGCGAGTCCATCCACGGCTCGCCCTCGGGCCGCGCCCGCAGCTCCGCCAGCATCAGGGGGTCGTACTCGTCCGTGAGGACGATGTCCTCCTTGGTCGGGAAGTAGCGGAAGACGGTGGACGGCGACACCTCGGCCCGGTCGGCGATCTGCTCGATCGTCGTGGCGTCGTACCCCTGCTCCTTGATCAGCGCGTACGTCGCGGTGCGGATGGCCTCGCGGGTCTTGATCTTCTTCCGCTCGCGGAGTCCGAGGCGGGGGTGGTCGGCGGGGGAGTAAGGGGATCGTGCGGCCGTCATGAGAGTCATTGTCCGGCATCGGTCGCGGAGGCGGCCATCTCCGGGGCGTCCCGCTCCTCGTTCCGCGCCGCCCTCGTGTCCGGCAGGAACGCGGCGGCCAGCAGCGCCGACACCAGGGACGCGATCCCGCACACCAGCAGGACCAGGCCCATGCCGTGGACGTAGGCGCTGTTCGCGGAGGCCGCGAGGTCGGCGGAGCCGGCCTGCTGGGCGACGATGTGCGCGGCGACGACCGAGTCGCCGGCGGTGTCGGCCAGCCGGGCGGGCAGCCCCGTGAGGTCGAGCCGGTCGCGGAACGTGCTCGACAGCAGGCTGCCGAGCAGGGCGATGCCGATCGCGCCGCCGACCTGGCGCAGTGTCATGAGCAGCCCGGATCCGCTGCCCGCGCGGTTCCTCGGCAGGGTGGCCAGCGCGCCGGACATCGCCGGGACGAGTGCGAAGCCGAAGCCGGCGCCGGCGATCGACAGCCACAGCGCGGTGAAACCGAAGCCGGAGCCGACCGTCGTACGGCTGCCGAGGAGCGCGGCGAACGCCAGCACGACCAGGCCCGCGCTGACCGTGGCGCGCGCGCCGAACCGCTGGGAGGCGACCGGCGCGCCCCGCGCGGCGACCATCAGGCCGCCGATCATCGGCAGCAGCCGGATGCCGGTGCCGAAGGCGTCGTTGCCGCGTACGGCCTGGAGATAGGGCGGCAGCACGAACAGCAGTCCGGACAGGATGAACATCACCAGGGTCGCGGCGACGGTGTTCAGCAGGAATCCGCGGTGGGCGAGCAGCGTCATGTCGAGCATGGGGCGCTCCGTCCGGCGCTCACGCAGCACCAGGGTGGCGATCAGGAGCGCGGACGCCGCGAACAGGGCCAGGACCAGCGGGTCGCCCCAGCCGCGTTCGGGACCCTCGATGATCGCGTAGACGAGGGCGCCGAGGCCGGCCGCGGTGCACGCCGTGGAGACGATGTCGACCCTGGGGGAGGCCGGGTCCCTGGTCTCGGGGAGCAGGAACAGGCAGGCCGCGATGCCGATCGCCGCCATGGGCACGTTGACCAGGAACACCGAGCCCCACCAGAAGTGGTTCAGCAGCCAGCCGCCCATGATCGGGCCGAGCGGCATGCCGAGCGCGGACGCGGTGGAGATGATGCCGAGGGCCTTGGCGCGCTCGTCCGCGTCGAAGAGCGAGGGCAGCACGGACAGGGCGAGCGGGGTGACGAGCGCCGCGCCGACGCCCATGACCGCCCGGGCCGCGACGACCGCGTTCACGTCCCCGGCCAGCACGCCCACCAGCGAGCCCGCGAGGAAGATCCCGAGTCCGGTGATCAGCATCAGCCGTCGCCCGAACCGGTCGCCGAGCAGTCCCGCCGGGAGCATCAGGGCCGCGAACACGACGATGTACGCGTCCGCCATCCACTGCTGCTGACCGGTGGTGGCGCCCAGGTCCCGCGCCATCGTCGGCAGGGCCACGTTGAGGATCGTCGTGTCGAAGCCGAGCACGAGCGAACTTGCGACCAGGGCCCCGAGGGCCCACCAGCGGCGGGGGTCGGGCCGCGTCTCCAGCGGCTGAGTGACAGTAACCATGAAATGAAAGTAACTCTCAAAAGAGTATGACTGTCAATCGGTCGGGGTGCCGGGCGCATGAAAAACGGCCACGGCTGGTGAGCCGTGGCCGGAAACGGGCGGGGGAGGGGTCAGGCGTGCTGGTACGCCACCAGCGAGATGCCGACGTAGTGGACGACGAACGCGGCGAGGGTGAAGGAGTGGAAGACCTCGTGGAAGCCGAACCAGCGCGGGGACGGGTTCGGCCGCTTGATGCCGTAGATCACTCCGCCGGCGCTGTAGAGCAGGCCGCCGACGACCACCAGGACCAGGACGGCGATGCCGCCGGTGTGCATGAAGTCGGGCAGGAAGAAGACGGCCGCCCAGCCCATCGCGATGTAGCAGGGCGTGTAGAGCCAGCGCGGGGCGCCGACCCAGAAGACCCGGAAGACGATGCCGGCCGCCGCGGCGGCCCAGATCCCCCACAGCAGCCACTGACCCTTGGCTCCGGGCAGGAGCAGCATGGTCAGCGGGGTGTAGGTGCCCGCGATGATCAGAAAGATGTTGGCGTGATCGAGGCGGCGCAGGACGCCGTCCATGCGAGGGCTCCAGTTGCCCCGGTGGTACAGCGCGCTCACGCCGAAGAGCAGACAGGCCGTCAGGACGTAGATACCGCAGGCGATACGGCCTCTGCTGGAGTTGGCCAGCGCGGTGAGCACGAGGCCCGCGATGAGTACGGCCGGGAACATGCCGAGATGCAGCCAGCCCCGGAGCCTGGGCTTGACCGGATGCGGCAAGGAGAGCGCGACGGGACCGCGGCCGGCGGCCGGCGTGTCCTTGGGCGCGTCGGAGGCGGACGCAGTCATGGCCCGCATGGTACCTACGCCGCCGTAAGTCGTCGGTCAACGCGTGGCCGTCGAGTGTCGCCGGGCAAAAAGTCCTCCAGCTGAACCCTATGTGGACGCAAAGAATCACGGAAACCGTGGCATTCCTCACGCTGCTCACCTGTGATGCCCTCTGGACAGATGCGCACTAAACTCGGATGATCAAATGAGTGCGGTCGACACCGGATGAGCGGCTACGAAGCATCCGGGTCGCGGCCCCCACGGGGCGACAAGACAAAAAATCCCTCTTTTAGGAGCAATCGTGGCGCGCGACATCGCGGCTCCCACCGGCGTCCCCACCCACCACCAGGAACTGATCTCGTGGGTCAACGAGATCGCCGAACTGACGCAGCCGGACAGCGTGGTCTGGTGTGACGGCTCCGAGGCCGAGTACGAGCGGCTGAGCGAGGAACTGGTAGCCAAGGGCACGTTCAAGAAGCTCGACCCGGTCAAGCGCCCGCATTCCTACTACGCAGCCTCGGACCCGACCGACGTCGCGCGCGTCGAGGACCGGACCTTCATCTGCTCCGAGAAGGAGGCGGACGCGGGCCCCACCAACCACTGGAAGGCCCCCGCCGAGATGCGGGAGATCTTCTCCGGTGAGCAGGGACTGTTCCGCGGCTCCATGCGCGGCCGCACCATGTACGTCGTGCCCTTCTGCATGGGCCCGCTCGGCTCTCCGCTGTCCGCGCTCGGCGTGGAGATCACCGACTCCGCCTACGTCGCCGTGTCCATGCGCACGATGACGCGCATGGGCCAGGCCGTCCTGGACGAGCTGGGCGACGAGGGCTTCTTCGTCAAGGCCGTCCACACCCTCGGCGCCCCGCTGGAGCCGGGCCAGGAGGACGTGCCGTGGCCCTGCAACCAGACCAAGTACATCTCGCACTTCCCGGAGTCGCGCGAGATCTGGTCCTACGGCTCCGGCTACGGCGGCAACGCGCTGCTCGGCAAGAAGTGCTACGCCCTGCGCATCGCCTCCGTCATGGCCCGGGACGAGGGCTGGCTGGCCGAGCACATGCTGATCCTCAAGCTCACCCCGCCGCAGGGCGAGTCCAAGTACGTCGCCGCCGCCTTCCCGAGCGCCTGCGGCAAGACCAACCTCGCCATGCTGGAGCCCACGATCTCCGGCTGGACCGTGGAGACCATCGGCGACGACATCGCCTGGATGCGCTTCGGCGAGGACGGCCGCCTGTACGCGATCAACCCCGAGGCCGGCTTCTTCGGCGTCGCCCCCGGCACCGGTGAGCACACCAACGCCAACGCCATGAAGACGCTGTGGGGCAACGCGGTCTTCACCAACGTCGCCCTCACCGACGACGGCGACGTGTGGTGGGAGGGCATGACCGAGGAGTCGCCCGCCCACCTGACCGACTGGAAGGGCAACGACTGGACGCCGGCCTCCGAGGTCCCGGCCGCCCACCCCAACGCCCGCTTCACCGTGCCCGCCGCGCAGTGCCCGATCATCGCGCCGGAGTGGGAGGACCCGAAGGGCGTGCCGATCTCGGCGATCCTCTTCGGCGGCCGCCGCGCCACCGCGGTGCCGCTGGTGACCGAGTCCTTCGACTGGAACCACGGCGTCTTCCTGGGCGCCAACGTGGCCTCCGAGAAGACCGCCGCCGCCGAGGGCAAGGTCGGCGAGCTGCGCCGCGACCCGTTCGCGATGCTGCCGTTCTGCGGCTACAACATGGGCGACTACATGGCCCACTGGGTCGACGTGGCCAAGGACAAGGACCAGTCCAAGCTGCCGAAGATCTACTACGTCAACTGGTTCCGCAAGAACGACGAGGGCAAGTTCGTCTGGCCCGGCTTCGGCGAGAACTCCCGCGTCCTGAAGTGGATCGTGGAGCGCCTGGAGGGCAAGGCCGAGGGCGTCGAGACCCCGATCGGCGTGCTGCCGACGCGCGACGCGCTCGACACCAACGGTCTCGAACTGGCCGAGTCCGACCTGGACTTCCTGCTCACGGTCGACAAGGAGATCTGGCGCGAGGAGGCCGCCCTCGTCCCCGAGCACCTCAACACCTTCGGCGACCACACCCCGAAGGAGCTGTGGGACCAGTACCACGCGCTGGTCGAGCGCCTGGGCTGAGGCCCGCCGAAAAGACTCCACGGCCGGTTGGGATGCCCTGACCAGCGATCGTCACGGCCGGCCGTGGTGACACCATCGAGGCCCCGCACAACGGCGTGCGGGGCCTCGGTCGTGCGCCAGGAGACGCCGCCGCTGTGGAGGGGCGCCGTGGTGGCGGCAACGAGGTGCCGGTCACTGCGAACGGTCCTCCAGGTACCGGGTGTGCGACTCCTGTCGGCGCGTCTCGGCGTCCCGCAGGGCCGAGGCCAGGCGTTCGGCCTCCTCGTGCAGCAGCCCCAGCTGGCGCTCCAGGTGCCGTTCCGGAGGCTCGGAGCCCGGGGCCAGACGGGTCCACCAGCGGGTCCGCACGAAGGCGTCCACGGCCTCGGGGACGTCCTGCCGTACCGCCCGGGAGACGGTGTGCACGCCTTCCGGGTCCTGGGCGAGGGCCTCGGCGGCCCAGCCGGGTGCCAGCAGCGCGTCCAGCAGCCCGGTCAGGCCGGTGAGCCGGGCGGCGGCCGTCGGCGGCAGGTCGACGTCCGCGAGATAGGCGCCCAGCTTCTCGAGATCGGCGCGGATCGCCGCCAACTCCTCCGACGGGCTCGGGAAGTCGGGCGGCGCGGGCCGCTCCGGCGGGGCGATCAGCGCACCCGCGCCGTAGAGCCCGGCGACCACCACGGGCCAGTACGGCCCCGCCACCCCGGTGAAGGTCAGCACCAGGCCGGCCAGCCCGCAGGCGCTGCCGGTGAGGTTCTTGCGGGACTCCAGCCGGCCGAGGAACTTACTGGTAGCCACGGATCTCCTCGAAGGCGCCGTCCAGCGAGCCCTCCCGGGCGTCGAAGAGGCGGCCGCCGGTCAGGTCGGCGATGTGCTGCAGCTCGGAGCGCGAGGAGTCGCCGAAGAGGATCGGGAAGACGGGGATGTCCCGCCCGGCGCCGGTGAGGCCGCGGTGGAAGCCGTCGAAGTCCCCGGCCCCGGCGCCGGAGGTGTTCTCGCCGTCGGTCATCAGCACGATCGAGGTGAACGTGTCCTCACCCGCGCCGAGATGGCCGTACGCCTTCTCCAGCGAGGTGTAGATCGCGGTGCCGCCGTCGGCGCTCAGGCCGGCGGTGTCCCGGCGGATGGCGTCGAGCCCGGCCTCGGGGTTCCCGGGGTCCACGACATGGGTGCGCACGCTCTTCACGTCCGAGCCGAACGGCATCAGCGTCACCTCCTCCCGGTCCCGGAAGTCGCCGGTGAGGCCGGTCAGCGCCTTCTTCAGCGCCGCCAGCCGGTCGCCCTCCATCGAGCCCGAGGTGTCGAGGACGTACACCGTGCGCGAGGGCCGGCGCAGCTCGTTCTCGTAGGAGTCGAGGAGGCCGTCGGCCACGGAACGGTCGCCGGGGAAGGGCAGTTCGCGGCGCCGGCTGGTGTCGAGGCCCGCCGCGGGCGCCACCGAGGGGACGACCGGGCGGCGGTGGGTCGAGTCGGTGATCAGCCGCTGCACGGCGTCGGTGCGCAGCTCTTCGGCCACCTTGCGGACGTCCTCACGGGTGCGGGCGTCCGTCGAGGCGAGCGAGGAGAGCGGGTAGTCGGCGGTGACCACGCCGTCCCTGGGGCGGATCACGGTCAGGCCCGGGATGCCCGTGAGGACGGACTCGTAGTTGAGCAGGGCGTCGACGCTGCCGCGCCGCTGGTAGGCGGTGGCCAGCCAGCCCGACGAACCCGAGGTCAGCTTCTGCCCCCGGAAGAACTCCTTCAGCCGCGGAGTGGCCTTGGCGACGTCGGTACCGGTGAGCGCGGACTGGGCGCCGGAGAGAGCCGAGGCGACCGAGACGAGGGTGGAGAACCCGGAGTGGGAGCGGGCCGGGTCGGTCATGCCGTAGGTCAGCCTGCCGCCGCGCACGGCGCGCTCGATCTGCGCCCAGGTGACCTGTTCGGGCTTCCAGCCGAGGGCCTTGAGGGTGGCCGGTTTCACGCCGATGGCGACCGGGCTGGACATCACCGGCGTCTCGGACACCACCTTCTTCGACGCCTCGGGACGCAGCCGCAGATAGTCGTCCGAGGACAGCCACAGCGCGTCGTACGCCCCGTCGGTCTTTCCCCGGGCCAGCAGGTCCACGGCGTCCAAGGTGCCCATGTAGGTCGGCCGGACGGTGATGCCGGTGTCCTCGCGGACGCGGTCGAGGACGGCGGTCATGTCGCTCAGCTCGCTGGAGGCGAGGACCCGGAGGGTGCCGGGCTCGGGGGCGCCCGGGTCGTCCTGGTGCTTCTCGGCCGTGCAGGCGCTCAGCACCGCGGCCGCGGCGACGGCCAGGGCCAGAAGGCGTCGTCTCATGCGGGTCCGCCCTCCAGCGCGCCCTGGGAACGGCTGCGCTCCAGGTAGGCGCCGGCGCTGTGCAGTTCGTCCGTCAGGGAGCGGACCGTCGTGGCCATCACCTCGGTCGCCTGGACCTTGTAGCTGTCGATGGCGTCGAGGGTGCGGTAGATCTGCTGGAACGCCGCGCGCAGCGTCTCCGCGCCGACGGCCGGGTCGGCGGCGATGCGCTGGATCTCGCCGCTCTGGGTGGCGAGCATCTCGGCGTTGCCCCGGATGAGGTCCTCGGTCGTCCCGCGCAGCGCGTCGACCTGCTCGACGACCTTCTTCTGGCTGTCCAGCGCGGAGGTCAGCATCACGGAGATGCGCAGGGCGGAGACGGTGGTGGTGGCGGCCCGGTCGACGCCCTTGATCAGTTCGTCGTTGTTGCGCCGTACGACGTCCATGGCGAGGTAGCTCTGCGCGCACACCGCCAGCTGGGTGAGCAGGTCCTGGTGCTTCTGCCGCACGGGGAAGAGCACGCCGGCGCGCAGGGTGTCGGCCTCCTGGGGATCGCCGACCCCGGCGATGTGGTCCTCGACGGCGGTGTCCAGGGCCTCGGTGAGGACGACGTACGCCTGGAGCTTGCCCATGGTCTCCCACAGCCGGACCCGCTCGGTCTGCAGCGCGGCGTTGTCCCGGCGCAGTTCGTCCTGCCCGCCGCGCAGACCGCCGACGATCCGGTTCAGCGTGCCCTGCGCGGAGGCGTACCTGGCGAGGTGGTCGCGCAGCCTGTTGCCGCCGGGCAGCCGGGACAGGAGCCTGCGTCCCTTGCTCGCGGGCAGGTCGCGCGGGTCCAGGTCCTCCACCACCCGGCGGAGTTCCACGAGCGAGCCGGCGACCTTCGCCTGGGCGTCACCGCCCTTGTCGGGCAGGCTGCGCACGGCTCGCTCCAGCATGCGGTTGGACTGGGCGCCGGCGGTGCGCATCTCGCCCGAGCCGAGGGCGGTGACCTCGCCGACCTTGCCCGCGAACTCGGGTGAGCGGGCGTCGAGCGAGGCCAGCTGCCCGACGAAGGCGGCGGCCTTGCGCGCCATGTCGGCGCGCACCCCGTCCTCGACGGGCACCAGACCGCCGGCCTTGTCCTTCGGCACGGGCGCGGCGGCCTCGGGTGGAGTGAGCGTGAACGCGCTGTCGTCATCGGTCATGTGCTGTTCCCCCGTCATCCGCGGGCCCGGCGGGCCATCTCGTGCAGCACCGCGGAGGTGGGCACGGGCGCCTGCCGGACGCCGGTGAGCTTCTGGTTGAGAAAGAGAGCGCGGTCGGCGGTCGCCGCGACGAACTCCGCGGCGTCGCCCTGCGGCCGGAACCCGTGCCGGACGGCGAGCTTGCGCAGCGTCGGGTCCGTGCTGAGCAGGTCCCCGAGCGCGCGGCCGTTCGCGTCGAGCGGCACGACCGTGTGGTCGCTGTTGACCGTGGTGTCCGGGTACAGCACCACCAGGTCGTCCACACCGTGCCGCTCGGCGAGCAGCGCGGCCACCTGCGACTCGTAGACCAGCACCAGCGGATTGCCGGCCCCGCTGACGAAGTCCCGGAACACCGCGTCCGAGCTGGACTGCTGGGCGCCCTGGACGCTCACCAGCTTGTGCAGCAGGGGGGCGACGCGGCCGACGTCGGCGCCGCTCGCGACGACCTTGCCGCCACCGGCGACGTAGGAGGCCGCGGCGAGGTAGAGGGCGCCGGAGTTGGAGGACTCGGGGTCGGTGCTGGCGATGTACAGGGTGCCGGTCAGCTCCGTGTGCCGCCGCGCCCCCTTGAGCTGCTGCCAGGTCCGGTCGTGCCGGGCGGCGTCCAGGTAGGCGGCCATCCTCAGCGTGCCGCGGTTCCCGCCGCCGAGCACGGCCAGTCCGTTCGCGGCGAGCACGTCGGCCGCTCCGCGGTGGGCCACGACGACCAGCGGCGAGTAGAAGGGCCGGGGCAGGGGCTCCCGCACGCGGTACTTCGCGGCCAGCTGGTCGGCGGGCGCCTGGCTGGAGGGGAAGGCGAAGTCGTACCCCTCGAGGTCCAGCCCCTCCATGGCCCAGGACCCGGAGGTCTCGGCCCGCACGGTGTAGCCCTTGGCGGCGAGGGCCTTCACCACGTCGGGATCGGCGAAGAACTCCGCCTTCTCCGATCCGATCACTCCACGCACGGTCTTCGTTGCCGTGCCCTTGTCCTCACCTTGCCGGCCTGCGACGACGGCGGCCACCACGCCACCGATCAGCAGCACCGCGAGGACGATTCCCGCGATACGTCTCACGCCGGGGACTGTGCTCGCGGAACCCAACATTCCCCGAGGCGGTCGGTGAACCGGGGGTGACATGTCGGCCCCGGCACCGCAACGGGGTGAATGGCGCCCGGTCCGCGCGTCGCTGCGGGTGCACGCGGACCGGGGCCGATCGGGGGGACCCGGGGTGGGGTCACTGGGCGGTGCTGAGTTCCTTCGGTTCGGACAGCGCGGCCGCGTGGGCGTCCATCCGCTCGGCCGAGAGGATCGCCGCCGCCGTGTCGGCCCGCGAGGCGGCGACCACGAGCGCGCGGCCGGCCAGGGCGTGCGCGCGCCGGTGCAGGGCGGTGGGGTCACCGGCCGCGGTCGGGGTCGCGCGCAACGGTGCGCGTCCTCCCCGCAGCCGGGCCACCTGCCCGGTGAGCCGCTCGGCAGCCGCGTCCAGGTCGGCGGACGGCGTCAGGGCGCGCAGCTCGTCGGTGACCGCGAGGAGCGCGGTGAGGTGGCCGGCGAGCTGGATGTCCAGCTCCTCCTCGCGCGAGCGGTGCGGGAAGTCGGAAGGGGCGTCGGCCATCGTGCTGTGGACCGACTTGGTGCGGATCGGTTCGTACATGGGTGATGGCCTCCTGTGCGCTGACAGGAAGCCATCTTAGCTTGGATTTCGTCTAAAGTTGAGTCGGGTCACGGATTGCGGTCCGTCGTACTCGGTCCGCTACGACTGGCCGTATCCGTCCAGGAAGTTCCCGATGCGGGTCACCGCGTCCCTGAGGTCCCCGACCGACGGCAGGGTCACCACGCGGAAGTGGTCCGGCTCGGGCCAGTTGAACCCCGTGCCCTGGACGACCATGATCTTCTCCTGGCGCAGCAGGTCCAGGACCATCTGCCGGTCGTCCTTGATCTTGAACACCTGCGGGTCCAGGCGCGGGAAGAGATACAGCGCTCCCTTGGGCCGTACGCAGCTCACGCCCGGGATCTGCGTCAGCAGTTCGTAGGCGGTGTCCACCTGCTCCTTGAGCCGGCCGCCCGGGAGCACCAGGTCGTTGATCGACTGGCGTCCGCTGAGCGCGGCGACCACTCCGTGCTGGCCCGGCATGTTGGCGCACAGCCGCATGTTCGCCAGGATCGTCAGGCCCTCGATGTAGGAGTCGGCGTGCGCGCGCGGGCCGGAGATCGACATCCAGCCCACGCGGTAGCCGGCCACCCGGTAGGCCTTCGACATGCCGTTGAAGGTGAGGGTGAGCAGGTCCGGGGCGATCTTCGCGGTCGGGGTGTGCGTGGCGCCGTCGTAGAGGATCTTGTCGTAGATCTCGTCGGAGCAGACGAGCAGGTTGTGCCGGCGGGCGATGTCCGTCAGCCCCTTGAGCACGGCCTCGTCGTACACCGCGCCCGTGGGGTTGTTCGGGTTGATGATGACGATGGCCTTGGTGCGGTCGGTGACCTTGCGCTCGACGTCGGCGAGGTCGGGCATCCAGTCGGACTGCTCGTCGCAGCGGTAGTGCACCGCCGTACCGCCCGAGAGGGAGACGGCCGCCGTCCACAGGGGGTAGTCCGGGGCCGGGACGAGGACCTCGTCGCCGTCGTCCAGCAGGCCCTGCATGGCCATCACGATCAGCTCGGAGACGCCGTTGCCGATGAAGACGTGCTCGACGTCCGTCTCGATGCCGAGGGTCTGGTTGTGCATGACGACCGCGCGACGGGCGGCCAGCAGGCCCTTGGCGTCGCCGTAGCCGTGCGCGGTGGAGACGTTGCGGAGGATGTCCTCGAGGATCTCCGGGGGGCACTCGAAGCCGAAGGCGGCCGGGTTGCCGGTGTTCAGCTTGAGGATGCGGTGGCCCGCCGCCTCAAGCCGCATGGCCTCCTCGAGAACCGGGCCCCGGATCTCGTAACAGACGTTGGCGAGCTTGGTCGACTGGATCACCTGCATGTCCGTGAGCTTACGACCCGGTAACGCCTCTCGGGTCGTGTTTTCCGACACGTGAGACACGGAGGTTTGCCCGGATATCGCCATTGGCTGTCTCAGGAGACACTTGCGTCCCTAGAATCCGCTGTCATGTCCACCAGACCGGAGCACGAGGTGGGGGCGCACGGCGTGCACGGCCCGGGCGGCGAGCCGCAGGGTCCGCCGAACGTGTACCTGCCCCGTACGGCCCACGCCCCCGCGTACGACGCCTACGCCGACCCTGCCGCCGCCCACGGCTGGCAGAACGCCTACGACGCCACGCGCGAGCTGCCCGCCCAGTCCGAGGCGCCCGCGCCGGGGGAGCCGAGCGAGGGCCGGGCCGGGCGCCGGCGGGAGGCGCGGCGCAAGGGCGGCCGGCGCCGGGTGGCGGTCGTCGCCGGGGCCCTCGGGGTGGCCGGGACCGTCGCGGTGATCGCCGGCATGTCGGGCGGTTCGGGTTCCCCCGACGGCTCCCCTCCAGCGGGCGGCGGACGTGGCATCGCGCGGGAGTCCGCCGCGGCGAGCACGGACGCCGCCGACACCACGGACCCCACCTCGGCGGCTCCGGCCGCCGCCGGCGCCTCGCCGTCCCGTGCGGCGGACACCCCGGCCGCCCGCCCGGCCGGGACGGACGCGACCGGCGCCCCCGCGGCCACCAGCTCGGCCCCGGCCGCCTCGGCGTCCACCACCCCCGCCCCCACGGCCACGACGAACACCCCGACCACGTCGGCCTCGGGCATCCCCGGCAGAGGTCACGGCCACGGCACCACAAAACGCCCCCGCTGACGCCCGACCGGCGCCCCGGGCGGACGGTCTCCGGACGGCAGCGGTGTCTCGGCCGCGCGGCGGACGGTGTCCGGGCGTCGGCCGTGTCGGCCATGAGGTGGGTGGTGCCCGGGCGGCGATGGTGCCGGTTGTGCGGCAGACGGTGTCCGGGCGTCGGCGGTGTCGGCCATGAGGCGGGTGGTGTCCGGGCGGCGGTGCGGCTCGCGGGGGTGGGCGGTGGCGTCGGGCGCGGAAGGAGGCGCCGTGGCGCGGTCGGCGTCACCGTCCGCCGGTCACCATCTCGCGGTCCCTGCTTGTCGCGTGCTCGGCAGGGCCTCGCGGTCTACGGCGCGGCGCGCTCGGCCTCGCCTCGCGGCCGGTGCCGTCGCGGACTCGGCGCGGCCGCGCGGCCGACGCCGCCGCGTCCGGGGTGCCGTGGCGTGGCCGGTGTCACCGCTCGCCGGACTCTTGCGGTCCCTGCTTGTCACGTACGTGCCCCGGCCCGGCGGCCGACGTGACCGTGTACTCGGCGCGCCCCCCGGCCGGTGCCGTCGCGGACTCGGCGCCCCGGCCGATGCCGCGGCGCGCTCGACACCGGCCCCCGGTCAGCGCCGTCACGCGCCCGGTGCCGCCGCCCGCGCTGCTCGCCCTTGACGTGGTCTCTGTCGTGACGGTCGGTCATATCCGTTCGATGGAGCTGTAGATGCATGTCGTGCGGACGGTGGGGCGTGGGAGAGTTGGCCGTACGACCGAACAGCCCCGAGCTGCTCGTCCGGAGCGGCAGCCGGCGACCGCCGCCGATGACGACGTGCTCGCCTGCGACGGGGACCGTGATCGCGTCGCCGGGCGGGTGCGGGCGGCGGTGGCCGACGGCCGGCTGGGGCTGGACGAGGTGGACGGCCGGCTGACCGAGGTCTACAGCGCCCGGACGCTGGGCGAGCTGGCCGTCGCCGGACGGGGGCTGCCCGAAGTCGGCCCCCGGGACGAACTCGTGGTGGACCGTAAGCCCGGCTCCCGTTTCGCGCTGGGCCTGTTCGGCGGCTTCGCTCGTGAGGGTCAGTGGGTCGTCCCGCCGCGGTTCACCGCCTGGTCGATGTGGGGCGGCGGCAGGCTCGACCTGAGCGAGGCCCGCTTCACCGCCCAGGAGACCGTGATCCGGGCCGTGGCCCTGTGGGGCGGGACCGGCATCGTGGTCCCGGACGACATCGACGTCGAGGTGCGGGGCTTCGGGCTGTTCGGGGTGTTCGGCAGGCGCGGAGCCCGCAAGGCGCGGCGGCCGGGTGCCCCGCGTGTCGTCATCAGGGGGCCGGCCCTGTTCGGTGCCGTCGTCACCAAGCCGAGGACGGCCCGGACGTAGGGGAGAGGACGCCGGCCGGCGCGGCCGGCGGTACAGGGAAACCCCTATGACCTGAGCCGGCTTCTTGTTCACACCCCTCTCTGCGTTGAGAATGCGCATGACAACCACGTGGGCGGCCGGAACTTCTCCGGTCGCCCAAGTCGTAAGAGGGGACCCCCACATGAACAAGCCTCTCCTTGCCGCGCTCTCCTCCCTGGCCATAGCCGGGGTGGGCGCAGCTCCCGCCGTCGCCGCGCCGCTCACCGCCAAGGCCGCCGCGGTGACCGTCGACTTCGCCGGCACCGTCTCACTCAGCAACTGCTCCGGCTCCGTCATCCGCTTCCCCAACTCCGCGGACACCGACCCGGCGCTCGTGCTGACCAACGGCCACTGCCTGGAGACCGGCTTCCCCAGCCCCGGCGAGGTCATCACCGGCCAGTCCTCCAGCCGCAGCTTCGGCCTGCTGAACTCCGCCGGCACCAAGGTCGCCACGCTCCGCGCCAACCAGGTCGTCTACTCGACCATGACGGACACGGACGTCACGATCTACCGCACCACCACCACGTACGCGGCGATCAAGAACTCGTACGGCATCAACCCGCTCACCGTGCAGGACACGCACCCGACCGCCGGCACCGCCATCAAGGTCGTCTCCGGCTACTGGAAGCGGATCTACAGCTGCAACGTCGACGGCTTCGTGTACCGGCTGAAGGAGGGCGACTGGACCTGGAAGGACTCGGTCCGCTACACCTCCTCCTGCAACACCATCGGCGGCACCTCGGGCTCGCCCGTGATCGACACCGCCACCGGCAAGGTCGTCGCCGTCAACAACACGGGCAACGAGGACGGCCAGCGCTGCACGGACAACAACCCGTGCGAGGTCGACGCCAACGGCACCGTGACCGTCCGCAAGGGCATCAACTACGGCCAGGAGACCTACAACATCCCGGCCTGCTTCACCACCGGCAACAAGCTCAACCTGAGCGCCGCCGGCTGCACCCTGCCCAAGCCGTAGCCGCCGGCGCCCGGCTGTCACACCGGGGTACGACGGACCGCCCGCCCCGCCGTGACGTCCGTCCGCTTCCCGTCCTCGACGACGAACCTGCCGTCGATCAGGACGTGCGGGATGCCGGTCGGCAGGCGGCGGGGCTCGGCGAAGGTGGCGCCGGACGCGACCGTCTCCGGATCGAAGAGCACCAGGTCGGCCCGGTACCCCTCGCGCACCAGCCCGCGGTCCGGCAGTCGCAGCCGGGCCGCGGGCCGGCCGGTGAGGTGGGCGACGCACTCCTCCAGCGTCAGCACGCCCGACTCCCGCACGTAGTGGCCGAGGTAGTGCGGGAAGGTGCCGTACGCGCGCGGATGCGGCTTGGCGCCCTGGAGGATGCCGTCCGAGCCGCCGGTGTGGGTCCGGTGCCGCATGATCGTGCGGACGTTCTCCTCGTGGCCGACGTGCTGCAGGATCGTCGTACCGAGCCGGTCCTCGACCAGCAGGCGGTGAGCCGTGCTCCAGGGTGTCTCGCCGCGCAGGGCGGCCGACTCGCGGACCGTACGGCCGACGTGGTCCGCCAGGGCCGGTTCGGTGACGCCGGAGATCTCGATCGTCTCCCACTCCACGGGCACGCCGTGGCAGCCGTCCGAGCCGGTCACCTCCAGGTCGTGCCGGATGCGCTCGGCCGTCGCCGGGTCGGTGAGCCGGGCCAGGATCTCCTCCGGGCCGCCCTCGCTCGCCCAGCTCGGCAGCAGCGCGGCCAGGGTGGTGCAGCCGGGGGTGTAGGGATAGGTGTCCAGGGTGATGTCCGCCCCTGCGTCCAGGGCCCCGTCCAGCAGGGCGAGCAGCTCCGGTGCCCGGCCCTCGTTCACGCCGAAGTTCATCGTCGCGTGGGCCAGGTGCAGCGGGCAGCCCGCCTCCCGGGTCAGGGCGACCATCTCGGCGTAGGCCTCCAGGGCACCGGCGCCGTAGGAGCGGTGGTGCGGGCAGTAGTAACCGCCGTACCGGGCCACCACCCGGCACAGCTCGGTCAGTTCGGCGTCCTCGGCGTACATGCCCGGGGTGTAGGTGAGCCCGGAGGACAGGCCCATCGCGCCCTGCTCAAGGCCCTCCGCCACCAGCCGCCGCATCCGGTCCAGTTCCTCGGGGGTGGCCGGGCGGTCCTCCCAGCCGACGGCGAGGGCGCGGACCGTGCCCTGCGGGACGAGGTAGGCGGCGTTCACGGCGATCCCGCGGTCGAGCCGGTCCAGATACTCGCCGACCGTGCGCCAGTCGACGTCGATGTCGTCGCCGTACCCGTTCCAGCCGGTGATCGCCCGCCGCACCTCCTCCAGGGTGCGGTCGTCGACCGGGGCGTACGACAACCCGTCCTGGCCCAGCACCTCCAGCGTGACCCCCTGCGCCGCCTTCGCGCTGTGGTCGGGGTCGCGCAGCAGGGCGAGGTCGGAGTGGGCGTGCATGTCGATGAAGCCGGGGGAGAGGACCAGGCCCTCCGCGTCCATCTCGCGCATGGCGCGCGGACGCTGGCAGCCCGCCGCGGCGGCCTCCTTGACGATCGAGACGATCCGTCCGCCGGCGATCACGACGTCGGCGCGGTAGGAATCCGCGCCGCTGCCGTCGACGACGTCGGCGTCCCGGATGACCAGGTCCTCCACGCGGGCCTCCTAGAAGAACGTACGGATGTAGTCGACGACCGTGCCGTCCGCCTCGACGACCGGGATCAGCTGCCACTTGTCGAAGGACGTGCACGGGTGGGACAGGCCGAAGCCGATCCAGTCGCCGATCCCGACCTCGGCGTCCGGGCCGGTGCGCAGCCACAGGTGCTGGTCGGACAGGGCGCTCACCTCGATGCCGGCCGCGGGGTGCTCGGTGCCGTTCCGCCGTACCACGTGCGCCACCGGAAGGTCGAGGTCGTAGGCGGCGTCCCGCTTGCCCGCGTTGACGAACGCCTCCGTCGGGGACGGCCGGGAGACGACCTGGGCCCACAGCCGGAACGCGGGCTCCAGCGCGCCCTCCTCGGGCACCCGGTTGAACGGCGTCAGCCTGCTGTAGTGCACGTCGTCGTGCGAGACGTACGCACCGGAGCGCAGCAGCTTCAGGACGGGGAGGGACAGCTCCGGGACGGCGGCGAAGACGTCGGCGACCGCGTCGAACCACTCGCTGCCCCCGGCGCTCACCACGATCTCCCCGGCGTCCGCGAACCGCCCCGCCTTGTCGAACTCCACGGCGAGTCCGACCAGCCGTTCCAGCCACTGCCGCACCAGCTCCGGCGTGGCGCCGGGCACCTGGGCCTCGTACCCCGCCACGCCGGCCAGCCGCAGCGTCCCGGCGCCGGCCACCGCGTCGGCGACGGCCAGGGCCTCGGCCTCCGTGCGCACACCGGTCCGCGCCCCCTCGCCCGCGCCCAGCTCCACGACCACGTCCACCGGGCGGGCGGCGCCCCGCAGGGCCGCGTCCATCAGCTCGACCCCGCGCACGGAGTCGACGTAGCACAGGAAACGGAAGTCCGGGTCGGCGGCCAGCTCGGCGGCGATCCAGCGCAGGGCGGGGGCGTCCACCAGCTCGTTGGCGAGGAAGATCCGCCGGATGCCGAACGCCCGGGCGACGCGCACCTGGTGGGGCACCGCCAGCGTGATGCCCCAGGCGCCGTGGTCGATCTGGCGCTGGAAGAGCTGCGGGGCCATGGAGGTCTTGCCGTGCGGGGCGAAGGCGAGGCCGTGCCGGGCGGTGTACGTCTCCATCAGCGCCAGGTTGTGCTCCAGGCGCTCGGCGGACAGGGCGAGGACCGGGGTGGTGAAGCCGTCGGCCTCGCGGAAGAGGTTGCGGCGCTGGGCGGCCAGCTCGCCGACGGTGAGGCCGTCGGCGTCCGGCGGGAGGCCCTTGAAGCGGTGGTCCACCCGTTCTCCGGCGAGACGGGCGAGCGCTTCGGTGCCGGTGTGACGGCCCATTTACCCTCCTGATCAGGCGCGTTGCGTATTCTGCAACATCCATTGCGTATGTCGCTCACTGCTGTCTAACATCTCGGCCAACACCGGGTCAACGAAACCGCCGCCCCGGGACACGGACGAGGAGCCCCACCATCGTGACCGCCGACGGACACCCCCGCGCCACCCCCGACGTCGTGGATGTCGTCGCGCTCGGCGAGTCCATGGTCACGTTCCTGCCGTCCGGGCCGGGAGGCCTCGCCGACGTGCCGTCCTTCGAGCGGGGGATCGGCGGTGCCGAGTCCAACGTGGCGTGCGTACTGGCGGCCGCCGGCCACTCGGCACGGTGGGTGAGCCGGGTGGGCGCCGACGGCTTCGGCCGGCACCTGGTGCGGCGGATCGCCGGGTACGGCGTCGACACCGGCGCCGTGCACACCGACCCGGCCCGGCCCACGGGCATCTACTTCCGCACAGCGGCCGACCGGGACACCGACGCCCACGAGGTGGCGTACTACCGGGCCGGGTCGGCGGCCTCCGCCATGGCCGTGGACAACGTCGACCTGGCGGCGGTACGGGCGGGACGGGTGCTGCATCTGTCCGGGATCACGGCCGCGCTGTCCCCCGGCTGCCTGGAGCTGATGCGCGCACTGACGGCCCCCCGGCCCGGCCGCCCGCTGGTCTCCTTCGACGTCAACTACCGGCCCGCGCTGTGGCCGGACGCCGACGGCCCGCGCGTGCTGCTGGAACTGGCGCGAGGCGCCGACATCGTGTTCGTCGGCGACGACGAGGCACGACAGGCATGGGGGCTGCACGGCGGCCGATCCATCCTGGAGGCGCTGCCCGAGCCGGCGACCGTGGTCGTCAAGCAGGGCGCGGGCGGAGCGACCGCGTTCGACCGGAGAACCGGGGGACTCGAGGACGCCGACGGCACCGCGACCTTCGTCCGGGCCCCGAAGGTGGACGTCGTCGCCCACGTCGGCGCCGGGGACGCCTTCGCCGCCGGCTTCCTCTCCGGCACCCTGCGCGGACTGCCCCCACGGGAGCGCATCCGGCACGGGCACCTGATGGCGGCGGCCGCGCTCACCACGCCCGGCGACCTCGCCGCCCCGCCCTCCCGCGGCCACGCCGACCGCCTGGCCGCCCTCGACGACGACACATGGGGGAGACTTCGACTCGGCCCCGGCTGGACGCAAGCCGAACAGGCCCCGGAGGAGGCGAACACCCCATGAGTCAGACCGTCGACCGCGCCCTGAGCATCCTGCCGCTGCTCGCCGAGGGCCCCGCCGACCTCGGCCAGGTCGCCGACCGCCTCGGCGTCCACAAGTCCACGGCGCTGCGACTCCTGCGCACCCTGCACGAGCACGGCCTGGTCTACCGCCAGTCCGACCAGCGCTACCGCCTCGGCGCCCGCCTCTTCGCCCTCGCCCAGGAGGCGATGGAGAACCTCGACATCCGCGAGATCGCCCACCCCCACCTGGTCCGCCTCAACGAGGCCTGCGGCCACACCGTGCACCTCGCCGTCTACGAGGAGAACGAGGTGCTCTACATCGACAAGGTCGACAGCCGCTACCCGGTCCGCATGTACTCGCGGATCGGCAAGCCCGTCGCCATCACCGTCGCCGCGGTCGCCAAGCTGCTCCTCGCCGACCTGCCCGAACCCGAGCGCCGCGCCCTCGCGGACAAGCTCGACTACCCCCTCTACACGGCCCGTTCCACCCCCAACGCCGCGGCCTTCCTGCGCGAGTTGGAGCAGGTGCGCGAACAGGGCTGGGCCACCGACCTCGGTGGCCACGAGGAGTCCATCAACTGCGTGGCGGCACCGATCCGCGGCGCCGACGGACGCGTCGTCGCGGCGATGTCGGTCTCCGCGCCCAACGTCGTCGTCACCGCCGACGAACTCGTCACCCTGCTCCCGCAGGTGCGCCGTGTCGCGGACGCGATCAGCGGCGAGTACTCCGGAAGAACGCCAGTGAAGGGCACCTCCGTATGACCGAGAAGACCGCACTCACCCCGAAGACCCACACCACCCCGCCCGCGAAGTTCTCCCACGGCGTGAAGAAGGGCAACATCCTCCAGGTCGCCGGCCAGGTCGGCTTCCTGCCCGCCGAGGAGGGCAAGCCCCCGACGCCGGCCGGCCCCACCCTGCGCGAGCAGACCCTGCAGACCCTCGCCAACGTCAAGGCGATCCTCGAAGAGGGCGGCGCCGGCTGGGACGACGTGATGATGATCCGCGTCTATCTGACCGACGTGGACCACTTCGCCGAGATGAACGAGATCTACAACACCTACTTCGAGGAGCAGGGCCTCACCCAGCCGCCCGCCGCCCGCACGACGGTCTACGTCGGTCTGCCGGCCGGCCTCCTCATCGAGATCGACGCGCTCGCCGTACTCGGCTGAGCCCCCGACCCACCCCCCCACCTCCCGCACGTCCCGCACGGCACGGCACCCTCCAGGGCGCCGTGCCGCGCTCCCCCCTGCCCGAAAGCTGCATGAACTTACCCAGAGGACCCCCGAATGCCCCATCCGCTCGCCGCGACCGCCCCCGCCGCACCACCCCACACCGGAGGCCTGCTCCTCCTCCTCGACGGCACGCCGGGCCTGCTCACCGTCGCCGCCGTCGGCATAGCCCTCCTCCTCTTCCTGATCATCAAGGTCAGGCTCCAGCCCTTCGTCGCCCTGCTCGCCGTCTCCATGGCCGTCGGCCTGCTCGCCGGCCTCTCGGTCACCGAACTCTTCGGCACCGTCCAGCGCTCCGACGCCGTCTCCACCATCGAGTCCGGCATGGGCGGCATCCTCGGCCACGTCGCGATCATCATCGGGCTCGGCACCATGCTCGGCGCGATCCTCGAAGTCAGCGGCGGCGCCGAGGTGCTGGCCTCCCGCCTGCTGGGCCTCTTCGGCGAGAAGCGCGCCCCCCTCGCCATGGGCCTCACCGGCCTGATCTTCGGCATCCCGGTCTTCTTCGACGTCGGCATCTTCGTCCTCGCGCCGCTCGTCTACGCGGCCGCCAAGCGCGGCGGCAAGTCGATCCTGCTCTACTGCCTGCCCCTCCTCGCGGGCCTGTCCATGACCCACGCCTTCCTGCCGCCGCACCCCGGCCCGGTCGCCGCCGCCGGACTGCTGCACGTCCAGCTCGGCTGGGTCATCCTCATGGGCGTCGTCTGCGGCATCCCGGCCGTGCTGGCCGCGTGGGCGTTCTCCGCCTGGATCGGAAAGCGGATCTTCGTCGCCGTACCGCAGGACATGGTCGAGGCGGCGGAGGAGGCCAAGAGGGCCGTCGTCGCCGAGCAGCGCGCCCAGGGCGTGGACCCCCTGGAAAGGCCGGTGCCGCTCGGCACGGTTCTCGCCATCATCGGTACGCCGCTGGTGCTGATCCTCGCCGCGACCTTCTCCTCGATCGCCCTGGACCCCTCCACCGGCCGCTCGGTGCTCGAGTTCCTCGGCCACCCCTTCGTCGCCCTCACCCTCGCCCTGCTGCTCGCCTACTACCTGCTCGGCATCCGGCGCGGCTGGTCGCGCAAGTCCCTGGAGGCGGTGTCGACCGCGTCCCTGAAGCCGGTCGGCAACATCCTCCTGGTGGTCGGCGCGGGCGGGGTCTTCGGCGCCGTGCTGAAGGCCAGCGGGGTCGCCCAGGCCCTCTCCGACACCTTCAACGGCGTCGGCCTGCCGGTGATCGTGCTGTCGTACCTGATCTCGCTCGTGCTGCGGGTCGCCCAGGGCTCGGCGACGGTCGCGATCGTCACGACGGCGGGCATCGTGGCACCGCTCCTGACGGAGGGTCACCACTCCCAGGCCTTCGTCGCCCTCGTCATCATGGCCATCTCGGCCGGTTCCATCTTCGCCTCGCACGTCAACGACGGCGGCTTCTGGATGGTGGCGAAGTACTTCGGCATCAGCGAACGGGACACGCTGAAGACGTGGACGGTCCTGGAATCGGTGCTGTCCGTGGCGGGGTTCGCGGTGGCGGCGGTGGTGAGCGTCTTCGTCCAGGCGTCGTAAGAGTGGCTCGTGTGCACCACGGGATGCGCGGGCTGACTGGTTCCGGCACAGGGAAGTCGTCCATACTGCCGCCGTGGAGCAGCGCATAGGATCGAGCAGCAAGCCCTTGAAGGGCGAGCCCGTGACGGGCGCCGGTTTCGACCCGGCCTTCATCCCCGGCATCACGGCCCCGGTCCCGGCTCAGGCCGAGGCCGAGGCCGAACCGCGGGACGCGGAGCCGGAGGCGGAGGCCGCGGCGGGGCCGAAGCAGCCGGCGCGCGCCGAGGAACCGGAACCCGAGGATTCGGCACAGCCGGAGGAACCGGCGGCCGACGAGGAGGCGGACGACGAGAAGGCGGCCGACGGCCCCGTCTTCGAGGCCGCCGACCGCCGCGCGAAGATAGTGGCGGACCGCAGGGGCGTCCGCCTCAGCCTGGACGAGGAGTCCTGCGAGTTCCGCTGGGACGAGGTCGCCGCGGTCGAGACGGAGTCGCCGCGCTTCGGCAGGCGCTTCACGATCACCGTGCACACCCCTGACCGCCGCTGGTACCCGATCGAGATCGAGGCGACGGCCAGGTCGCGCTTCACGGAGTGGGAGAGCCGGCTGGACGCCGTCCTCGACGCCTACTTCGAGGAAGCCGACCAGGACGAGGAAGCCGGCCGGGACTAGCCGCAGTACTGGGCCTCTTTCCCGATCGACCGGTACATGCAGTCGGCGTTCTCCAGCAGTTGCAGCACCGCGTCCTTGTTCCGGGAGGTCTCCCGCTCGATCACCTCGTCGGGCGGGTAGAACCCACCCCCGGAAGCGGACGCAGGATACATCTCGAAGGTGTAGTCGAAGATCTTCTGCGTACCCCACAGATAGTCGTCGATCGACCCGTCCGTGATGTACAGATCACTCGACTGCTCGGGCGTGTACCCGTTGCTGGCCGCCATCTTGCGCCCCACGGCCTTGAAGGCGGCAGCGTCGTCCGCCGTCATCCCGGTGGCGGTGTCCGCGTACGTGTACCCGAACGGCCACAGCACCAGCTCGCTGTAGGTGTGGAAGTCGATCCCGGCCTTGATCTGCTGCTTGCCCCCGACGACCCGGCTGCGCACGAAGTCGGCGACGACCTTCACCTCAGGCGCGGACTCGGCGGCGGAGCCACGGTAGGTCTCGGACGAGGCCGACCCCGAGGATCCCCCGCAGCAGCCCCACTTGTAGTTCCAGTTCCGGTTCAGATCGGTCCCCACGTACGACGACCCGGAGTTGGGCTGCCGGTTCTTCCGCCAGGACCGGTACGACCCGCTGGCGATGTCGTACTCGCCGCCGTCCGGGTTCAGGTCCGGGATGATCCATATCTCCCGGCTGTCGACGATGTTCGTGATCCGCGAGTCGGAGCCGTACCCCGCGCCCAGCTCGCGCAGCAGGTACAGCGCCATCTCCACGGTCAGATGCTCCCGGGCGTGCTGATGGGCGGTGAAGAGCACCTCGGGCTCGTTCTCGTCCGTCCCCACGTTGTCGCTGACCTTGATGGCGACGATGTCCCGCCCCTGGTACGACTTCCCGATCACCCGCTTGCTCATGATGCCCGGGTAGGCGGCGAGCCGCTGGTCGATCTCGGCGTTCGCCTCGGCGTAGTTGTGGTACTTCGAGTCGGCGCCCGGGAAGTCGAAGAGCCGCGGCCCGGACCGCTGGGGGGCGGCCCCCGCCGGGCTGACCTCGTAACCGAGCCGACGCAGCTCACGGATCTGGTCCGCGCGCCCGGAGACGACCACGGTCTCCTCGTCGGCCTCGTCCACGGTGACACCGGTCGCCTGGATGGCCGTACGGGTCACGGGAGTCGTGTGCTGGTGGATCTCGTACTGCTTGACGTCGTCGGCGGAGGGCGCCACCTTTCTGACGCCGTCGGCGCTGGCCTGTGTGGCGGTCGCCGAGACGGGGGCGGCGAGGGCGAGGGCCAGCAGCGCGCCGAGCCCGGCGATACGTCTGCCGCCGCGCGCGCCGGAGCCGCGGGTGCGAAGTCGCATGAACTCTCCTTGGGTCTCCAGGAATTCCGGGGTCGCCGGAATGTGGGGAGTGGAGCTGGGAGCTGGGGGGTGTGCTTCAGTGCGACGTGCGGTAGGGGTGCGGACCGGAGGGCGGGGTCTGCTGTGAGTCCGCTGTGCCGGCCGGCGCTCCATGCTCCAGCTATGTCATGGTCAGGTCAAGCAGTGTCAAAGGGGGACGACTGGAAATCGCCGGGCGCGGCCCTCTCGAACGGTCGTACGGCAAGATGCGGTTCGGCACGGCAACAGAGAGTAGGGCAGACAGTGACGGAATCAGACGAGGTGGACCTCGTCCATCTGGAGGACGAGGGCGGCAATCGTTGCGTCATACGCCTGACGGGCCCCGCCCGGCCAGGGAGAAACACCGTCCGGGCCGACGTGCTCCTGACGGCGAGTTTCGTCGACGCCCGCCTGGACGTGTACCTCTTCCCCGGCGACCTCGACGCCTGGCAGGGCGATCTGGTCGAACTCGCGCCCGGCAAGGACGCGCGGATCGGCCACGACCGCGGCCTGAGGCTCATCCTCCACATGCTCGAGGACCACTCCCTGGCCGTGACCGTCCACGACCCCGACCGCCTCACCACCGCGCTGCGGATACGCCCGGAGGAGGACTGGATCGAAGACCACCACCGGCGCGCCGAACAGGTGCGCCGCACCTGGCCCGACGCCTGCTGAACGAGGCCGGCGCCCACCGGGGGAGGCGCCCGCCGGGGCCCGCCGGGACCTACCGGGGGAGGCCCGGCCGGTGCCGCTCGACACGGTCGAGGTCACCGCCGAGCAGATCGCGGTGACTGATGCCGAAGTCCCCGTTGGCCAGGGCCTGACCGTCGCCGTAGTACCGCCCCACGACGGTGTCGGGCAGAAACGCACGCACGCTGTGCCGCATCCGTTCCGGGTACTCGACGGGGGCGCCCCAGCCTTCCGGAGCCTCGTCGGTGGAGAACAGCACCCAGTGGTCCACGGGCACGTCGGCGCCGAGATCCGGCGCGCCTCCCGTATGACTGTCCAGCGCGGGCAGACTCAACCGATCGGGATCGTGCGGCGCGTACCAGACCAGCAGCGGCTTGGCCCGCTGCGCGTCGGCGTTGTCGAAGCAGCACAGGGCGATGGCGTGGTCGGGAAAGTGCTCGGCGTAGAACCGCAGAAGCTCCGGTGCGACCTCGGGCCGCCTGTGCGGAGGCACACGATGGAGCGCGGCGGGGATCAGGGTCGGATCGTCGGCGAGCAGCACGGTGTACACGTCGTGCTCGAAGACCTCCACGGCCGCCCGGCTCACGCCCATCCACGCGATGCCGTCGTCCTGGGTGTCCTTGGTGTCGACGGCGTCGACCATCCGGCGCAGGACGTCGTCGGAGCGCCCGACGGAGAGGAACTGCCGGGGCGTGACCTCCCGTGCCGGCAGGTGCAACAGCATGGCGTTGGGCCCGTCCGCCAGGTTCACGGCGGTGTTCTGGTACCCCATGACATGGATCAGCCCGTGCGCGGGATGACGCAATCGCCCGCAGTACAGGGTCGTCCCCGAGAAGGAGGCTTCACCGGCCGAGATGCACATGCGCGTCCTTGACGGCGTCGATGAAGGGGGCGAAGGCGCCGACGGCGAAGGTGAGGGTGGCTCGGGCAGGGGCCTTGGAGTCTCGGATGGCTATGTGGGTGTGCAGGTCGGCGACTTCGACGCACGTGTTGCCATCGCCTCCGCCGGAGTACGAGGACTTCTGCCAGCGGACGGCCTCGGTCATGCGAGTGCCTCACAATTCCTTCGTCATGCGGTGGATGAAGTCTCGCGACTCCACGGGCTCCAGTGCTGCCTTCCCCACCTTATTGAGCAAGGCCCGGAAGCGCGCCAGCTGAGATTCGGCATCGATGAAGGCGGTGCCGTGCGGAGCGTCGCGCAGCACGGTGTCGAGCTGAGGAAGCGGGCCGCCCACGTACATCATCTCGATTCCCGCGCCCGCGAACCCCTCTCGGGCCAACGGGATGATGCGCACCGTCGCGCGCCCTGCTTCGATCGCCTGTAGGACTGCCAGGAGTTGCGCACGGGTGCTGCCGCGATCCGACACCAGGATGCGCAGTGCGGCCTCGTGGATGATCGTCTCGTAAGGGATGGGGTTGTCACGCTCCAGTGTGGACCTGCGCCTCATCCGGTGCTCGATGCGCGGCCTCAGTTCGCTCTCCGGCAGTTCCGGGACCATATAGCCGAAGACGGCACGGGCGTAATCCGGAGTCTGGAGCAGTCCGGGCACGTGGCTGGTGACCACCTCATGCAAGAACGTGGCGTGGTGCTCGACCTCGGCGACATCCAGGAAGACCGGCGGCAGCACCCCGCGGTACCCCTCCCACCAGCCTTGCGTGCGGTCTGTCGCCATCGTGACCAGGGCCTCGATCAACCTATCGTCGGCGCAGGCGTAGTGGGCGGCGAGACGTCGTACCCGTTCCTCACTGACGCCCGCGAGGCCCGCTTCCACTTGACTCATTTGGGCCGAGGTCGAACTGAGCAGCCCTGCCACCTCACGCGCCTTGAGGCCGGCCGCTTCTCGCAGCCTGCGTAGCTCTGTGCCCAGGCGTACTTGCCGTGCCGTGGGTTGGCTTCTCGGCGCCATGGGCCCTCCGACTTCAACCGCCATGTTGACGTGCCTCGTTCGGGGGTCAGGTTACGCGATCAGCTTGCATGAGGAAAAATTTTTGCTCTACCGTCAGTGACGCACTGGACACGCTGCGGAAGTGCACCGCTCCGTCCTGCCACGACGGCCGCGACAAAGCCACCGCACGCGAACACCGCCCTCACTCAACGGAGTTGATTTCGCATGCCCGAGACCTGGGACTACACCCTCTACATCCCCAACGACCTCAGAGCCGTCACCGTCTGCCGCCGGACCCTGCGCCTGATCCTCACCCTGCACGGCCTGATCGGGCTCGTGGACACGGCCGAGCTGCTGGCGACGGAGCTGGTCTCCAACGCCGTACGGCACACCAAAGGGCCGGCCGCTCTCCGGGTCCGCCGCACCGCCCAGGGAGTGGTCTGGATCGGAGCCTGGGACACCGACCCGGCACCCCCGCCTCCGCCCCAACCGCTCGGCCAGGTCACCGATCTGGAGGACGGCCGGGGACTGGGGCTGGTCCGGGCCTGCGCCGACTACTGGGGCTGGCAGCCGTCGGCCCGGTTCGGGGACCGGGGAAAGTTCGTGTGGTGCGAACTCGCGGCGGCCTAGCTCGTTGATCATGTCGTGCAAATGCCTAGCGATGGCGAGGTCCGCGCGTACTGGCGCAGATACCGGCGCATTCAGGCTGATCGTGAAGTGCTCCTCCGGATCCTGGAGTGGCGCGGCATCCCGATCGCCAGCGATGTCCGGTCACGTGTGGCCGCCTGTGGCAGCCAGGAATTGCTCGTGCTGTGGATGCGACGGGCGGTGCACGCGGTGGACGCGGCGGAGCTGTTTGCCGAGGAGTGAGCGTTCAGGCCGCCTCGGCCTCCAACTCGTCGAGGTGTGCCTGAAGCACGCGCGCGATCTCGTGCACGTCTCCGACCGCAGGGATGTGCCCGTGCTCGGTGACGCCCAGTTCCAAGGCTCTCTCGCTGGTGAAGTGCACCAGGTCAGGTGAGGGCGCATAGCGATCCCTGAGCCGGCATGCGAGAACGGCTGCCTCGCCGGGTGTGGCGTTCACGGCCATGATCGGACGCGGCGGAGCTGTTCGCCGGGGAGTGAACAGGTGACCGTTGGGCCGCTCGCTTCTCGGTCGGTGTCGTGCTTCCGTGAGCCGAGTAAAGGGCGCTGCGCGTCGCCTTCGGCGATGACCCTCCGGGCCACCCTTGACTCGGCTCACTCCAACACGGGTCGGAAGCGAGCGAGCGGCCCCAAGAGGCGCTGGTTCTAGGCGTGTTGGGCCCCTGGGGTGGCTAGGTATGCATGGTTGGCATGAGGCGTGGTCGCGCTGTGGCGGTAGCCGGGCTGGTTCGGCGGCCTACGAGCAGGTACCACGCTAGTCGCTTCCAGGTGTGGGTCGGCCGGGAGCCGGTGACAGGGTGATTGGCAGACTTGGGCAAGAAGTGCTGAAGCATTTCGAAGGATGAGGGGTCACTTGCTCCAGGAGAGTGGCCCAATCCTGTCCCGTTACGGCCCGGGACCAGTGGGGCATGGCGGACTCGGAACCTCTCATTGCAGTGGATGGATTGGTCATCTTCAAGGATCCTCTCGGTCGTCCAGACCACATCGGTGCCGTAGTTGGCCGCAATGCCGTTCGTCTCCGTCTTCAGGAAACTTCTAGGCTATCTCTCGCCGCATATAGACTTTCTCCATCTCTTGTGAATTGTCCGATACCTGAGAGGAGTCGGCGTTCGGCTCACTCATCACGCTCGAATTGTGGAACCTCGGCTACCGAAGCAGGATCGTCGATGGGGTAGATCGGTGCTTCGTCAGGGGCTCGCACTCGAGATACGGTGACACCATGTAGACATGCGTCGCACCAGAAGAGGAGATATCCGAGGCGACTTTCCGGGTCCACAACGTACCGTGTGCTTAGTTGATGTCTGCCGCAATGTGGGCACGGTTCGGTGGCTGCTTCATCGGTATCGAGATTTAGTCGTGAGAGTGTCTTCAGCCAGGCGGTTCGGGTAGTCACTGGCTCAGTCTTCCATTGTAGTAGTTCCAGAACTGGTCCTCTGATCCATAAGCGGCCCGCTCCCATGCGGCCTCTTGCTCCAGTGAGGAAGCGCTGCCGTGTAGATCGATCTGCATGACGTGCATTCGTTCGTGCCCGATCGTTCGAACCAAGTCTTCCTTAGAAGTGAACGCGTCGGGATACAAAGTGATAGTGCGGTCAGGTGATGTGTGTCCGTAGAGTCCACGTCCGATCAGATCTGTGTCTCGGTTGATCTTAATTTTCACTCCATCGAGCCCCACTCCAGCTTGCTCGGCCACCTGGTGCACCACCCGCTTCTGCATGGCAACCTGCAGTTCAGAGAAGGGGCCCGTGTTTGTAGTTCGGCGCTCCAAGCCCGAGGTCGATTCATTCGGGTGGCAGTCCGGTGCTAGTCCCAGGGCATCACTCCGAATGAATGGGTTCTCTACATAGATGGCAGGGTTCGGTGCCGGGATGAGCCCGAGTGGGTCGGCCGTGAGGTAGCGGGCAGTTTCGGGGTCATAGTGACGGAAGCAGTTGTAATGCAGGCCCGTCTCGGGGTCGTAGTACTGGCCCGGGAAGCGTAAAGGCGTGTAGGTGGTGCTAGTGGCCGCCCAAGCCGTCGTCCCCCACAGCGTGCTTCGGGTGTGCCAGGCGATGTCGCCCTGTTCGTCGATGAGTTCGCTGGGGGTGCCGACGAGGTCGGTGACGATGGCGAAGAAGCGGGAGTCGATTTCCGACTGGGGGGCGTCGGCTGAGGTGATGCGTTCTGTCTGCGTGAGGGGGCGCAGGCCCTGGTGGTCCCAGGTGAGGGTGACCGGGTTGGGGAGGTCGGGGGACGTGGTCGTCTGTTCGCAGAGGGTGGTGCCGTCCCAGGTGAAGTCCACCCTCTCCAGCACTGTTTCGCCGTCGTCCGCGAGGCGGAGTTTCGCCGTGCGGCGGCCGAGGGGGTCGTAGGTGTAGCGCCAGCGGGTGCCGTCGGGGGTCACCACCGTGGTCAGGCGGTCCTCGGCGTCCCATGCGTAGCGCCAGGTGTCCGGTTTCCTCGACAGGCGGGTCTTCTGGCGGAGGGTGACGCGGCCCAGGGCGTCGTGTTCGTAGCGGATGGTGCCGGCTCGGGTGATGCGGGTTCCCACGTAGGTGCGCGGCCCCGTCGCCTCGGCGCCCGGGTGGTCCGAGGGCCAGGACGCCTGGGTCTGGTTGCCTGCCGCGTCGTAGGCGTACGTCTCCGTCCAGCCGGTCGCGTGGACCGCCGTCACCCTGCCCGTCGTGTCCAGGTCGAAGCGGCGGGTGCCGGAGAGATGGTCGTCGATGCCGATCACGCTGCCGTCGGCCCGGTAGGTGTAGGCCCGGTGCTGGACCGTGTGGCCCTGTGCGCCGGTCACCGACTGGGTCGTCAGGCGGCCCAAGGCGTCGAAGGTGTGCTCCATCGCGATCGTTCCGCCGATGTGGCGGGTCAGTTCGCGGCCCGCCTCGTCGTACGTGAAGTCGATCGACCGGCCTGACGCCACCATGCCCGTGCGGCGGCCGGACGCGTCGTACGACCAGGTCGTCTCGGCGCCGGTCGGGGTCGTGCGGCCGGTGCGGCGGCCCAGCGCGTCGTACGTGTACGTCAGTGTGCGTCCGTCGACCGTCTCGGAGTGCAGGCGGCCGTAGCGGTCGCGGAGGAGGATCAGGGTCGTGCCGTCCGGGCCCGTCGCCTGGGCGAGCTGGTCGGTCAGGTCGTAGGCGTACGTCGTGACCCGGCCCGCCGTGTCCTTGCGGAGCACCTGGCCGAGTTCGTTGCGTTCGAAGGACACCGTCTCGCCGAGGGTGTTCCTGCGTGAGGTCAGGTGGCCGGCCGCGTCGTACCCGTACGTCAGCGTGCGGTCGTCGAAGTCCGTCTCCGTCGCCAGACGGCCGGCCTCGTCGTACTCGTAGGTCCAGGTCAGGCCCTGCGGGTTCGTGACCTTCGTCAGGCGTAGTTCCGTGTCGTGGGCGAACTCGTAGCGGACCCCGTCAGGGTCCGTGCGTGCCGTGAGCAGGTCGAAGTGGGTGTACTCGAAGCGGGAGAGACCGCCCAGGGGGTCGGTGTGGCTGATGCAGTTGCCCTCGCCGTCGTACGTCCATGTCTCCGCCGTGCCGTCGGGGGCCGTGCGGCGGGTCAGGTGGCCCTCGATCGACCACTCCAGCGCCGTCGTCGCACCGGTCGGGTCCGTGATGGTGACGGGGCGTCCGAGCGCGTTCCGCTCGTAGCGGGTCACCGCTCCCCGCGGGTCCGTCACTTCCACCGGGAGGCCCGCGCGGTCGCAGACCACCCTCGAGGTGTTGCCGAGCGGGTCGGTCACGGTCGTCAGATGGCCGGCGTCCGTGTACGTGAAGAAAGCCGTCCGGCCCGCCGGGTCCGTCACCGACGTGCGGTTGCCCCGCTCGTCGTACGTCTGGCGGATCACCGTGCCGTCCGGGTTCACCACCTTCACCGGCAGACCGAGGGCGTTGTACTCCGCCTTCGCCTCGCGGCCGTCCGGGCGGACCACCCGCGTGAGGTTGCCCGCCTCGTCGTACTCGAACGTGGTCGTGCGGCCCAACGGGTCCGTCGTGGACAGCAGACGGTTGTAGCGGTCCCGGTGGTAACGGGTCGTAGCTCCCAGGGCGTCGGTCTCCGCGACCACCTGCCAGACATCGTTGACCAGGTAGCGGCGCGTGTGGCCCTCGCCCGTCGTCGCCGTCGTGGTCCGCAGGCCCGTCGTCGGGTCCGGGTCCTCGTACGTCAGGCGCAGTGCCATGTGGCCGGCCGCGCCGCCCTCCGCGACGCAGCGGTCGTGGTCGTCGTACTCGTACGTGTAGCCGCGGTCGTTCGTGTCCGTCCAGGACGTGACTCGTCCCGAGTCGTCGTACGTGAAGCGGAGCGGGAGGCCGGACGAGTTGACGACTTCCGTGAGGTTGCCGTCCGTGTAGGCGAAGCGCTTCAGCTCCTCGCCCGTGGCCTCTAATCGGTACGCCGTGACGCGGCCCGCTTCCGTGGTGATGCGTACACCTTGGCCGGCGCTCGTGAAGACACCCAGTGGGGTGCCCTGAGCGTCGTACTCGAAGGTGATCCAGTCGCCGTTGCGGTCGTCCACCTGTTCCAGGACCGCCAGGCCGACGCCTCGGTCGGCGAAGTGCCAGGTCCACTGCCTGCGGGGGTCCGTGATCGTGTAGCCGTCGTCCACCCGGTCCAGGGGGAGGCGGGGACCGTGGCTCGGGAGAGTCGGTACGCCTGGTGCCGGGTGGGGGTACGACAGGAGCAGGCCGTCCTCCGTGACGAAGACGACTCCCTCCGCGTCGATCTCCAGGCGCTGGTCCAGGGTGGAGGACCAGGACGGGCCGAACCAGCGGCCGAGGCGGTAGCCGGACTCCACCCGTCGGGACAGGACGAGTGGCAGGGTGCCGGGGAGGGTGACGTCCGTCTGCGGGAGGTACATCCTGCCGGTGGCGAGGTCGATGGGGTCGGTGCCCTTGCTCTCCACCGCGTTGCCCTCGCGGGAGGGCTGGTGCGGGTCCTCGCTCACCCGTCCCCGAGCCGAGGGCCCGGCGGCGTCCTCCGCGCCCTTCTCCACCGCGTTCCGGGCGGTCTTGCGCAGTCCCTGCTCCGCGAGGCCCTCCGCGCCCTCCTTCAGCGCGAGCCGCATCCCGCCGCGGGCCAGCCCGGTGCCCTTCGTACCGACCAGCTCCGGGACCATGCGGCCGAAGAACTCCGAGGGGTCCTTTCTGATGCCTTCGGCGGCGGCCTGGACGGCTCGTTCGGGGTGCGCAACGGTGGAGGTCAGGCCGGAGAGCGTCATGCTGACGTTCTGCAGATAGGCGGCGGGGTGGGTGAGGTTGTAGGGGTCGGTGGGGTTCAGGCCGCGGACGAAGTTGACCAGGCCGGCCCCGCCCTTGAGAACGCCTCCGCCGAAGTGGGTGAGTTCGGTGGTGGTGGCCCGCAGATTGTCGGAGAGGTTGTTGCCCAGGCGCTGCAGCGGCGGGGGCTCGGCGGGCGCGCGGGCGAGTGCCGCCTTCACCTTGCCCTGTGCCTCGGAGGCGACGGTGTTGCGCTGCTTGCGGGCCTGGGCGAGTTTGTGGACAGCCGATTTGATGTCGGCCTTGCCGGGGTCGTGGAACGGTCCGGGCTTGGGGCCCGGGTCCTGGTCCGCCTCGACCTTGGCGTTGTAGGCGTCGACCTTGTCGTTGTAGGTGTCGACCGCGTCCCGGGACGCCTTCACGCCCTTCTTGTAGAGTTCGATGGCCTCCTTCGCCTGCCCCTGCGCCCATGTGACGGTGTCGGCGTACGACTCCAGGGCACCCGCCGCCTCCTTGCAGGCCTCGGCCGCGTGCGCCCACTTGGCGGGGTGGACGCCGAACTTCTCCCGGAAGGCGTCACCGCCCTCGCCCTTCCAGCCGGAGGAGTCGACCTTCTTCAGCCCCCGGCTCACCTTGTCGAAGGCGCCGTTGAAGTCCCGCAGGTGCCCCGCGCTCTCCCGGATCTTCGAGGGGCTGCCGTGGACGAGTTCGTCGGCCTCCTCGCTCTGCCCGAGCTGCTGCTCGCCGGGGGTGGCGCCCAGGTCGGAGGCGAGGTCGTCACCCCAGTCCTCGACGGCGTCCGCCCAGTCGTGCGCCCCGACGCGGTCCAGGCCGTCGCCCAGCTTGTTCGTGGCGAAGTCGACGCCCTGGCCGACCTTCTTCCTGCCCTCGTCGTAGAGGTGCTCGCCGTAGCCGAGACCCTTGTTCAGGCCGTCGCCGATGTCACCGAGGATGCCCATCAGCCTTCACCGCCCTGCTGCCCGGCGGCCTCGGCGCGCTCCTCGGGAGAGGGACCGAAGTGGTCGTCCAGGTACTGGGCGTACTCGGTGTCCGTCATCCCGAACATCTCCGCGTCCGGGCTCAACGGCCCCAGCATCCGCGAGGTCCCCACGTCCCGGCCGGCGTCCTTCCAGCCCTGCTTGCTGTTGGCCCAGGCCTGCTCGAAGGACTCCTTGCTGTAGTCGACGTCGCCGCCGTAGGCACCGGAGGTGGCGATCTCGCCGTAGCCCATCGCCTCGACCTCCTCCTCGGAGGCGTACGGATTGCCGATGGCCGCGTTCTCGACGACCTTCAAGGTGCCCGCGACGTACTGGTCGTTCTCGTAGTACGTCCCCGCCGCCAGCCCCGTCTTCTCGGCGAACCCGTTGCCCTCGTTGATCAGCGACCGCACGCCCCACTCCCAGCGCTCGCAGAACGACTTGAACTCGCCCGTCAGCCCCTCGTGGCCCAGCTCCAGCCCGGACAGCGCGAGGTCGCCGAACCCGCGCCCGGCCCCGGCCTCACCGACCATGCCGAGTTCCTTCAGCTCACCCAGCGCCTCGGTCAGGCCCTTGGCGATCAGACCCAACCCGTCCGTCTTCAGGTCCTTGCCGTCACCACTCACGCCTCGTCCCCCATTTGCGCCTCGACATCGACAGCCGCCCCGTCCGGCACGATCCCGCGCACCGGCGGGAACAGCGCGCCCTCCCCCTCGCCGCCCACGTCCAGGGCCACCCCGCACGGCACGCCCACGGCGGGAACCGCGGCGTCCAGCAGGCGTGCCCCCAGCCACCGCTGGTAGGCCCACTCCCGGTCGCCCTCGCCTCGCGCGAGCGCGAAACGGGCCAGGGCCCGCTCGTCGGAGAAGGCGTAGATCCAACGGACACCGCCGAAATCGGCTGCCAGCGGGTTTCCGTCTTCGGCGTCGAGAGGTACGAGTACGGCCGTACGCCGGAACTCGCCCAGCAGCACCGCGAACTCGCGGCGTCTGCGCTCGGCGGCTGTCGAAGCGTCGGTGAGGGTTGCTGCATGCGAGGGTGAAGCGGTGCCCTCGGACGCCTCGGGTCCGGTCGTCTCCCGCTGGTCGGCGCGGGCCAGGTCCACGTAGTCGTACAGCCGAGACCTGGGTGTTTCTGCCGCCGGTCCGGCGGCGCCCCCCTGTTCAGGCATGCCCCGGATCATCACATCGGCTTTTTGCCGGTCGCAACGCAGAACGCGGGCGACCGCTCGGATATGGCCGAAGGGCACCCCCGCGCACACGACAGCGCCCGGACCCTCACAGGTCCGGGCGCCGCATGCCGGAAGGCGGGTACGTCAGCGGTCGCTCACGTCACGGCATCGCGTGCACATGCGCCCCCACCGCGTTCGACCACGCGTTGCCCGAGGCCGCGTCCCAGTTGGTGGACCAGGTCATCGCGCCCCGCAGGTCGGGGTAGGTCCTGGACGGCTTGAAGGTGCCGCAGCCGGTGCCCTTGGCCAGGCAGTCCAGGGCGTTGTCGACCACTGTCGGGGAGACGTAGCCGCTGCCCGCGCCACTCGGTGACGCCGGCAGGCCGAGGCCCACCTGGGACGGGGCGAGGCCGCCCTCCAGCTGGATGCAGGCGAGCGCGGTCAGGAAGTCGACCGAGCCCTGGCTGTAGACCTTGCCGTCGCAGCCCAGCATGGAACCGCTGTTGTAGTACTGCATGTTGACGACCGTGAGGATGTCCTTGATGTTCAGGGCCGTCTGGAAGTAGGAGTTCGACGTCGACTGCATGTCGATCGTCTGCGGGGCCATCGTGATGACGAGGGACGAGCCCGCCTTCGACGACAGGGACCGCAGCGCCTGGGTCATGTACGTCGCGTTGAGGCCGTTCTCCAGGTCGATGTCGACGCCGTCGAAGCCGTACGTCTGCATCAGGGAGTAGACGGAGTTCGCGAAGTTCGACGCCGAGGCCGCGTCGTTGACCGAGATCGTGCCCTTCTCGCCGCCGATCGAGATGATGACCTTCTTGCCGGCCGCCTGCTTGGCCTTGATGTCCGCCTTGAACTGGTCGGCCGTGTAGCCGCCGAGGCCGGCCGAGTCCAGGTTGAAGGCCACCGCCCCCGGCGTCGAGGTGGCGTCCGCGAAGGCGACCGCGATGATGTCGTAGGCGGAGGGGACGTCGGAGATCTTCTGGACCGTGGCGCCGTTGTTGAAGTTCTGCCAGTAGCCCGTCACGGCGTGCTTGGGCACCGTGCCGCCACCACCGCCACCGCCGCCGGTCGCGGACGTCGTCCCCGTCACCGTCGCCGACTTCGCCGACTCGCCCGCCGCGTTGGTCGCCGTCACCTGGAAGGAGTACGACGTGGAGGCGGTGAGGCCGGTCACCGTCGCGGAGGTGCCGGTCACCGCCGTCACCTTCGTGCCGTTGCGGTAGACGTTGTAGCCCGTCGCGCCGGACACCGCCGACCAGGACAGGGAGACCGACGAGGACGTCGTGCCGGAGACCGTCAGGCCGGCCGGGGCGGCGGGGACGGTCGGGGCCGGGTCGCCGCCACCGCCGCCGTCGGGCCCGTAGACGGAGACGTCGTCGGCGAAGTAGGCGGCCTGGCCGTACCAGCCGTGGGTATAGACCGTCACGGAGGTGGTGGAGGCACCCGTGGTGAAGGTCGTCGACAGCTGTTTCCAGGACGGGGCGTCGGGCGTCCACGTCGAGACGTCCGTCGTGCCCGTGCCCGTCACGCCCAGGTAGGAGTATCCGCCCTGGACCCATGCGCTCAGCGTGTACGTCGAGCCGGGCTTGACCGCCACCGTCTGGGTGCACTTGGCGTTGTCCTGCCCGGCCGGGGTCGCCTTCAGGGCGGACGAGCCCCCGTGCACCGGGGAGGAGACCGTCGTGCCGCTGCCGGCCGTACAGGTCCAGTTGCCCAGACCCGACTCGAAGCCCGCGTTCTTGACGTTGTTGACGTCCGCCGCGGACGCGGGGGAGGCCGCGGCGAGGCCCGCGACCGAGAGGGCGAGGGCGCCGGCGGCGGACCACGTCGCGAGCCGCCGTCTGCGGGATCTGGGTATGCCTGGTGCGCGGTCCACTGGAGCCTCCGGTGGGGGAGTTCGGCGGGGAGAGGGTGAGGGACGGTGGCCACCGCTGGCGTACAAGTTGGTCCAGACCAATCCTGGTGTCAAGAGGTCCAGACCAAAACCGTCTCCGCCCGTCGACGCAACCTGTCCCCTTTTGGCGGGACTTGCGCCGAGAGAGTTCCACGCGAGCTTCACAAACGCTGTTCTCCGGTCATACGGCCGTGGATACAGTGCTCACGTAGTCACGCAATGAAGTCGTTCTGGCGCATTGGAGTTACACCGGTGGGCCGGCGGGTGTGAAGAGCGGGGAGCTGCGCGTGCCAACTGCCATTGCCGTGACCAGTGCCGACATGGCACTGCCGGCGCAGGACGAACGGACCATGCCCGCCGTCGTGTTGCGCGACCTCGACCAGCGGCCGCTGGACCAGGCCCTCACCGACCTGCACGCCCTGACCGAGCAGTACGGATACCTGGTCGTCGTCTGCTCACCGGCCACCCCGGAGCCCGTCGTACGACGGCTGCACACCCTGCGCTCGCTGCTGGAGAGCGACCGCATCGCCTTCTTCCGGCCCGAGCTGCCGCCCCTCGCCGTCGCCGTCCTGGCCCGCCAGCTGCGCCAGCTCGCCTCCTGCGACCTGAGCCCGGGCGTACTGGCCTCCGCCGGACGCCTGCTCACCCATTACCTCCACGCCGGCGCCGTCCTCGGTTCCGTCGCCAAGCTGGACCGCGTCCCGGTCGGGCTGAAGGCGCACGCCAAGTCCTGGGTACCGGGCAGCCAGTTCGCGGTCCTCGCCCACCCCGAGCCGCAGCTCGTGCGGATCGGTCCCGGGGCCACGCTCAAGGGGCCCGAGTTCAACACCTGGATGCTCGTCGCCAAGGGGCAGCTGCAGAGCGACTGGGCCACGGGCCTCGGCACGGCCTGGAAGGCGCACGGCCTGCGCGAGACCCCGCTGCCCGCCGAGTCCCCGGTGTGGTGGGGCACCGGCCGGATGATCGAGTTCTGCAGCTACCTCGCCGACCTGTCGGTGCTCTACCAGCTGGTGACCTCCGTACGGCAGACCAGCTGTCACTGGTGCGGTCTCGACGTCATCGGCGACCGCTGCGTCTTCTGCTCGGCCACCCCGCCCGTCCACGAACCACCCACGCCACGCGCCCTGGAACACCGCACGCCCGCCTGACCGGCCCGACCCCGCCCCCTGACCCGCACGACCCCGCCCCCATGACTCGCACGACCGGCCCGAGGACCCACCCACATCCCGCTCGACCGATTCCCCCAATGAGGTTGCACGGTTCATGAACTCCCGTCAGCGCCGCGGCGTGATACTCCTGATCCTGTCGGTCCTGTGCGCTCTCGGCGCGTTCGCCGGTGTGCTCTCCGTCGTCCACGACGCGAACTCCAAGGTCGGTCCCGAGGTCACCGCCTACCGGGTCAGGTCCGAGGTGAAGCCGTACACCGCGCTGAACACGGGCCAGTTCGAGAAGATCACGATGCCCGAGCGGTGGCTGTCCGACAACGCCGTCACCGATCTGCGCCGGATCCGGGGCAAGATCGCCGTGACCACCCTGCGGGCCGGCTCCCTCCTGCAGACCGACATGATCGTCGACCAGCCCGCCCTCCAGCCCGGACAGCAGGAGGTCGCCATCATGATCGACGCGGCCACGGGCGTCGCCGGCAAGATCACGCCCGGCTCGCGCGTCAACGTCTATGCCACCTTCGAGGGAAAGAAGGAAGGCGACCCCGACCAGTCGAAGATCATCGTGACCCATGCCCGCGTTCTCGACGTCGGCCACATCACCGCCCTCGATCCCGACCGCAGCAAGAACCAGCAGCAGCCCACCGAGGCCGTCCCCATCACCTTCGCGCTGTCCACCCTCGACGCCCAGCGCATCACCTACGCGGAGTCCTTCGCCCAGCGCGTCCGGCTCGCGCTGGTGGCCCCGGGCAGCGAGACCAGCGTCCCCGACAAGGACCGCACCTACGAACTCGCGACGGACAAGTGAGAGGCGGCCATGCCCACCAGGATCCTCCCGGCCGGCGCGGACCCGGACGCCGTCCGCTCCCTCACCACCCTGCTCAGCCAGCTCCCCGACGCCGAGCCGCAGCCACCGGCGACCGACTCCACCCAGCTGGTCGACACCCTCGCCCGGCTCGCCGCCGAGTCGATCGACGAACTCCCCGAAGTGGTCGTCGTCCATGAACGCATCGGACCCGTCCCGGCCCTGGAGCTGATCCGCGAGGTCGCCCTGCGCTTCCCGGCCGTCGGCGTCATCCTCGTCACCACCGACGCGAGCCCCGGCCTGTTCGCCGCCGCCATGGACTCCGGCGCCCGCGGCCTGGTCGCGCTCCCGCTGTCGTACGAGGAACTCGCCGGCCGCGTCCAGGCCGTGGCCCAGTGGTCGGCCGGCGTGCGACGGCACCTCGGGCACGGCGCCGACGCGTTCGGCGGTGTCGGCGGCACGGTCGTCACCGTCAGCGGCGCCAAGGGCGGCACCGGCACCACCCTGACCGCCATCCAGCTGGCCCTCGCCGCCCAGGCCTCCGGCCGCGCCACGGCCCTGGTGGACCTCGACCTCCAGACCGGTGACATCGCCTCCTACCTGGACATCCAGTTCCGCCGGTCCGTCGTGGACCTGGCCACCATCACCGACATCTCGCCCCGCGTCCTCGCCGACGCCGTCTTCCGCCACGACACCGGCCTCGCCCTGCTCCTAGCCCCCGGCGAGGGCGAACGCGGCGAGGAGGTCACCGACCGCGCCGCCCGCCAGATCGTCAGCGCCCTGCGCTCCCGCTACGAGGTCGTCGTCATCGACTGCGGCTCCCAGCTCAGCGGGGCGGGCGCCGCGGTCGTCGAGATGGCCGACACGGCCCTGCTGGTCACCACCCCGGACGTCATCGCCGTACGCGCGGCCAAGCGGACGGTGCGGATGTGGGACCGGCTCCAGGTCCGCAAGGCCGAGGAGACGACGGCTGTCGTCAACCGGCACACGCGGCAGACCGAGATCCAGCCGGCCCTGGTGCAGCGCATCACCGGCACGGCCCTCGCCCGCACCGCCGTCCCCGCGGCCTTCAAGGAGCTGCAAGGGGTCGTGGATGCCGGCCGGGTCCATGAACTCGACGGCAAGAGCACGGTGAAGCAGGCCCTGTGGGCGCTCGCGGGGGAGCTGGGGCTGGTGAAGGCGGCCGAGGGCGCCTCACATCGCGGGAGCGGACGGGCGCGCGGTGACCGGGGGTCGGTGAGCTTTCGGCGGCGGAAGGAGTGAGGGCGCGGTGAGAAGACGGCCCGGTGGGGATCGGGGGCAGGTCAGCATCGAGTTCCTGGGCATGGCTCCGCTGATCGTCCTGACGCTGGTGCTCATGTGGCAGGCCGTGCTCGTGGGGTACGCCTACACGCTCGCGGGGAATGCTGCCGACGAGGGGGTGCGGGCGGGGACGGCGGCGGCCCGGGGGGAGCGGTTCGGCGTGTGCCGGCAGGCGGCTCTGCGACATCTGTCCGGGGCGTGGCGAGAGGGCGCCACCGTGCGGCGCTGCGACGGGAGCGGCTATGTCACGGCAGACGTCGACCTCAAGGTCCCGGTGCTCTTTCCCGGATCCATCGACTTCCCGGTCACGGTGCACGGCCATGCCGGCGCCGTGGAGGAGGTGAAGCGCTGAGATGTCGTACCGCCGTGGACGCGATGGGGGACAAGTGGCCATCGAGTACCTGGGGTTCATCCCCGTCCTGCTGATCGTGGGGCTGGCCGGGTTCCAGATCGGCGCGGTCGCCTACGCCGCCGAGCAGGCCGGTACGGCGGCCCGGGCCGGGGCGCGGGCGGCGTCCCTGCAGCAGCCGTACGCCCAGGCCTGCGCGGACGCGGTGAGCGGCGGGATGCAGGTGAGCTGTTCCGCCGCCGAGGGAGACGGTTCGGTCACCGTGACCGCCACCGTCCGCATCCCGAAGATCATCTGGGGTCTCGGTGACGCCACCAAGACCGCCACCATGCCGCTCGACCACTGACCAGGACCCGGACCCCGACCAGAACTCAGCCGACCACCGACCAGGACCCGCTCGACCACTGACCAGGACCGAGGAGCTGCGGACCATGAGCCTGCGGGCACGTATCAACACTCCGGAGGAGCACGGCAGCCGGGGCGAGGACGGGCATCTGGTCGCCTCCTACCGGGCCAAGCTGCTGGAGGAGATCGACCTCGCGGAGATGAGTTCGCTGGCCGCCGCCGAGCGCCGGGCGCGGCTGGAGCGGGTGCTCGGGCACATCATCAGCCGCGAGGGCCCGGTGCTGTCGACGGTGGAGCGCTCCCAGCTGATCCGCCGGGTCGTGGACGAGGCGCTGGGCCTCGGCATCCTCGAACCGCTCCTGGAGGACGCGTCGATCACCGAGATCATGGTGAACGGCCCCGACGCGATCTTCGTCGAACGCGGCGGCCGCGTCGAGCAGTTGCCGCTCCGCTTCGCCTCCGCCGACCAGCTGATGCAGACCATCGAGCGGATCGTCTCCACCGTCAACCGGCGGGTGGACGAGTCGAACCCGATGGTGGACGCACGCCTCCCCTCCGGCGAACGTGTCAACGTCATCATCCCGCCGCTGTCGCTGACCGGGCCCATCCTGACCATCCGCCGCTTCCCGCGGTCCTTCACGCTCCAGGAGCTGATCGGCTTCGGCTCGCTCGACGAGCACATGGTCTATCTGCTGGCGGGCCTGGTGCAGGCGAAGTTCAACATCATCGTCTCCGGCGCGACCGGTACCGGGAAGACGACCCTGCTGAACGCGCTCTCCGGGCTGATCCCGCCGCACGAACGCATCATCACCATCGAGGACTCCGCCGAACTCCAGCTCCAGCAGACGCACGTCGTCCGCCTGGAGTCGCGCCCGCCGAACGTGGAGGGCAAGGGGCAGGTCACCATCCGCGACCTGGTCCGCAACTCCCTGCGGATGCGTCCCGACCGGATCGTGGTCGGTGAGGTCCGCGGCGGCGAGTCCCTCGACATGCTCCAGGCCATGTCCACCGGTCACGACGGCTCCCTCGCCACCGTGCACGCCAACAGCGCCGAGGACGCCCTCACCCGGCTGCAGACCCTCGCCTCCATGTCCGACGTCGAGGTCCCCTTCGTGGCGTTGCACGACCAGATCAACAGCGCGGTCGACGTCCTGGTCCAGCTGACCCGGTTCGCCGACGGCGCCCGCCGCATCACCGAGATCGCACTGCTCGACAGCCACGGCGGGGAACCGTACCGGCTGGCGACCGCGGCCCGCTTCGACGCCCGGCCCATGACCCCGGAAGGCCGCGTGTACGGCGCCTTTCAGTACTTCCCGCTGCCCCGCCGTACCGCCGACCGCCTGTACATGGCGAGCCAGCCCGTTCCGCAGGCCTTCGGCGTCGCCCACTCCGCGGACCAGCTCGCCACCCGAGAAGCCAGGTAGGTAGGCCACCCCATGGAACTCCACACCCTCGTCCAGCTCACCCTCGGCGTGACGCTGCTGACCTGTGTCCTGGCCGTGGCCGGCGTGCACGCCTACGCCTCGGGCCGGGCCCAGCGCGCCGCCCTCGTCGACCGCCTCACACACACCGGGTCACCCCCGGCGGCCGGCCGGCGGCGCCGCTTCCGCGATCTCGACCGGCGGCTGCGCCGCACCCGCTTCGGCCGCTGGCTCGAACTCCGCCTGGCCACGACCGGCCTGGACGTCACGCCGGGCGAGTTCTTCGTCTGCATGCTGGCCGTGGTCGCCGGGCTCTGGCTGATCGGCCAGGCCACCCTCGCCCCCTTCTTCGGCCCCCTCGCGGGCCTGCTGGGCGTCTGGGCGGCGGTGCAGTTCCTCAACTGGCAGCGCCAGAAACGCATCGAACGCTTCATCAACCAACTCCCCGAACTGGCCCGCATCCTGGCCAACGCCACCCAGGCCGGCCTCGCCCTGCGCACCGCGATCGGCATGGCGGCGGAGGAGCTGGAGGCCCCCGCGGGCGAGGAACTGGCCAAGGTCGCCGACCAGCTGGCCGTCGGTCACTCCCTGGACGACGCGCTCGGCGAACTCGCCGACCGCCTCCCCTCCCGTGAACTGGTCGTCCTGGTCACCACCCTGGTGCTGTCGAACAGGGCGGGCGGCCAGGTGGTCTCCGCCCTGCGCAACCTGACCGAGACCCTGGAGGAACGCAAGGAGACCCGGCGCGAGATCCGCACCCAGCTCTCCCAGGTGACCATGACGTCGTACGCCGTCCCCGTCCTCGGCGTCGGCGCCCTGTTCCTGATGAACGGCGTCAAGGACGGCGCCTTGGAACGCATGACCGGCTCACCGGTCGGCCAGGCCTGCGTGATCATCGCGTTCGCCATGTACGCCGTCGGCTTCGTCCTCATCCGGCGCATGAGCCGGATCGACGTGTGAGGAGGGCTCGGACTCCATGGGACTCCTGCTCGCACTGCTGATGGGCCTGAGCGTCTGGGGCGCCTTCGCCGGCATCCGCATGTACCGCGCCGACGCCAAGCTCCCCGGTGACCTCGCCGTGGCCCTGGAGGTCGGCGCCACCCGCACCGGCGCGGTGGGCTCGGTGATCGACCGCATGGGCATGCGGTACGCCCCGGCCGTGCTGCGCCTGATGGGCCCCCGCCTGGTCGCCAAGTACCGCCGCAGGATCGACCTCGCGGGCAACCCCGGCGGCCTGACCATCGACCGCTACGCGGCCCGCCGCGCGGTCTACGGCGCGCTGGGCGGCGTGGGCTTCCTGGTCTTCCTGCTCCGCGGCCAGTGGTTCGTCGCCCTGCTCCTGCTGCTGTTCGGGGCGCTCTGGACGGAGGTCGGCATCTGGTCGGCGATCCGGGTCCGCAAGGACGTCATCGAGCGCACGCTGCCCGACTTCCTGGACGTGCTGGCGGTCGTGGTCAGCGCGGGCCTCGGGTTCCGCCAGGCCCTGGACCGGGTCGCCTCCCGCTACGAGGGCCCGTGGGCCGACGAACTCCGCATCACGCTCCGCCAGATGGACCTCGGCATGAGCCGCCGCCAGGCCTTCGCGGAACTGCGCCGGCGCAACGACTCCGAGCAGGTGGCCATGTTCGTCACGGCGCTGCAGCAGGGCGAGGAACTGGGCGCCCCGATCGTGGACACCCTGGTCTCCCTGGCCAAGGACATGCGCCGCACCGACGCCCAGAACGCCCGCCGCAAGGCCGCCCGCGCGGTGCCCAAGGCCACGCTGATGATCACCACGTTCATGGTCCCGGCGACGATGCTCCTCCTGGGTGCGGGCCTGCTGCTGGGTTCCGGGGTGGACTTCGGTTCGCTCACGGGGGAGTGAGGCGGGCATGACGGTGACAGGGCTGGCGGGGCGCGAGAGGCGCGCGGGCCGCGTCGGAGGGCCGCCCTTCGGGGGACCGCCCTTCGGAGGACCACCCTTCGGGAGGTGGCTGAGGGGGGCCACCGACTGGCTCGCACGCACTTCGAGGGGGGCGAAGGGGGAGAGGGCTTCGTCTGCGCGGACGGCGGCGAAGTCGGTGAAGGCGCCGGTGGCGGCGGCGGATGTGGGGATGGACCGGACGGTGCTTCGGGCCGGGGTCGACGTGGATCGAGCGGTGCCCCTGGCCGGGGCGGACGTGGATTGGGCGGTGCCGTCAGCCTCGGCTGGTGGTGCCGGAGCGGATGGGGTCGGCGTGGACCGGGCGGCGTCTCGGGCCGAGGCCGTCGTGCCCCGGACGGTGCCCCTGGTAGAGGCGGACTTGCCCCGGACGGCGTCCCGGGCCGAGGGCGACGTGGACTGGACGGTGCCCCCGTCCTCGTCCCCGGCCGTGGCCGACGGTGACGGTGCCGGCGCGGCCGAGGTCGGCATGGACCGAACCGTGCCCCGCACCGAGCCGTCCGAGAAGATCCAGGTCCGTGCGCTGCAGGCGATGTGCCGGCAGGTCTTCGGCTTCCGGCTCGCCATGATCGCCCTGGCCGCCCCCGCCGCCCTCCTCAACGCCGCCCCCGGCCTGGGCGCCCGTCTGGTCGGCGCGGCCGTGGTCGTCACCTTCATGGCCTCCTACGTGCTCTTCCGCGACTGGGAGCGGTTCGGCCCCCTGCTCCTGCGCCACCCGAGCCTCCTGGCCGCCGACACCCTGTTCGGTTCCCTTCTCCTGATCTCGGCGGGCCCGGACACCACTCTCGCCTACGTCAGCGTCTGCACCCCGCTCCTGGCCGGCCTGGTCTACAGCTGGCGCGGCGCGGCCTGCTTCGCCTCCCTGCAGTCCCTGATCCTCCTCCTCGTCCACGCCACCCTGAAGGCCGACCGGCACGCGGCTGTCGTCGAGACCCTGCTGCTGCCCGGCCTGTGTGTCATCGCCGGTGCCATGGGCTCGACCCTGCGCAACCTGATGCTTCGCTTCGGCGCCGCGACCCAGGCCCTGACGACGGCACAGGCCCGCCTCGCGGCGGCGGAGGCGGTGAGCGCGGAGCGCGCCCGGCTGGCCCGCGAGATGCACGACTCCGTGGCCAAGACCCTGTACGGAGTGGCCCTGGCCGCGGACGGCCTGGCGGCAACCGCCTCGGCCGACGCCCCCGATCCCGTCCGCATCAGGCAGCAGGCGGAACTGGTGTCCCGCTCGGCGCGCAGAGCGGCGGCGGAGTCGCGGGAGCTGCTGACGGACCTGCGACGGGAGCGTCCGGCCGGCCCGGAGGAGGCGACGCCGTGGCACGAACTGCACGACCACATCCACGACTTCACCGCCAGGACCGCCCTGCCGGTCACCTGCCACTGGCCGGACCCCGCCGTCCTCCCCCCGCTGCCCGCACCCCTGACCCGACACCTCCTGGCCATCGCCAAGGAGGCCCTGGAGAACGCCCACCGCCACGCGTCCGCGACCCGCGTCGACGTACGCGCCTCGGTCCACGGCGACCTGCTCCGCCTCACGATCCACGACGACGGCACCGGTCTCCCGCCCGGCACCACACTCGAACACCTCCGCGCTGCCGGCCACTTCGGCCTTGTCGGCATGGTCGAACGAGCCGCGCAGGCGGGTGCCCGTATCCGTATCGGCCGGTGCGGTCACGTACGGGGAACGGAGGTGCGCGTGGAACTCCGAGTCCCCGCCCTCCCCGTCGACGGCTTCCCTGAACACCCCGACAGGAGGCACCGATGACGCGGCACACCCACCCCCGGCCGGACTTCCCGCCGCCCACGCCCGCCGCCGCGCCCCTGCGACTGCTGGTCGCCGACGACAACCCCGTGGTGCGTGCGGGCCTGACCGCGCTGCTCTCGGGCCGTGCGGACACCACGGTGGTGGCGCAGGCGGCGGACGGCCGAGAGGCCTACGAAGCGGCACTCCGGCACCGGCCCGACGTCATCCTCCTCGACGTCCGCATGCCCGGGGTCGACGGAATCTCGGCATTGCCGCACCTGGTGCGGCTGGCCCCGGTCATGATGCTCACCTACAGCCATGAGGCGGAGACGGTGCGGGAGGCGCTGCGGCTGGGGGCGGGGGGATACCTGGTGCACGGCGAGTTCACGACGGAGCAGTTGGTACGGGCGGTGCGGGACGTACGGGAGGGGCGGCCGCATGTGACGCCGGGGGCGGCGCAGGCGTTACTGACCGAGCTGAGAGAGAGTGCACCTGCACACGCGTCGGCTCAACTGCCCGCCGATTCCGGCAAAATCATCACCGCGCCTCTTTCGCAATTGCAATCATCTGTGGGAGAGTCGTTCCGGTCGCGATTCCGGCTGAGTGCGAGGGAGGCGGAGATCATGGACCTCATCGCGTCCGGCATGACCAACCAGCAGATCGCCGCCGCCTGCTTCATCAGCGAGAAGACGGTCAAGAACCACATCAACCGCATCTTCGCCAAGCTCCACACCACCACCAGATCCCAGGCGACCGCCAAGTGGCTGGGGGTGTCCTGAGATGCCGACACGCGTCAGCGGCGGTTCCGGATGGGCCCGGAGTTGGGCCCTGGGGCCCTTCGGTAAAGGTCGGGCCGGGTCCTACGTTTGCGGGATCCGAAGCGAAGCCGGAGGGGAGCACCATGAGCGACTGGATGCTGAAGTTGATGGTGGCCATGCAGCGTCGCAGCGACGACAAGGGGCAGACCGCCGTCGAGTACCTCGGGATCATCGCGGTGGTTGTGGCGATCGTGCTGGCGGTTACGGGTACCAGCATCGGCCAGTCGATCTTGCAGAAGATTCTTGCGAAGATCAACGAAATCACTTGATGCCTCTGCCGAGGCATCGGGACGCAGGGCAGGCCTTCCCCATCTACATCACGGTGGTGGCGGGTCTGCTCTTTCTTGCGTTCGCATACCTCGCGGTTGGTCAAGCCGCCGTGAACCGGAGCGGTGCACAGACAGCAGCTGATGCGGCAGCACTGGCAGCAGCCCAGGATGCACGGGATCAACTGGCGGGCCTGTGGTTGCAAGACCTGCGGGACCCCACCAAATGGCAGGACATCTTCGATGGGAAACCAGCCTTGGACGACCCGTGCCGGCACGCCGGACAGCTTGCCGCGCAGAACGATGCCCGCTTGGATGGCTGCTTTCCGCGCCCGCCCCTCAAGTACGAGGCAAGAGTGACGGCCAACAAGCCTGTCGGCGACTCCGTCGTTCCTACTACCGAGGGGATCAGGTCGACGGCTTCTGCCATTGCCGAGATCGAGCCACTCTGTAAGTTCAAGCTCCCTGGCGAGGACGCCGACGGTGAAGCACTGCCTCAGCTCGCCTGTGACGGCACGGCCTGGGAGCTGGATCCGGATGACCAGGAAGGGCTCCCCGGCCCCGAGGACCTCTTCGATGTTCACCTGGCCGACTGACAAGCGAACGACGAGGGAAGAAGGAAGCGGAGCGATGAGCATTCGGTTCACTGCGAAGGCCCGCGAGGGGATGGTCGCGCTGACCCTTGTGGTCGGCCTCGCCGTCAGTGTGGCCGGCTGCGGTGGTGGTGGAGGCGACGACAAGAAGCCCCAGGCATCGGCTTCCACACCCAAAGGCGCTGGATCGGATCCGAGTGCTCAAGAAGGGCAGTCCGAAGCCCCTCTGGCTGAACTCAAAGGAACCGAGGGCCTGCTTCTCCAGATCACTTCGGCGCAGCGCGACGCGGGTGGATTTGTCACGGTGAGCGGCAACTTGAAGAATGATGGCGCGAAGTCAGTCGTCGTACCGCCACAAATGAGCGGCGATGAAACGGAGATCGTGAAGCACGGGCTTTCCCTGGGCGGCGCCACCCTCGTCGACTCCAAGAGCAAGAAGCGCTACTACGTACTGCGCGACACAGAAGGCCGCCCCCTCACCACGACAGGGCTCGGCACACTCCAGGCAGGTCAGTCCCTGCCGGTGTTCATGCAGTTCCCCTCCCCACCCGCGAACACCACCGAGGTGACCCTCCAGCTGCCCACTTTCTCCAGTGCCGGCATTCAGATCTCCGGGTGAGGCTCACGTGACCACCACGCCCCGTCTCCCCGTCGCGCTCGCGGCCGCCGCCCTCCTGTTCGCCGCCGGTCTGCACGGCGCCCCCGTGGCCCGCGCCGACGACACGGACCCCAGTGAACCCCCCGGCACCGAACCCTCCGCCACCGCGCCGGTGAGGGTCGACCCCACCGACCCGGACCTGAAGCTGCCCGAGGGCGCCACCCTCGCGGAGCCCAAGGTGCTGGACATCAAGTCGGTCGTGGAGGACCAGAGCGGGGACGAGCGCAGGGAGGACACCAACGCCGACGTGACCTTCGCCCTGCAGGCCGAGGTGCTGTTCGACAAGGACAGCGCCAAGCTCGGCGCGGAGGCGAAGGCCCGCATCGCCGCCATCGCCGCGGAGATCAGGAAGCAGAACGCGGCCCAGGTCCGCGTCTTCGGCTTCACCGACGACCTCGGCTCCTCCGCCCACGGCGACATCCTGTCCAAGCAGCGCGCCAACGCCGTCCAGGCCGTCCTGGACCAGGACCTGAACAACCCGACCGTCACCTTCGAGGTCCGCGGCTACGGCGAGCAGTACCCGATCGCCGACAACTCCACCGAGGCCGGAAGGAAGAAGAACCGCCGAGTGGAGGTCTCCTTCCCCCGGACCCAGGGCTAGGGGGCTTCGTTCGGATCAGCCCGGGTCCGCGACGCCCGGCACGGCACCTCGCCGCGTTGTCGGACCACCCGAGTACGCCCGGTACGCGGGTGATCCTCCGCCTTGCGATGCACCGCACCGGACGCCACGGGCCAGATCCGACCTGATCCAAACGAAACCCCCTAGGCCCCGACCTCGTACTCGAACCAGATCCGATGGGTGCCGTCCGCCTCGACCGACAGGCCGCCGGCCCCTCGGATCCCGGTCAGCGCCCCCGTCCCGCTGCCGGGCACGATGAGGAAGAACTCGTCCTCCCTGCCGCCGCCGCGAGTCGTGCCCGAGTGGGCGAAGTTGAAGGCGCCGGCCAGGTCGTGCAGGGTCCCCTCGAAGGACTCCATGGCGACATAGGTGCCGGTCGCGCTCCCCTGGTCGTGCGCCGCCGTGAACAGCGTCGTCGACACCCCGCCGACCTCACCCGCGTACCGCTTCCGCATCGTGGCCACCCCGACGGACACCGCCGTCTCGACCACCGGCTCCGGCAACGGCACCGCTGCCGGCGTGAACTCCTCGACCGTGAACGTCCCTGAAGCTCTCATACCCGGATGCTAAGCCGCCCCACCGACAACGCCCCGAGAGCGACCGTCGGATTCCCGACCACGTCACTCACCCCTTCACTCACCCCTCCGCCCGCACCTCCACCTGTGCCCCGACCCGCACACCCCACCCGGCCATCGCCCCCGCCTCCGCCTCCAGCACATGCCGGGCCCGCAGTCGGGGCAGGCCGAGTCGGCCCGGCTTCATCGTGCGGACGGCGACCACGTTCAGCCGGCGGTCCAGGTAGGCGACGTCGATCGGCATCCGCATCCGGAAGGTGTGCACTCCGCTCGCCGGTGACAGCAGCATCGCCCCGTCGATCGAGTCCCGGCCCAGCAGCCCTTTCGTCCGGGCCCGGTAGGACGTCGAGATCTCCAGCGGCACGGCCACGACCGCCGTGTCCCCCAAGGCCCCCCGTACGACCAGCTCTCCTCGTCCGTCCCGCCAGCGCCAACGCCGTCCCACGCCCCGTCCTCCCTCTCCGCCGGTACCGCCGGCCCACCGCGTCCGTAAACAGGTTGTTCCCGTCCCGTTCTCCCCACTAGGAAGGACGACATGACTCGACTCGGTGCCGTGTTCCGCCCCCAGCTTCCTCCCGAGCGGCTGCGGGCCGTCGCCCGGACCGCGGACGACGCGGGGCTCGAAGAGCTGTGGCTGTGGGAGGACTGTTTCCGGGAGGGCGGCATCTCGACGGCCGCCGCGGCGCTCGCCTGGACGGAGCGGGTGCGGATCGGCGTCGGGCTGCTGCCCGTCCCCCTCAGGAACGTGGCCCTCACTGCGATGGAGGCCGCGTCCCTGCACCGGATGTTCCCCGGCCGCGCGACCCTCGTCGTCGGGCACGGGGTACAGGACTGGATGGGACAGGTCGGCGCCCGCGCAGCCTCCCCGCTCACCCTCCTCGGCGAGCATCTCGACGCCCTGCGCGCGCTGCTGCGCGGGGAACGGCTCACCGTCCGGGGCCGGTACGTGACCCTGGACGACGTCGGGCTCGACTGGCCCCCGCATCGCACGCGCGAGGCGGGGGCCCCGGAGGTACTCGCCGGTGCCACCGGGCCCCGGACGCTGCGGCTCTCCGGCGCCAAGGCCGACGGCACCGTCCTCACCGCCTCCACCCCGCCGGACGGTGTACGACGGGCCCGGCAGCTCATCGACGAAGGGCGGCGGGAAGCGGGCCGCACCGAACCGCACACGGTCGTCGTCTACCTGCTCGCCGCGACCGGGCCCGGCGCCGAAGCCCGGCTGCGCGCCGAACTCGTCGCCGAAGGGCTGGAGTCGGTGCCGGACCTCGGGGTCGCCGGGGACGCGGGTGCCGTGGCCGAGGCCGTACGACGGCTGACCGAGGCCGGTGCGGACACCGTCGTCCTCCAGCCGACCGGGGACGAGCCCGACCCGGAGGGTTTCGTGCGCTTCACCGCGGAGGAAGTACGGCCCCTGCTGCCGTAGCGGCCGAGTTCGTGCCACGCGCCGGTGTCGGTGCCGGCTGCCACACTTCTCCGCATGACCGATGGGACGCAGGGCGGGCCGCACGATGTGCCGCACGACGTGCGGCTGCGAGCCGTGGTCGAGGCCGACCTCGAGTCGTTCCTCGCCTACGAGCACGATCCGGAGGCACTCCGGCGGTCGAGGTTCACCCCCCGGCCGCGGGACGCCTTCCTGACACACTGGCGGCAACGGGTGATCGGCGATCCCGACTGCCTCGTGCGGACGGTCACCGTCGACGGGGAGGCGGCCGGGCACGTCGTCTCCTGGACGCAGGGCGGGCGGCGGTTCGTCGGGTACTGGCTCGGCCGGCCGTACTGGAGCCGTGGTGTCGGCCGCCGCGCCCTTGCCCTCTTCCTCCGTGAGGAGCGCACCCGGCCGCTGTACGCCGACCCCTTCGCCGGCAACACCGCCTCCGTCCGCCTGCTGCAGGGACATGGCTTCGAACGTGCGGGCACTCTCCGGCACGGCGACGACGAACACATCCTGCTCGTCCTCGGCGAGGACGAGGGAGGGGCGAGCGGCGAGCTGAGCGGCGAGGACAGCCTCGAGGCGAACCGGGAGGCGGACAGACGGGCGGACGGACCGGTCGGCTAGCGGGAGGGGACAAAGCCGGTCAGGTGGTCCTCCCTTCGGCCGGCGGATGGTCGCCGGTCGCCCCGTCGATCAGCTCACGCAGGATGTCCATGTGCCCGGCGTGCCGCGCGGTCTCCTCGACCATGTGGACCAGGACCCAGCGCAGCGAGACCCGCACGTCCCGCCAGGCCGGGCGGCCCTCCGCGGCCAGGGGCAGCGCGGCGATCGTACGGTCGGCGGCGGCGCGGGCGCGGCCGTAGAAGGCGACGATCCGTTCCGTCGTCTCGTCGGGGGTGACCCGCATGTCGTCGTACGGGTCGAACCAGAACGGCTCGGCCTCCCCGCCGAACGACTCCACGAACCAGCCGTACTCGACCGATGCCAGGTGCTTGACCAGGCCCAGCAGGTTGGTCCCGGTCGGGGTGAGAGGGCGGCGCAGTTGCTCGTCGTCGAGGCCGTCCAGCTTCCAGAGCACGGCGTTTCGGTGCCGGTCCAGGCTCGCGTGCAGCGTGTCCTTCTCTCCGGCGAAGTAAGTCGTCATGCGGGCGGAAACTAGCAGGACCCGCCGACAACACCCTGCGATCATGGGTGTCATGACAGCGGACCGCACGTTCGAAGACCTCGTGGCGGAGGGAGCAGCCGTGCCCACCGAAGGGTGGGACTTCTCCTGGTTCGAGGGGCGGGCCACCGAGGCGCGGCCCTCCTGGGGGTACGCCCGGTCCGCGGGGGAGCGGCTGGCCGGTGCGGAGGCCGTGCTGGACATCCAGACCGGCGGCGGGGAGGTGCTGGACTTCGCGCTGAGCGGGGCCGAGCCGGCCCGGCCGCTGTCCGTCGCCGCCACGGAGGGGTGGCCGCCGAACGTCGCCAAGGCCACGGCGCTGCTGCGGCCCCGCGGTGTGGTGGTCGTCGCCGCCCCGGACGACGCGCCGCTGCCGTTCGCCGACGCGGCGTTCGACCTGGTGCTCAGCCGGCACCCGGTGCGCCCGCACTGGGAGGAGATCGCCCGGGTGCTGCGGCCGGGCGGCACGTATTTCGCCCAGCACGTCGGGCCGGCCAGCGTCTTCGAACTGGTCGAGTACTTCCTCGGACCGCAGCCGGACGAGGTACGCGGCGGCCGTGACCCCGAGCGTGAGCGGGCCGACGCCGAGGCGGCGGGCCTGGAGGTGGTCGGGCTGCGGGCGGAGCGGCTGCGGATGGAGTTCCACGACATCGGCGCGGTCGTGCACTTCCTGCGCAAGGTCGTCTGGATGGTCCCCGGCTTCACGGTCGAGGCGTACGAACCCCGGCTCCGCGCGCTGCACGAGCGGATCGAGAAGGAGGGGCCGTTCGTCGCGCACAGCAGCCGTCACCTCTTCGACGCCCGCAGGCCGGGCCGCTGACATATCAGGCATAGCGGGAGAAAAGGGCCACCGTTCACCTGTGGTTCGCCCGTGGTTTCCACATCGTTATCGGGCTCGGTTCACATCCGCCCCACGGGTCCCGTAAGTTCAGACCAAGGTAATTCGCGTCAGCAAAGCTGCGCGGGCGGTATCGCGCAGTGGAGGGGGCTGCGCGGTGCCGCGAAACCGGATGATCCACTCCTTGCCGCGTAGCGGAACCGTCAAGTCACCGTTCGCGGGCCGAGTAGTCCGTCGGGGGGACGCGTGGACAACTCGCCCAGCTGTCCTCAAGGTGGCTCAAAGTCTTCGGATCCGTTCCTATTCGGCCGGATTTCCCTGGGAATCCGCTGTGAATCGGCCACGAAACGCCCCTGAATCCAACGTTCCGCCCCCCTCGGGGCGTCGCCGGATGATTCCGGAGAGTAGTTGTCTCACGCCGATGCACCCACGATCCCTCACGAAGGGTTATGGTGGAAGCCCCCCCTCGGGCCGGTCCGTCTCCCCCCCACGGACCGGCCCGTTTTTCTTGGCGAACCCCCGGGTGCCGGGAAAGCGTCCCTGCCCGAGGCGTGCGGGAAGCCGCGCGACCGGGCCGGCGAAGCCGCGCCCGACGAGGAGACCGCAACCACTCCGCCCCCGAGCCCTGAACCGGAGCCGGAGCTTCCACAGCGGTAGGCTCAAGGGCTCCGGCATCTGTACCCCGCACCAAACCCCGGAGGTCACGTGAACCTACGCGACAAGCTGCGCGGCCTGCTCGTCAGGCTCTACGCGCGCCGGGTGGAAGGTCATCTGGACCACACTCAGGTGCCCAAGCACATCGGCGTCATCATGGACGGCAACCGCCGCTGGGCGAAGGCGTCCGGCTCGACCACCGTCCACGGCCACCGGGCCGGTGCCGAGAAGATCGGCGAGTTCCTCGGCTGGTGCAGCGAGACCGATGTCGAGGTCGTCACCCTGTGGCTGCTGTCGACGGACAACTTCGAGCGCCCGCAGGAGGAACTGGTACCCCTGCTCGGCATCGTCGAGGACGTCGTCCGCACCCTCGGCGCCGACGGCCGCTGGCGTGTGCACCACGTCGGCACGCGCGATCTGCTGCCCTCGCAGTTGCAGACGGCGCTGAAGGAGGCCGAGGAGGCCACCGCCCACATCGACGGGATACTCGTCAACGTGGCCATCGGCTACGGCGGCCGGCAGGAGATCGCCGACGCCGTGCGCTCCATGCTGTTCGACGCCCGCGACAAGGGCGTGTCGATGGAGGACCTCGCCGAGTCCGTCGACATCGACATGATCGGCCGTCACCTCTACACCGGCGCCCAGCCCGACCCGGACCTGGTGATCCGCACCAGTGGCGAGCAGCGATTGTCCGGATTCATGCTCTGGCAGACCGCGCACGCCGAGTACTACTTCTGTGAGGTCTTCTGGCCGGCCTTCCGCAAGGTCGACTTCCTGCGTGCCCTGCGCGACTACGCCGCACGTCACCGCCGCTACGGCGGCTGAAGCGCCCACCGCACCGCCCCGTCGCCGCCCGGCGCCGGGGCGGTTGCCGTATACCCCGGTTCGGGCGGAAGTAACAAGGAGTTCATCAGCGCGCTGTTGGCCGCATCTGCATGGCGGCGCATGTTCGAGGGCATAAGCCAAACAGGTCGACACCCGAACCACGGGTGTCGGATCTCAGCGGGCGACTCGGGGTCGTCCGCCCGGGAGGCCCTTTGCACCAGCCCGACCGTGCGGTCACTGCACGGAAGCAGCCGCGGAGGGCCGGTGTCCGGCCCGCCCTGCGCGGGGGCCAGGGACCGGCCGCAATGCTCCCACCCTCCCGGCCCGGCTTCCACTTCGTCGCTCCCCGACCTCATCCGAGGGGGTACGTCCTTCCGTGGTGACCAGCACAAAGCGCCACAAGCCAGACCGGCGCACCTATGTTCTCGACACCAGCGTCCTGCTGGCCGACCCGAACGCCCTGACCCGCTTCGACGAGCACGAGGTCGTGCTCCCCATCGTCGTGGTCACGGAACTGGAGGCCAAGCGGCACCATCCCGAACTCGGCTACTTCGCCCGTCAGGCCCTGCGCCTGCTGGACGACTACCGGGTGCGGAACGGTCGCCTCGACGCCCCCATCCCGATCGGGGAACTCGGCGGGACGGTCCGTGTCGAGCTGAACCACTCGGACCCCAGCGTGCTGCCCACCGGCTACCGCCTGGGGGACAACGACTCCCGCATCCTCGCGGTGGCCCGCAATCTGCAGGCCGAGGGGTTCGACGTCACCGTCGTGTCGAAGGACCTGCCCCTGAGGATCAAGGCCTCGTCCGTGGGCTTGCTGGCCGAGGAGTACCGGGCCGAACTGGCCATCACGGAGAACTCCGGCTGGACCGGAATGTCGGAACTGACCCTCTCCGGTGAACAGGTGGACGTCCTCTTCGAGGAAGGGCACGTGTACGTCCCGGAGGCCTCCGACCTCCCCGTGCACACCGGCCTGACCATCCAGTCCGAGCGGGGCAAGGCGCTCGGCCGGATCACCGCCGAGGGCAATGTCCGCCTGGTGCGCGGCGACCGGGAGGCGTTCGGCATCAAGGGCCGCAGCGCCGAGCAGCGCATCGCGCTCGACCTGCTGCTCGACCCGGACGTCGGCATCGTCTCCATGGGCGGCCGGGCCGGCACCGGTAAGTCGGCACTGGCGCTGTGCGCGGGCCTGGAGGCGGTCCTGGAGCGCCGCCAGCACCAGAAGGTGATGGTCTTCCGTCCGTTGTACGCGGTCGGCGGGCAGGAGTTGGGCTATCTGCCGGGTACCGAGGCGGAGAAGATGAGCCCGTGGGCGCAGGCCGTCTTCGACACGCTCTCGGCGGTCACCAGCCGCGAGGTCATCGAGGAGGTCACCGCGCGCGGGATGCTGGAGGTGCTCCCGCTCACGCACATCCGCGGCCGCTCGCTCCATGACGCGTTCGTGATCGTGGACGAGGCGCAGTCCCTCGAAAGGAACGTCCTGCTGACCGTTCTGTCCCGGATCGGCGCCAATTCGCGGGTCGTTCTGACCCATGACGTGGCACAGCGGGACAATCTGCGCGTCGGTCGCTACGACGGTGTGGTCGCGGTCGTGGAGAAGCTGAAGGGGCATCCGCTCTTCGCGCACGTCACGCTGACCAGGTCCGAGAGGTCCCAGATCGCCGCCCTTGTGACCGAAATGCTCGAAGAGGGCCACATCTAAGGGCATTCAAGGGGTTTTCGAGAGATCTCAGTTGGCGCCGTCCGGCAAAGGTGCACGAGCCTAGCCGGGCGGCGCCTTCGCGTGTGGCGGTTTCCTGAAATCGTCGGGCTGAAACGGGATGTGAGCTTTCACACGCAACACAGAATTGCCACCCGCCGTCCGGTTACGGCAGAGTCTCAGTCCTGTCAGGCCCCGCATACGGCACACGTGTACCCCCAGCGGTACCGCACCACAGCAGCACCATCAACTCCATAGCGTCGCCGTATGCCGCCCGAGCACCACGCGGCGCTCCCCTCGGGGGAGTTGCCCACCGGGCCCGCGCCTCCCGTGACCCCGCAGTTGGGAGGCCAGTGCCAGGGGCACGATTGCGTCCGCCAGGGTCACCGAAGCGGGCGATGCTGGAAGGAAACCGTGTGAGCCGGATTTCGGTCCGGGGATTCGCAGTGGCCTCGGCCACCGCGGTCACCGCCGTCGGAAGCGTTGTCGGCGTTGCCTCGGGCAGCACCGCGCAGCCCAACGACGCCGAGGCGACGGCAGCCGACACCACGCTCCTCGCGGACATACCCGCGGGTCAGCAGGCGCAGGTGCAGACCGCGTCCCTGACGCAGCAGGCCGACTCGCAGGCCATCGCCGCGGACGCGAGCGCCAAGAAGGACGCCGAGGAAGCGGCCCGCAAGGCCGCCGCCGAGACCGCCGTCGCGAAGAAGGTGGCCGCCGAGAAGGCGGAGAAGGCGGCCAAGGAGCGCGCGGCGGAGGCGAAGGCCCAGGCCGCGACACGCTCGACCCGCGACTCCTCCAGCTTCCCCGTCCAGGGCAGCTACAGCGTCGCGCAGATCCAGGCGATGGCCCGTCAGATGGTGGCGGGCGACCAGTACCAGTGCTTCAGCAACATCGTGGACCACGAGTCCAGCTGGAACTACCGTGCGGTCAACGCCTCCTCCGGTGCCTACGGCCTCTTCCAGGCCCTGCCGGGCTCCAAGATGTCCTCCGCCGGTGCCGACTGGCAGACCAACCCGGCCACCCAGATCAAGTGGGGCCTCAGCTACATGGACGGCCGTTACGGCAGCCCCTGCCAGGCCTGGTCGTTCTGGCAGGCCAACCACTGGTACTAGGCCGCCCGACGCCCACTCAACCTTGCGCAGCCCCTCCCCGTCCTAAGGGGAGGGGCTTTCGCCCTGTACGGTCGTAACCGAACGACTCCAGGGGAGAGTGGTGGCGAACACCCGGGGACGCGGGGGAAGAGGACGGACCATGTCGCGAGTGCCAGGGTGGGTCGGCCGGCTCGGGGCCGGCCTTACCGAGATGAGCGAGCGCCTGGACGAGCGCCGCGCCGAGGTGGAGAAGGAAGGCACCGAGCCCGAACCGCCCCAGGCCGCCGCCCCGGCACCGCCCGCCCGCCGGCCCGCGCCGCCCGCCGGCCCCCGCCCCGACCCCGCCGAGGCCGTGCCCTGGGGTGTCCGGGTCGCGGCCGAGGCCGGCTGGCGCCTGCTGGTCCTCGCCGGCACCGTGTGGGTGCTGATGCGCGTCATCAGCGCCGTCCAGCTGGTGGTGTTCACCTTCGTCATCGCCTTGCTGGTCACCGCGCTGCTGCAGCCGACGGTCGCCCGGCTCACCCGCCGAGGGGTGCCTCGCGGCCTGGCCACCGCGCTCACCGCCATCAGCGGCTTCGTCGTCATCGGCCTGATGGGCTGGTTCGTGACCTGGCAGGTCATGGAGAACATCGACACGCTCTCCAACCAGATCCAGAACGGCATCGACGACCTGCGCAACTGGCTGTTGAAGAGCCCCTTCCACGTCACCGACAAGCAGATCAACCAGATCGCCAAGAACCTGCGCGAGGCGATCGGCGCCAACGCCGACCAGATAACGTCCGCGGGCCTGGAGGGCGTTCAGGTCATCGTCGAGGCACTCACCGGCATCCTGCTGGTGTTCTTCTCGACGCTGTTCCTGCTCTACGACGGCGAGCGCATCTGGCAGTGGTTCCTGAAGCTGGTGCCGTCCGCCGCCCGCCCGGGCGTGGCCGGCGCGGGCCCGCGGGCCTGGCGCACCCTGACCGCCTACGTCCGCGGCACGGTCCTGGTCGCCCTCATCGACGCGATCTTCATCGGCATCGGCATCTACTTCCTCGACGTGCCGATGGCGGTCCCGCTGGCCGTCTTCATCTTCCTGTTCTCCTTCATCCCCCTGGTCGGCGCGGTCGCCTCCGGGGCGCTCGCGGTGATCGTGGCCCTCGTCACGCAGGGCGTCTTCACGGCGCTCATGACCCTGGCGGTCGTCCTCGCGGTCCAGCAGATCGAGGGCCACGTCCTGCAGCCGTTCATCCTCGGCCGCGCGGTCCGCGTCCACCCGCTGGCGGTCGTGCTGACGGTGGCGGCAGGCGGCATGGTGGCCGGCATCGGCGGCGCGGTGGTGGCCGTACCGCTCGTGGCGGTGACGAACACGGTGGTGGGATATCTGCGGCAGTACTCCCTGGAGGTCCAGCAGCAGAAGGAGTCGTCCGCCGAACCCGCGGGCGAGGCCGTGGCGGAGAACGCGGAGGAGACCGCGGGGGAGAACGCGGAGGACCCCGCCCACCAGAGGTGAGCGGGGTCCTCGTCGAGGCTCGGTCGGCCTCGCCGTACGGCTTACTCGGCCAGCACGGCCTCGGCGTCCAGCGTGACGCCGACGGCCTGAACCACGGACGCGATCTTGAACGCCTCCTGGATCACCTCGCGCTCCACGCCGGCCTTGCGCAGCACCTGCTCGTGCGAGTCCAGGCACAGGCCGCAGCCGTTGATCGCGGAGACCGCGAAGGACCACAGCTCGAAGTCGACCTTGTCCACACCCGGGTTGCCGATGACGTTCATCCGCAGACCCGCGCGCAGGGTGCCGTACTCGTGGTCGGACAGCAGGTGGCGGGTGCGGTAGAAGACGTTGTTCATCGCCATCACCGCGGCGGCGGCCTTCGCGGCCGTGTACGCCTCCGGCGTCAGGTTCGCCTTCGCCTCCGGCTCCAGCTCACGCAGCACGATCGGGGAACGGGAGGCGATGGCGGTCGCCAGCACCGTGCCCCACAGCTGCTGCGCCGGCAGGTCGGAGTTGCCGATGACCGAGCCCAGGTTGAGCTTCAGGTCCTTGGCGTAGTCCGGGACGCGGGACTTCAGGGAGTCGAGCGACATGGGTCACTCACCAGCCAGCAGCGCGACCGGGTCCAGGGTGTCCTCGCCCTTGCTCCAGTTGCACGGGCACAGCTCGTCGGTCTGCAGGGCGTCCAGGACCCGCAGGACCTCCTTGGGGTTGCGGCCCACGGAACCGGCGGTGACCATGGTGAACTGGATCTCCCGGTTCGGGTCGACGATGAAGACGGCACGCTGCGCGAAGCCGTCCTCGCCCTCGATGCCGAGGTCGCGCATCAGCTCGTGCTTGGAGTCGGCCAGCATCGGGAAGGGCAGGTCGGTCAGGTCCGGGTGGTCCTTGCGCCAGGCGTGGTGGACGAACTCGGAGTCACCGGAGAAGCCGAGGATCTGGGCGTCGCGGTCGGCGAACTCGTCGTTCAGCTTCCCGAACGCGGCGATCTCGGTCGGGCAGACGAAGGTGAAGTCCTTCGGCCATGCGAACACGACCAGCCACTTGCCCTCGTAGGACTTGTGGTGGATCTGCTCGAACTCCTTGCCCTTCTCCAGCGAGACGCAGGCGGTCAGTTCGAACTCGGGGAACTTGTCACCGACAGTGAGCACACGCTCTCCTTGCAGCGAAGAAACACCCCTTTTGAGGGTGTTTCCCATGGGTTGGACTTCGTTGATGTTGGCACACGGTGCATTGATTAGGGAAATAGCTACACTCGGTCATGTTGATCGGAGGTAGTTATCAGTGACCATGGGTAACGGCAAGCGCAGGCAGCCGAGCCTCGCGCAGCTGCGGGCCTTCGCCGCCGTCGCGGAGCATCTGCACTTCCGGGACGCGGCGGCCGCCATCGGCATGAGCCAGCCCGCCCTGTCCGGCGCGGTCTCGGCGCTGGAGGAGACCCTCGGGGTGACCCTTCTCGAGCGTACGACCCGGAAGGTGCTGCTCTCGCCCGCGGGGGAGCGTCTGGCCGTACGGGCGAAGGCGGTGCTGGAGGCGGTCGGGGCGCTGCTGGAGGAGGCCGAGGCGGTCCGGGCTCCCTTCACGGGGGTGCTGCGGCTCGGGGTCATCCCGACCGTCGCGCCCTATCTGCTGCCCACCGTGCTGCGGCTGGTGCACGACCGGTATCCGCACCTCGACCTGCAGGTGCACGAGGAGCAGACCGCCAACCTGGTCGACGGCCTGCACTCCGGCCGGCTCGACCTGCTGCTGCTGGCCGTGCCGCTGGGCGTCCCCGGAGTCGTCGAACTCCCCCTGTTCGACGAGGACTTCGTGCTCGTCACCCCGCTCGACCACTGGCTCGGCGGCCGCGAGGGCATCCCCCGCGAGGCCCTGAGGGAACTCAACCTGCTGCTCCTGGACGAGGGCCACTGCCTGCGCGACCAGGCCCTGGACATCTGCCGGGAGGCCGGCCGGGAGGACGCGCCGGTGACGACGACGGCCGCCGGTCTGTCCACGCTGGTCCAGCTCGTCGCGGGCGGTCTCGGCTGCACCCTGCTCCCGCGCACCGCGCTGAAGCTGGAGACGACCCGCAGCAGCCAGCTCCTCACCGGCTACTTCGCCGAGCCCGCACCCAGCCGCCGGATCGCCCTGGCGATGAGGACGGGAGCGGCGCGCGGCGCGGAGTACGAGGAGCTGGCGGCCGCCCTGCGTGAGGCCATGCGTCCGCTGCCGGTGCGGGTGCTGGAGCGGGACGGCTGAAGGGCCCCTCCTGGCGGGAAGGGCCCTCGGTGTACCCGCCGCTACTCCGTGCGCAGCCCCTCGGGGCGCATCATCCGCAGCAGCGGCGGCAGGCTCAGCAGGGTGACGGTGAGGACCACCGCGGCGCCTACGCCGGTCATCGACAGCACGCTCGCCCAGTCGACGGTCACCGGGGTGGCCGCCATCTTCAGCAGCACCGCGCCGAGGGTGAGGCCGACCGCCGAGGCCAGCAGCAGGCCGAGGGCGATCGGGACCGCCGTCTGCCACAGCACCGACAGGCCCAGCGTGCGGCGCCGGGTGCCGAAGGCGACCAGCGACGACAACAGCTTGCGCCGCTCACGCAACTGCTCGAGCTGGGAGACCAGCAGGCTCGCCCCGATCAGGGCCAGCACGCAGATCGCGCCGATGAACAGGCCGGTGCGCAGGGAGGCGTACTTGGTGGACTGCTCGGTCGCCGCCCAGGTGAAGGCGTCCGCGACCGGGTCCACCTTCGCGGCGGTGGTGCGCACGTACTCCTCCGCGTCCTTCACGGACCTGTCGAGCCGGACGTAGACCTTGCCGGTCAGCGTCGGCGCGGCCTCGGCGGGCAGCGCGGAGGGGGTGACGAGCAGGCCGCTGGCGGCGTTCTGCAGTGAGTCCTTGCGCACGACCGCCCGAGGGAGCCGGGCCGGCAGCGTGAGGGCGATCTCGCGGCCGTGCGTGTCCGAGTACGAGGGGTCGATGTACAGGCGCTTCCCCGGCCGCATGACGTTCTGCACGGAGGTGTTGTAGTCGTCGTTGTAGTTCGTGTTGCTCAGCAGGAACATGTCCCCGTCGTGGCAGGAGGGCAGCCGGGCCAACTCGCGCAGCGCGGCGCAGCTGCCGACGGTGAGGTCGCCGAAGACGTCGGGTTCGCGGCGCTTCTCACCGAGCGACCCGGTGGACAGCGAGACCGCCACCGCCACGCCCTTGGTCCGGGCGAACGCCTCGCCCGCGGTGGCCACCCGGGTCCGGTCGGAGAGGTCGACCTCCACCTGCGCCCGGTTCGGATCCCGGCCGGTCTCCTTGGTGTACTGGCTCTCCACGCCCGCGAACAGCATCTGCAGCGCGATCGCCCCGGCCACCGCGACCGCGATGCCGTTGACCATGCGGGCCGCGGTGCCGCTGCTCAACTGCAGGCGCCGGACGGCCAGTTGCCAGGAGACGGCACCGGATCCGAGCCGGGCGACCACCGCCTCCACGACCCACGGCAGCAGCGCGGTCACGCCGACCAGCAGCAGCATCACGCCGCCGATGACCAGGTACTGGTTGAACTCGCCGTTGGAACGGCCCCTGCCGATCATCGGGTACAGCATCGCGAGGCCCGCCAGCGGCAGCAGCAGCCGCCACCACAGGCGGCGCCGGGCCGGCTTGGCCGTCCGCACCACGCCGAGCGGCTCGACGACCACCCCGCGCATCGCGAACAGCGTCACCAGCACGGCTGCGGCCGGAACCGCCACGGCGACCAGCGCGACGAGTGCCGGGGAGGGGTTCAGATAGCTGGGGAAGAAGCTCTCGCCCAGCACCTCGACCGATCCGGCCGCCTGGCGCCCGATCAGGAAGAAACCGGTGCCGACGACCAGTCCCAGCAGCGCGCCGGCGAGCGCCTCGCCCGCCGCGATCCGCCGGGTCATCCGGCTGTCGGAGCCCACCAGCCGCAACGCGGCCAGCCTGCGGTCGCGCCGCTCGCCGCCGAACCGTACGGCCGCGGCGATGAACACGGCGACCGGCATCAGCAGCGCGACGAAGACGACCAGCATCATCAGGATGAGGACGGGATCGGCCTTCTCGCCGGTCGGGTGCGGGTTCCCGAACGCGGCCAGCCGCTCCACCCGCGCCCCGCCCCCGCCCCCTTCGGGATCCAGGCCGTCGGCGCCCGCGTAGTAGGCGAGTTCGTGCGAGCCGATCAGCCCGCTCTGACCGATGGTCCCGGTGATCCGGTACGGAATCCGCTCCCGCAGCAGCTTCGCCCCGTCGGAGGACAGCAGCTCCTTCAGCGCGGGCGATACCACCATCTCGCCCTTCGCCGGGAAGCGGTCCACCCCGGGCGGCAACGGCGCCCGGGACCCTTCGGGCTCCAGGAGCCGGCCGCGGACGTTCTTGTCGTGCCACATGGTGTCCGTCGCCGCGAGCAGCACGGTGTTGTCGGCCTTCGGCGGCGCGGTGGCGGAGAACGTGTAGTCCTGGCGGGCGTCCTCCACCCGGTCACGGGCGGTGAGCACGTTCGGCAGGGAGGTCGTCAGCAGCAGCAGGGCCACGCCCAGGCCGACGCCGACCGCCGTCAGCAGCATCCGGACCCAGCCCTCGCGCCCGCCGGTGAAGGCGAACCGGGCCCCCATGCCCAGGTCCTTGGTCCTGCCCCACGCTCGGCTTCGCTCGCGCGGGAGGCGTCCCCTGCGCACGTTCATATGGCCCGCTCCATGTCCCGTGACTTGCCGTCGCGTACGACGATCTCGCGGTCGGAGTAGGCCGCCACCCGGGCCTCGTGCGTGACCAGCACGACGGCCGCGTTGGTGGAGCGGGCCGCGTCGGTCAGCAGCTCCATCACGCGCTCGCCGTTGAGGGAGTCCAGCGCGCCGGTCGGCTCGTCGGCGAACAGCACTCGCGGACCGGTGACCAGCGCCCGCGCCACGGCGACGCGCTGCCCTTGGCCGCCGGAGACCTCGCCGGGCCGCTTGCCCTTGAGGTCGTCCACCTCCAGGCGCTCCATCCAGCCGAGCGCGGCCCGCTCGGCCTCCTTGCGGGAGGTGCCGTTCAGTCTGAGCGGCAGGGCCACGTTCTCCACGCAGGTCAGCTCGGGGACGAGCTGGCCGAACTGGAAGACGAAACCGAAATCGCTGCGGCGCAGCGCGCTGCGTTCGGTGTCGTTCATGGTCGCCAGCTCGCGTCCGGCGTAGGTGATCGAGCCGGAGTCGGGCGGCACGATCCCGGCGAGACAGTGCAGCAGCGTCGACTTGCCGGAGCCGGAGGGGCCCATCACGGCGACGACCTCACCGGGGTGGATGGAGAACTCGGCGCCGTCGAGGGCGACCGTCGGGCCGTAGGCCTTGCGCAGGTCCTCGGCGGCGAGCAGGGAGCCGGGCGGGGGAGTCACTTGGCCACCGCCTCTCGGAGCCGGTCCAGCCGCGCGGCCGTCAGCTCCAGCCAGCGCAGGTCGGCCTCCAGGTGGAACAGGGCGTGGTCGCAGATCAGCTGGTCCGCGAGGTCGCCCTTGCGCTTGCGGTCGGTCAGGATCCGCATGCTGCGCAGGTGCTCGGCGCGCTGGGTGTCGAGGATGTCGGCCGCGTTGCGGTGGGTGAGGAGCGCGAGGACGACCTTGGTGTAGAGGGTCGACTGGAGGTACTCCTCCGGCTTCTCCGGGGTGGCGAGCCAGCGCTCGACGTCGGTGATGCCGGCGTCCGTGATCGCGTACCGCTTGCGCTCGGGCCCGCCGCCCGCCTCGATCCCGTCGACTTCCACGAAGCCGTGCTTCAGCAGCCGGGACATCGTGGAGTAGACCTGGCCGTAGTGCAGGGGCCGGTCGTGACCGAACTTCTCGTCGAAGGCCCGCTTGAGGTCGTAGCCGTGGCGCGGGCCGGACTCCAGGAGCCCTAGGAGGGTGTGACCGATGGACATGCCGAGCACTCTACACACGGTGTATACGCAGTATGTATACGCCGGGTGTGCACGTCATGGCAGGGGGTGCGCCCCCGCAGGTGGGGGCCGATTGTCACGGTTCTGATACAGGCGGCCGGCCCCTGCGGGGCAGCGGTCCGGTGTCCTTCGGCAGCCGTCCCGCCTCGGCCAGCGCCTTCCGCAGCAGGAACTCGATCTGGGCGTTCGCCGACCGCAGCTCGTCCCCGGCCCACCGGGCGAGCGCCTCGTACACCGCCGGGTCCAGCCGCAGCAGCACCTGCTTGCGCTGCTGCGGTCGGCGCTGCGGGGTCTCCGAGGAGTCCGTCACTGGTAAAGGGTCCCGGTGTTGAGGACCGGCTGCGGGGCCCGGTCGCCGCACAGCACCACCATCAGGTTCGACACCATCGCCGCCTTACGCTCCTCGTCCAGCTCCACGATGTCCCGCTCGGCGATCCGGGCGAGTGCCGCCTCGACCATGCCGACGGCGCCGTCCACGATCTGCCGGCGTGCCGCGACGACCGCCCCCGCCTGCTGCCGCTGGAGCATCGCCGAGGCGATCTCGGGAGCGTACGCGAGATGCGTGAAGCGCGACTCGATGATCCGCACTCCGGCCGCCTCCACCCGCGCCTGCAGCTCGACGGCCAGCTTCTCGGTGATCTCCTCGGCGTTGCCGCGCAGCGACAGGCCGTCCTCCTCGTGCGCGTCGTACGGGTACTCGATCGCGATGTGCCGTACGGCCGTCTCGGTCTGCGTGGCGACGAACTCGGTGTAATCGTCCACCTCGAACACCGCCTGGGCGGTGTCCTGGACCTTCCAGACCACGACCGCGGCCAGTTCGATCGGGTTGCCGTAGGCGTCGTTGACCTTCAGGACGGCGGTCTCGTGGTTGCGCACCCGGGTGGAGATCTTGGTCCGGGAGGTGAAGGGGTTCACCCAGCGCAGGCCGTCCTGCCGGATCGTGCCCCGGTAGCGCCCGAAGAGCTGGACGACCCGCGCCTCGCCCGGAGCGACCGTGTTCAGGCCGCGCATCGCGATGACGGCGGCCAGGAAGACGAGGAGGCCGGCGACGACGAGCCCGGCCTTGGCGCCGGCGGCGGAGACCGCCGCGCCGGCGGCGAACAGCGCGGCGGCGGCGCCGAGTCCGAGCAGTCCGAGCAGCAGGGCGAGCCCGCCGCCGATGCTGTGCGCGGCGAACTCCCGCACGCGTGGGGCGGGCATCTCGGGCACGTCGGCGGTGGCGACGGCCGCCTCGGCGGGGTCGTGCGGCGCGTGTGCGGACATGGGTGGTTCCCCCGTTCTCTGCGGCGCCCGACTGCTCGGGCGCCTATCTTCCTTCTAGCTAAGTGATATCACTTTAGCGTGTCAAGCAACCTTACGGCCCCGTTACTCGTCGGTTTCCGTGGGGCGGGTGCTGATTGTCACGTCCGTAAAAGAGCGGATCGGACGCTCTTTGTCATAGAGACGGGTGTTAGCTTTCGGAGCTGACCCCGAGACGGAAGCGAGCGTAGGGACTCATGGGACGAGCGGAAGAGAGACGAGCGCGACAGCGCGGTGGCCACCGCGCGGCGCCCAGGCGCCGCCGCTCCGAACCCACGGCCGACACCGGTCCCGCCACGGCCGGCAGCGGTCCCGCCGCGGCCGGCGGCAAGCCCGTCAAGGGCCGCATACGCAGGCTGTTCACCTGGAAGAAGATCCTCGGGACCTTCTTCGGGGTGTGCCTGCTGGCCATCGCGGGCTTCATCGGCCTGTACCTGTACGTGGACATCCCCAAGGGCAACGCCGCCGCCCAACAGCAGAGCAACGTCTACAAGTTCAGCGACGGCACCGTCCTGGCCCGCAAGGGCGAGGTCAACCGCGAGATCGTCGACCTGTCCAAGGTGCCGCGCAAGGTCCAGCTGACCTTCGTCGCGGCGGAGAACAAGACGTTCTACAAGGACGCGGGCGTCGACTTCAAGGGCACGGCCCGCGGCATGCTCAACACGCTGGCCGGCAAGGGCAAGCAGGGTGGTTCGACGATCACCCAGCAGTACGTCAAGAACTACTACCTCAACCAGGACCAGACCGTCACGCGCAAGCTGAAGGAGCTGGTCATCGCGTTGAAGGTGGACCGGGAGACGTCCAAGGACGACATCCTCGCGGGCTACATCAACACCAGCTACTACGGCCGCAGCGCGTACGGCATCCAGGCCGCCGCACAGGCCTACTACGGCGTCGACGCCGAAGACCTCTCGGTCGCGCAGGGCGCCTACCTCGCGGCCCTGCTGCAGGCGCCCAGCCAGTACGACTGGACGGTCGCCACGCCCACCGGCAGGCGGCTGGTCAAGGAGCGCTGGAACTACGTCCTGAACAACATGGTCGAGGAGGGCTGGCTGCCCAAGGCCGAGCGGGACGACGTGAAGTTCCCGGTCCCCAAGGAGCCCAAGGGCGCCCCGGGTCTCGGCGGGCAGAAGGGCTACCTGGTCGAGTTGGCCAACCAGCAGCTGGAGAAGCAGCTGATGGCGCAGGAGGGACTGAGCCAGGCCCAGGCGGAGAACGCGGTCATCGACAAGGGCTGGACCATCACCCTGAACATCGACCGGAAGAAGCAGTCCGCGCTGGAGAATGCCGTCAAGTCCCAGCTGACCAGCCGGCTCGACAAGAAGAAGCGCAAGGTCGACGCCGACGTCCAGGCCGGCGCGGTCTCCGTCGATCCCAAGACGGGCAGGATCGTCGCGCTCTACGGCGGCGTGGACTACTACAAGCACTACTACAGCAACGCCACCCGCAAGGACTACCAGCCGGCCTCGACGTTCAAGCCGATCATCCTCGCCGCCGCGCTGGAGCAGAACGCCACCACGCAGGACGGCAAGCCGATCACCGCCGACACCGTCTACGACGGCACCAGCCGACGCCAGGTCCTGGACCACGGCTCCAGGGTCGGCTTCGCCCCGCCGAACGAGGACAACCGGGACTACGACAAGCTCACCGTCCAGAACGCGATGAACGCGTCCGTGAACTCCGTCTTCGCGCAGATGGGCGTCGACGTCGGCATGGACAAGGTCATGGGCACGGCGAACAAGCTCGGCATGGACACCAAGGGCATGCAGGCCGTGCCCGCCCAGACGCTGGGCTCGATGGGCGCCAGCCCGCTGGAGATGGCCGGGATCTACGCCACCTTCGACAACCACGGCTACAAGGTCACCCCGACCCTCATCAAGTCCGCGGAGAACAAGGGCCGTACGGTGCGCATGCCGGACCCGGTCGGCGGTTCGGTGGTCAGCCGGACCGCCGCCGACACGGTCACCTCCGTGCTCACCGGCGTGGTCGACGACGGTACGGCCCAGGAGTCGGTGGCCGGCAACGCGCTGCGCGACGGCCAGCAGGTGGCGGGCAAGACGGGTACGTCCGACTGCAACCGCTCGGCCTGGTTCACCGGTTACACACCCGACCTGGTCACCTCCGTGGGCCTGTTCGGCGAGGCGGAAAAGGCCGGCGGCACCGGGTGCGAGGGCGAGCCGATCAAGAAGGGCGCCCACGTCTCGCTGAAGGGCGCGATGGGCGGCGGCCGCGTGAACGGCGGCGGTCCCCCGGCGAAGATCTGGGCCGCGTACACCTTCGGCGTGACGAAGAAGGCCGAGTTCGACCTGAACACCACGCAGGGCGCGGCCGTCGAGCCGACCGAGACGCCGACGTTCACCCAGTCGCCGTCCCAGACGCCCTCGCAGACGCCGAGCAGCGAGCCGCCGTCGTCGTCCGCGCCGCCGTCGCAGACCCCGTCGCAGACGCCGTCCCAGACTCCGTCCCAGACGCCGTCGCAGACCCCGAGTCAGACGCCGACCACCGGGCCGCCCACGGACCCCGTCACCGAGGATCCGCTCGACCCCGACAGCGGCTTCGACCAGTGAGCGGCTCCGGCCGGTAGGCGCGCACGAGAAAGGGCGCCCGGAATCCTCCGGGCGCCCTTCGTCGTCACGGCGTCGGGGCTCAGCCCCGGTTCAGCTCGAACCAGACCACCTTGCCGGTGCTCAGCCGGGTCGCTCCCCAGCGCCGGGCCAGCTTGTTGACCAGATACAGGCCGCGACCGCCCTCGTCCGTGGCCCGTGCCTGCCGCAGCCGCGGCAGCTGGGGCACGTCGTCGCCGACCTCGCAGCGCAGCACGTCCGTGCGCAGCAGCCGCAGCGTCACCGGCCGGGACGCGTACCGTACGGCGTTCGTGACGACCTCGCTGACCAGCAGCTCCACCGAGTCCGTCAGGTCCTCCAGGTCCCAGCGGGCCAGCGCGCGCCGGGCCAGCCGGCGGGCCTGGCCGGGAGCGGAGTTCTCCGGTTCCAGGGTCCAGTACGCGACATCGCTCGGCGCGATCCCGTTGAAGCGGGCCGCGAGCAGGGCGATGTCGTCGTCCCGGTCGCCCGGGCCGAGCATGTCCAGCACCTCGTCGCACAGCGCTTCCAGCGGCGGCGGATGGTCGGGCCCGGTCAGCTGGGCGGTCGCGGCGAGCCGCTCCCGCAGCTGCTCTATGCCGGTCCACACGTCCCGCAGCCGGGACTCCACCAGGCCGTCCGTGTAGAGGAGCAGGGTGGCTCCGGCCGGCGCGTCCAACTCGACCGCCTCGAAGTCGACCCCGCCGACCCCGATCGGCGCACCCGGCGGCACCCGCAGCACCTCGGCCCGGCCGCCCAGGTGCAGCAGCACGGGCGGGGGATGGCCGGCGTTGGCGATGGTGATGCGGTGCGTGACCGGGTCGTAGACGGCGTACAGGCAGGTCGCCATGCGGTCGGTGCCCAGGCGCTGCGCCTGCTCGTCCAGGTGGTGCAGCACCTCCTGCGGCGGCAGGTCGAGCCCGGCCAGCGTCTGGGCCGTCGTCCGCAACTGGCCCATGATCGCGGCCGAGGTCATGGAGTGCCCCATGACGTCGCCGACGACCAGCGCGACCCGGCTGCCGGGCAGCGGGATCGCGTCGTACCAGTCGCCGCCGACCCGCGCGGTCTCCGCGGCCGGCAGATACCGGGAGGCCAGCCGGACGCCGGTCGGGCGGGGCAGGTTCTCGGGCAGCATGGTGCGCTGCAGCTCGTCGGCGATGTAGGCCTCCCGGCCGTACAGCACCGCCTTGTCGATGCCGAGCGCGCTGTGCGTGGCCAGCTGCGCGGCCACCAGCAGATCGTCCGCCTCGAACGCCGGCCGCTCCGGGCGGCGCAGGAACAGGGCCGCGCCGATCACCCGGCGCCGGCCGCGCAGCGGCGCCAGGATCGCGTGCCGCCCCTCCGGCACGATCGCCTCGCCGCCCTCGCCGAGCAGTTCGGGCAGCGCGGCCCGGGCGGCGGGCGCGTCGGCGAACACCGGCCGCACCCCGCGCAGCACCTCGTTCAGCGCTCCGCCGGGCCGCACCTCGCACAGCTCGGTCGTCAGCGTGGACAGATCCGCCAGCGCCGTCGGCTCAGGCTCCGGCTCGAAGGCCGGCGGCAGCAGCACCCCCTCGGTGTCCCGCTCCTCCGGAATCCGGTCGGTCCGGCGCAACCGCAGCACCACCGGTCCCGTGGGCCGCTCGTCGCCGACCGGCAGCGGGTCGCGCAGATAGACCAGGATCGCGTCCGAGAAGGTCGGCACGGTGGCCCGGCACAGCCCCATCACGATCTCGTCCAGGTCGAGCCCGCGGGCGATCCGCCGGGTGGCCGCGCCGACGAAGCGCAGCCGGTCGCCGTCGCGCCGCATCGGCATGGGCCGTCCCGGCGGCAGTCCCCGCCCGGTACGGCGCTCCTGCCCGCCCGGCGTCCGCTCCTGCTCGGCACCGGGCTGCGGCGGGATGCCCTCCGGCGCGGGACGCGGGCGGTGGGCGCCGGGTTCGGCGCCGGCGGGCTGGGAGTGCTCGGGGCCGTTGACTGGGGGCTCCTTCCCCTTGCCGTCCTTTCCCTTGCCACAGGGTGTGGCCGTCCCCGGGCCGGAGGACGCCCCGTCGGCCCGGGTCTGCACCGGTAAGGCCGAGGTGCCGGGCGGTTCCGGGGAACGCAGAAGCGCCCCGCGGCTCTCCGCGGGGTCGCCGCCCGGCTGGGGGCGCTCGAAGGAGGTGGGCTGCTCCGTCACGCGTGTCGCATCCATCCGTCCGGGGCTGCGCGCCGGGCGCGCAGTTGGTCCCGCAGAAATCCCGATACCCGCAATACGTGCCCCAGGAACGGAATTCCCGCGTGCTCAGAGGTTGTCGCCGTGCCACCGGGGCCGTGACGGCCGGCGGTGGTGTTGCCCTGGTACCCCTCGCTCACGTGCTGCCGCCCCTCGGTGACGTTCGGTCAGACCCGGCGCATGCTCCGGGAGTTGCTGTTGTGCGCCCTTGCGGAGGACGATCCTACGTTTCTTGCCGGGGGGCGCATCAAGGGTCTCATGAGGACACGTGCGCGGGCGTACGGTCCCAGTCATCGGGGAGTGACGGTACCGCCCAGGACGGGTCCGGGCGCCAGTGCGGCCAGCCGTCCGAGAACGGCGGCCCCCAGGCCTCGATCGCGGCCACCGCGTCCCGTCCGGCCGCACGCACCCGCTCGGCGGTCGCCTCGTCCATCAGCCCGTCCCGCTGGGCCTGCGCGAACTCGTCCTCGTCCCGCCAGTACCAACTGCGGTCCGGGTGCACGGAGATGTCCAGGAAGTAGTCCTCGGAGTCCACCCCGCCCGCCCAGCGGGTCAGCGGCTGCTCGAGGTTGACGTACCAGTTCTTGAACCGCCAGCCCGGCTCCCAGAACAGCCACACCGACCAGGGCCGGCCGGGCTCGGCGAGCTTGAGCACACCCGTGCCGAACCAGTGGTCCCGCTGGACCGTGCGCGGCTTGGTGTAGCGGGACTCCAGCGGCTCCACGTGCACGGGCGTGCCGTCGGCCAGGACCGGGCGCACGCACTCGGTGCCGGGCGCCAGCCACACCGCGAGCAGTTCCGCGTCGTCGCGCACGACGGTGACGGGCCGGGCGATATGGACGTGCTCGCCGGCGTTCTCCCGGTAGCGCCACAGGATCCGCGTGCCGGGGTCCCAGCGTGCGGCAGGTCCCGCTTCCACTCGTGTCACCGCTCCGTCGTCCGTCATGCACAGATATTAGGTGCCACAGGCATACGACGCTGCGGTGCGCGTCACGGTTGTACGGCGGTGGCCGGAAAGGTTCGCCCGGCGTTACGGGCGCGTCATCCGCAGGACATCCAGGGCCTCGTCGAGCTGTTCCAGCGTCAGTTCGCCGCGTTCGACGTACCCGTTCTCCAGGACGACCTCACGGATCGTCTTCCGCTGCGCGAGGGACTTCTTGGCGACCTTCGCGGCCTCCTCGTAGCCGATGTACTTGTTGAGCGGGGTGACCACGGAGGGGGAGGACTCGGCGTACTCGCGGGTGCGTTCGCGGTCGGCGGTGATGCCGTCGACGGTCCGGTCGGCCAGCAGCCGTGAGACGTTGGCGAGCAGCCGGACGGACTCCAGCACGTTCTTGGCGATGACCGGGAGCATCACGTTCAGCTCGAAGTTCCCGGCGGCACCGGCGGTGGTGATGGTGGCGTCGTTGCCGATGACCTGCGCGGCGACCATCAGCACGGCCTCGGGGACGACCGGGTTGACCTTGCCCGGCATGATCGACGAGCCCGGCTGGAGGTCGGGCAGGCGGATCTCGGCGAGGCCGGTGCGCGGCCCCGAGGACATCCAGCGCAGATCGTTGGCGATCTTCGTCAGGCCGACCGCGATGGTCCGGAGCTGTCCGCTGGTCTCCACGATCCCGTCCCGGGCGCCCTGCGCCTCGAAGTGGTCGCGGGCCTCGGTCAGCGGCAGCCCGGTGGCCCGGGCCACCTCCTCGATGACGGCGGCGGAGAAGCCGGACGGGGTGTTGATGCCGGTGCCGACCGCCGTGCCGCCGAGCGGCAGCTCGGCCAGCCGGGGCAGCGAGGCGCGCAGCCGCTCGACGCCGTAGCGCACCTGGGCCGCGTACCCCCCGAACTCCTGCCCCAGCGTCACCGGCGTCGCGTCCATCAGATGCGTCCGCCCGGACTTCACCACGTCGGCGAACTCCCCGGACTTGCGCTCCAGGGAGGCCGCGAGGTGCTCCAGGGCCGGGATCAGGTCATGGGTGACCGCGGCGGTGGCCGCGATGTGGATGGAGGACGGGAAGACGTCGTTGGACGACTGCGAGGCGTTGACGTGGTCGTTGGGGTGCACGTCCCGGCCGAGCCGCTCGCTGGCGAGGGTGGCGATCACCTCGTTGGTGTTCATGTTGGACGAGGTGCCGGAGCCCGTCTGGAACACGTCCACCGGGAAGTGCTCGTCCCACCTGCCCGCGGCGACCTCGCCGGCCGCGTCCTGGATCGCCTCCGCGACCTCCTTGTCGAGCACGCCGAGTTGGGCGTTCACCTTCGCCGCGGCCGCCTTGATGTGCGCCAGCGCCTCGATGTGGGCCCGTTCGATCCGCTGTCCGGAGACGGGGAAGTTCTCGACGGCGCGCTGGGTCTGCGCCCGCCACTTGGCATGGGCCGGGACCCGGACCTCGCCCATGGAGTCGTGCTCGGTCCGGTACTGCGGCTCTTCGGTCGTCATCGTCGTACCTCCGAAAACGTGAGCACTCGTCGCGGCACGCGTATTCCGTGACACCTGCTTCGAGGAGGCGTCGTGAAACGCGTCGGATCCAGGATCAGATGAACGGCCGTCGCTGTCGCGGCGGCCGCGACGGGCAGAGCCCCTGGCGAAGGGCCAGGGGCTCCGTACGGGCGCCGGCGCGAGCCTGCGACGGGGGGATCCGGAAACTAGGCCAGCCCGGGACCGCGCACCGGGATCGACGTGAACGTCGGCGCCGGGGCCGGGTCCTGGAAGAAGTCGTTGCCCTTGTCGTCGACCACGATGAAGGCCGGGAAGTCCTCGACCTCGATCTTCCAGACGGCCTCCATGCCCAGCTCCTCGTACTCGAGGACCTCGACCTTCTTGATGCAGTCCTGGGCGAGGCGGGCGGCGGGGCCGCCGATGGAGCCGAGGTAGAAGCCGCCGTGGGCGTCGCACGCGTCGGTGACCTGCTTGCTGCGGTTGCCCTTGGCGAGCATCACCTTCGAGCCGCCCGCCGCCTGGAACTGCTCCACATAGGAGTCCATACGGCCGGCCGTCGTCGGGCCGAAGGAACCGGAGGCGTAGCCCTCGGGGGTCTTCGCCGGGCCGGCGTAGTACACCGGGTGGTCCTTCAGGTACTGCGGCATCTCCTCGCCCGCGTCCAGCCGCTCCTTGATCTTGGCGTGCGCGATGTCACGGGCCACGACCAGCGGACCGGTCAGCGACAGGCGGGTCTTCACCGGGTACTTGGTCAGCTCGGCGAGGATCGTGTCCATCGGCTGGTTGAGGTCGATCTCGACCACGTCGGACGACTCGTCCAGGTGCTCGTCCGTCGTCTCCGGCAGGAAGCGCGCCGGGTCGGTCTCCAGCTGCTCCAGGAAGACGCCCTCGGCGGTGATCTTCGCGACGGCCTGGCGGTCGGCCGAGCAGGAGACGGCGATGGCGACCGGGCAGGAGGCGCCGTGCCGGGGCAGGCGGACGACCCGGACGTCGTGGCAGAAGTACTTGCCGCCGAACTGCGCGCCGATGCCGATCTTCTGCGTCAGCTCGAAGACCTTCTCCTCCAGCTCCTTGTCCCGGAAGCCGTGGCCGAGCGGCGAGCCCTCGGTGGGGGCGTTGTCCAGGTAGTGCGCGGAGGCGTACTTCGCGGTCTTCAGCGCGTACTCGGCGCTCGTGCCGCCGACGACGATCGCCAGGTGGTACGGCGGGCAGGCGGCCGTACCGAGCGAACGGATCTTCTCCTCCAGGAACTTCATCATGGAGGCCTCGTTCAGGACGGCCTTCGTCTCCTGGTACAGGAAGGACTTGTTGGCCGAGCCGCCGCCCTTCGCCATGAACAGGAACTTGTAGGCGCCGCCGTCCGTCGCGTACAGCTCGATCTGGGCCGGCAGGTTGGAGCCGGTGTTCTTCTCCTCCCACATGGTGAGCGGAGCCATCTGCGAGTAGCGCAGGTTCAGCTTGGTGTAGGCGTCGTAGATGCCGTGCGAGAGGTGCTTCTCGTCCTCGCCCGAGGTGAGGACGTTCTGCCCGCGCTTGCCCATGACGATCGCCGTGCCGGTGTCCTGGCACATCGGCAGCACGCCGGCCGCCGCGATGTTCGCGTTCTTCAACAGGTCGAGCGCGACGAACTTGTCGTTGCTCGACGCCTCCGGGTCGTCGATGATGCGGCGCAGCTGCGCCAGGTGGGCCGGGCGCAGGTAGTGCTGGATGTCGTGGATGGCCTCCTCGGCCAGCTTGCGCAGCGCCTCCGGCTCCACCTTGAGGAACGTCCGCCCGTCCGGTCCCTCGACGGCGGAGACCCCTTCCGAGGTCACCAGCCGGTACGGAGTGGTGTCCTCTCCCTGGGGGAGCAGATCGGTGTACGCGAACTCAGGCATCTCAGCCCATTCCTCACTCTGACGGACGGCGCCCGCCGACGCTGGCGGGCCTCACCAGCCTAGAACCTGCCGCCGACACGGAACCTGTGAGGTAAGGCTCAGTGCATGTGAGGTGGGGCTCAGTGGCCGCGACGCGCCCGGGGGCCTCCCCACCCCTAGTCGCGATCTATCGCGTTTCGGTACGCTGCTGCCGTGGACCTTCAGAAGCCCGCCCCCGTCCAGGACGCCGGACCGCGCGTCTCCGAACTGCGTGCCTCGGACGCCGACCGTGACCGGGTCGCCGACATCCTCCGCGAGGCCCTCGCCGAGGGCCGGCTGACCGCCGAGGAGCACGCCGAGCGCGTCGAGGGGGTGCTGCACACCAAGACGGTGGGCGAGCTGGAGGTCTTCATCCGGGACCTGCCCGCGGCCCACCAGCGGCCCGCCGGCCCCGCCTACACGCCCGTGCCGCCGCGCCCCGCGCCCGGCGAGATCCCGGCCGAGGCCGACGCCAACGTGGTGGCCGTGTTCAGCAGCGCCGTGCGCCGGGGCCGCTGGCGCGCCGGCCGCCGGCTGCACGCGTACGCGGTCTTCGGCAGCGTCGAGATCGACCTCGGCGAGGCGATCTTCGAGTATCAGCAGGTCGTGATCAAGGCGGTCTCGGTCTTCGGCGACGTCCAGATCCGCGTCCCGGAGAACATCTCGCTGCGCGGCACCGGCGGCGGAGTGCTGGGCAGCTTCGAGGTGAGCCCGCTGGACTCGGTCGAGTCCGACGCCCCGGTCGTCTACGTGGACGGCTGGGCGGTCCTCGGCAACGTGGAGGCACGGCCCAGGCGCGGCAAGCTGGTGGCGGACATCCTGGAGCGCGTCCAGGACAAGGTGGACCGCAAACTGCGCAAGCACCTGGACCGCTGACGGTCGCCGGCCCGCCGACGGCCGGAAGGATCCCGTCCGCTCGCGGTACGGGGGCGGGGGCGTGAACGCGCCGTCGTGCGCCCGCGGTTGGGAACGCAGTGCATAGGCGCGCGCACAGCGGGTAGGCCTTGCTGCATCGTCTCTCGCTCGCGAAGCCGTCGTCAGGAGTAGACCGTGCTGCAACCGCCGCATTCGTCCTTGCAGGTAGCTGCTGTGCCGGCCCAGCGTGCGTCAGCGCGAGACAGGGACCAGGACGCCCCCTGGCACACCGAGGCGGTGTGCCGGCGCGACGAGGCCGGCCTGTTCTTCGCCCCGTCCAAGGAGCCGACGGCCGCCCGGCTGTCCCGCGAGGAGGCGGCCAAGCGCGTCTGCGCCCGTTGCCCGGTCATGGTCGAGTGCCGCGAACACGCTCTCCTCCAGCCCGAGCCCTACGGCGTCTGGGGCGGCCTCACGGCGGCGGAGCGTCGCGTGGTCCTGGCGAGGCGCCGCCGGCGCGACCTGGAACTGAAGAAGGCGGCGAGGGCGACGGCGAACCGCATAGCGGGTTGAGCCCCGACGGGGGCGCCCTCTCCGCACAGAGGGCGCTTCCCCAGGTCAGGGGCGCGGGGAACGGCGCGAGAAACCGGAATGGACCGGCACGCGCGAGACGACCCGCACCCCTTGCGAGCAGAGCAGGTCCTACTTGGCCCGGTCGAAGTCGACCGCGCTGTAGGCGCGCAGCTTGCGCAGCCGGTGCTCGGAGTCGATCCGCCGCACCGTCCCCGACTTCGACCGCATCACGATCGACTCGGTCAACGCGGTGTCGGACCGGTACCGCACGCCCCGCAGCAGCTCACCGTCGGTGATGCCGGTCGCGACGAAGAAGACGTTCTCCCCGGACACCAGGTCGTCGGTGGTGAGCACCCGGTCGAGATCGTGGCCGGCGTCGATCGCCCGCTGCCGCTCCTCGTCGTCCTTGGGCCACAGCTTGCCCTGGATCGTGCCGCCGAGGCACTTCACGGCGCAGGCCGAGATGATGCCTTCGGGAGTGCCGCCGACGCCGAGCAGCAGGTCGACGCCGGTGCCCTCGCGCAGCGCGTACACCGAGCCGGCGACATCGCCGTCGGAGATCAGCTTGATGCGCGCGCCGGCCTCCCGGACCTCCCGGATCAGGCCCTCGTGCCGCGGCCGGTCCAGGATGACGACGGTGACGTCCTCCGGCTTGGCCCGCTTGGCCTTGGCGATCCGGCGGATGTTCACCTCCACGGGCGCGTTGATGTCGACGAAGTCCGCCGCCTCGGGGCCGGTGACCAGCTTGTCCATGTAGAACACGGCGGACGGGTCGAACATGGCGCCGCGCTCGGCGGCGGCGAGGACGGCGATCGCGTTCGGCATGCCCTTGGCCGTCAGCGTGGTGCCGTCGATCGGGTCGACGGCGATGTCGACCTCGGGGCCGGTGCCGTCACCCACCTGTTCCCCGTTGAAGAGCATCGGGGCCTCGTCCTTCTCGCCCTCGCCGATGACGACGACACCGTTCATCGACACGGTGGAGACGAGGGTCCGCATGGCGCGCACCGCGGCGCCGTCGGCGCCGTTCTTGTCGCCACGCCCCACCCAGCGGCCCGCCGCCATCGCGGCGGCTTCGGTCACCCGTACGAGTTCCAGGGCGAGGTTGCGGTCAGGGGCCTCGGAGGGAACATCCAGTTCGGACGGCAGATGATGATTTTCGGTCATCGGAGCGCACCTTTCTGATACGACGACGGCCGGATGAGGGTATTGGATCCTGACTCTATCGCTGGGCGGTCAAAATGAGCAGGGGACCCCACGGATGAGCACTTGGGGCACCTGCGACGATAGAGGGCGTGGCAGGTTCGAACGGTAAGCAGAAGACGGCCCGGGACATGATCCTCTCCCTGGCTCTCATCGGGATCGCGGCGGCGGTCGTCTACTTCCTCACCATCCCGCACGACGATCGCGCTCCCGATCTCAAGCGGGTCGACTACCGGGTCGAGCTGCTCACGGCCCGGCGTGCGGTGAGCTATCCGGTGGCCGCGCCCGAAGGGCTCCCGAGCAGCTGGAAGCCGACCTCCGTGCGCTTCCAGGGCGAGAAGGCCGAACGCTGGCACCTGGGCTTCCAGACCCCGGACGGCCAGTACGTGCAGGTCGAGCAGTCCACGGAGAAGCCCGCCGACTTCATCGACGAGGCCAGTCAGGGCGGCTCGGCGACGAAGCAGACCGAGAAGATCGGCGACCGTACCTGGACCCGTTACACCGGCGGCCGCTACGACGCCCTCGTGCTGCGGGACACGCCCGGCTCCACGACCGTGGTGGCCGGCACGGCGCCCTTCGCCGACCTGACGAAGATGGCGGCGGCGCTGAAGATGCAGTGACCGGCGCCTGCGACGAAGGCGCGACGGACGCACGACGAAGGCCCCCGGCACTGCCGGGGGCCTTCGTCGTGCGTCCGCGGTGGCTGTCCGCGGGGTGGCTCAGACCGTGGTGATCACGTCGTCGTACGCCAGTCGCGGCGAGCGCGGGTACCAGGCGTCCGGGCCCGGCCTGCCGATGTTGACGACCATCAGCGGGGTGTGGTCGTCGTCCAGGAACTCCTTGCGGACGCCCTCGAAGTCGAAGCCGGTCATCGGGCCGGCGGCCAGGCCGGCGGCGCGGACGCCGACGATGAAGTAGGCGGCCTGCAGGGCGGCGTTCAGCGCGGCGGAGCCCTCACGGGCCGGGCGCTCGGCGAAGAAGAGGTCCTTGGCCTGCGGGAAGGCCGGGAACAGGGCCGGCAGCTCCTCGTGGAACTCGTTGTCCGCGGAGAGGATCGCGACCAGCGGGGCGGCGGCGGTCTTGGCCCGGTTGCCCTCGGCCATGTGCTGCACCAGGCGCTCACGGGCCTCGGCGGAGCGGACCAGGGTGATGCGCAGCGGGGTCTGGTTGAAGGCGGTGGGACCGTACTTGACCAGGTCGTAGATCGCCTGGACCTGCTCCTCGGTCACCGGCTCGTCGGTGAAGGTGTTCGCGGTGCGGGCCTCGCGGAACAGCAGGTCCTGGGCGGCGGGGTCAAGAACGAGAGACATGCGTGACTTCCTCGGATGCGCGTCCGGTCCGAGGGGGCCCGGACCGGCTGACGGCTCGAGCCTACGTCCAATGAAGTTCAACCTTCAACAAAAACCGGAGCATGGTGATCCTCTTCACAGCTCCGGGGCGCTGTGCCTACTCGGCTTCCGCTTCGTCGGTCTCCTCGGCCAGGGCCGCGTCCAGCCGGGCCCGCGCCCCCTCCAGCCAGCGCCGGCACACCTTGGCCAGCTCCTCGCCGCGCTCCCACAGCGCCAGGGACTCCTCCAGCGTCGTACCGCCCGCCTCCAGGCGCCGTACGACCTCGACCAACTCGTCCCGCGCCTGCTCGTACGAGAGCGCCCCGTCCACCTTGCTCGTCATTCGCCCACCTTCACTGTGAATTCGCCGTCGGCGACCCGGGCCCGCAGCGCCTCGCCCCGCGCGACCTCCTCCGGGTCCCGCACCACATGCCCGTCGGCCTTCTGCAGCACCGCGTAACCCCGCTTCAGCGTGGCCGCGGGGGAGAGGGCCACCACGCGCGCGTGGGTGTGCGTCAGCTCCGAGTCCGCGCGGTCCAGCAGATGCCCGAGGGTCCGCCGGCTCCGCTCGGTCAGGGACGCCACCTGATCGGCCCGTTCGTCGATCATCCGGTGCGGGTCCTCTATCGAGGGCCGGGCCAGCGCGTGCGCAAGGCCGCGCTCCTCCCGCTCCAGGAACGCGTGCACGCAGCGCCGGGCGCGGTCCCGCAGCATCCGCACCCGCTCGAACTCCTCGCCCACGTCCGGGACGACCTTCTTCGCCGCGTCGGTCGGGGTGGAGGCGCGCAGGTCGGCGACGTGGTCCAGGAGCGGGTTGTCCGGCTCGTGCCCGATGGCGGACACGACGGGCGTACGGCACTGCGCCACCGCCCGCACGAGCTGCTCGTCGGAGAAGGGCAGCAGATCCTCCACGCTGCCGCCGCCGCGCGCGACGATGATGACGTCCACGTCGTCGATCTCGTCCAGCTCCTTCACCGCCTGCACGACCTGCGGGACGGCGTGCACGCCCTGCACGGGGACGTTGCGCACCTCGAAGCGGACGGCGGGCCAGCGGTGCCGGGCGTTCTCCAGCACGTCCCGCTCCGCGGCGGAGGCCCGCCCGCACACCAGGCCGATCAGCTGCGGCAGGAACGGCAGCGGCTTCTTCCGCTCCGGTGCGAACAGCCCTTCCGCCGCGAGCGCCTTCTTCAGCCGCTCCAGCCGCGCCAGCAGCTCGCCGACGCCGACGGGCTTGATCTCGGCGGCCCTGAGCGACAGCTGGCCGCGCGGGGCGTACCACTCGGGCTTCGCCAGTACGACGACGCGGGCGCCCTCGCCGACGACGTCCGCGACGGCGTCGAAGACCTGGCGGTAACAGGTCACGCCGACGGAGATGTCGTGCGACGGATCGCGCAGCGTCAGGAACACGACCCCCGCGCCGGGGCGCCGCGACAACTGGGTGATCTGCCCCTCGACCCACACCGCCCCGAGCCGGTCGATCCAGCCCCCGATCATCCGGGACACCTCGCCGACGGGGAGCGGGGCCTCGGGGGACGTGTTCACAGCCATGCGGCGAGCCTAATGGGCGGTGCCGACAGTGCGGCGCCGGCGGGCTGCGGGGCCGCACTCCGGGTGCGGGCCGGCGGGGGCTGATCGGCGCGCGTGGGCGAACACCGAGCCCGCCCGCGGCACGACCCGCACCGTCTGCGCGTAGCTGAACGCGGTGAACGCCATCGCGATCGCGGCCACCACGGAGGCTGTCGTTCCGGTGTCGGACACGGGAACCGGTCTTCCCCGCCGGGCCGAGGCGACGCGATCTCTGCGGCGCCGAACGCGGCCTTACGATGGGACCCATGACCGCTTCGCCTGGCCGCCGTGTCCTGCTCGCCGCACCCCGAGGCTATTGCGCGGGTGTGGACCGCGCCGTGATCGCCGTCGAGAAGGCCCTCGAGCAGTACGGGGCCCCGATCTACGTCCGGCACGAGATCGTCCACAACAAGTACGTCGTGCAGACCCTGGAGAAGAAGGGCGCCGTCTTCGTCGAGCGGACGGAGGAGGTGCCGCCCGGCAACATCGTCATGTTCTCGGCGCACGGCGTCGCGCCCGTGGTGCACGAGGAGGCCCGGCAGGGCCGGCTCGCCACCATCGACGCCACCTGCCCCCTGGTCACCAAGGTCCACAAGGAAGCCGTCCGCTACGCGGGCGACGACTACGACATCCTCCTGATCGGGCACGAGGGGCACGAGGAGGTCATCGGCACCTCCGGCGAGGCTCCCGACCACATCCAGCTGGTCGACGGCCCCGAGGACGTCGCCAAGGTCGAGGTCCGCGACCCCTCGAAGGTCGTGTGGCTGTCCCAGACCACCCTCTCCGTCGACGAGACGATGGAGACCGTCGACGCCCTGAAGACCAAGTTCCCGGGCCTCGTCTCCCCGCCCAGCGACGACATCTGCTACGCCACGCAGAACCGCCAGCTCGCCGTGAAGCAGATGGGCGCCGAGGCCGAGCTGGTCGTCGTGGTCGGCTCGCGCAACTCCTCCAACTCCAAGCGGCTGGTCGAGGTCGCCAAGCTCGCCGGCGCCCGCGAGGCCTACCTGGTCGACTTCGCCGACGAGATCGACGAGGCCTGGCTGGAGGGCGTCACCACGGTCGGCGTCACCTCCGGCGCCTCCGTGCCCGAGGTGCTGGTCGAGCAGGTCCTGGAGTGGCTCGCCGAGCGCGGCTACGGGGACGTGGAACTCGTCAAGGCGGCCGAGGAGTCCATCACCTTCTCGCTGCCCAAGGAACTCCGGCGCGACCTGCGCGACGAGGCGGCGGCCCTGGTCGCCCAGCGCGGCGGCTCGGGCGCCTCGGAGACCGCCGCCGGGTGACGGGCGGCCGTACGCGCCGCCGTACCCCTTAGTGACTGTCCGTGGGCCGTCGTAACGTGGTGCCATGCAGATCTTCGGCGTGGACATCGGCGGATCCGGGATCAAGGGCGCCCCTGTGGACCTGGACAGGGGCGACCTGGCGAAGGAGCGCTGCAAGGTGCTCACCCCGCACCCGGCGACGCCCGACGGCGTGGCCGACGGGGTCAAGCAGGTGATCGACCACTTCGGCTGGACCGGCCCGGTCGGGCTGACCTTCCCCGGAGTGGTCACCGGCGGAGCCATGGTCCGTACGGCGGCGAACGTCGACAAGAGCTGGATCGACACGGACGCGCGCGCGCTGTTCGGCGGCAGGCTGGGCGGGCTGCCGGTGACCGTGGTCAACGACGCCGACGCGGCGGGCGTGGCCGAGATGCAGTTCGGCGCCGGACGGGGCAGACGGGGCACGGTCGTCCTGCTCACCTTCGGCACCGGCATCGGCAGCGCCGTCTTCGTGGACGGCGTCCTGGTGCCGAACACGGAGCTGGGCCACCTGGAGCTGAGCGGCCACGACGCGGAGAAGCGCGCCTCCAGCAAGGCCAAGGACGACCACGGGCTGAGCTGGCAGCAGTGGGCGCACCGCGTGCAGAAATACCTGGCCCACGTGGAGATGCTGTTCTCTCCGGAACTGTTCGTCATCGGCGGCGGGGTCAGCCGCAAGGCCGACAAGTTCCTGCACCTCATCGAGGGCGTCAAGGCCGAGATCGTGCCCGCGCAGCTGCAGAACAACGCGGGGATCGTCGGAGCGGCGATGAGGGCCGCGCAGGAGGCCTAGCCGCTCAGAGCCGCCGCCGGCGCCGCCGTACCCACCGCACCCGGCGGACGAGGACGATCACGCCGGCGGTGAGCGTCCCCCCGTACAGCCAGCCGGCCTGGGTGGCGAGCCCGGTGACGAGCCCCATCAGACGGCCGAGCAGCCCCCCGCTGCCGTCGGTGACGGGCAGCAGCCCCACGGCGAACGCGACCGGTACGACCACGGGCGCGCTCGGCAGGTCCCCCTCGTGCACCCACAGCGCGGTCAGGCCGCACATCAGCAGGAACAGCACCCCGTACAGCGAGGGGGACCCGCCGAACAGGAACTGGTCCAGGCAGCCGAGCAGGAACATCACCACGGCGCAGAAGACGCCGCTGCCGAGCCCGGTGAGCCGGGGGTTCGGCAGCCGCGGACCGGGCGGCGCGGGCCGGGGGCGCCGGGCCTGCCGTAAGGCCCGCTCCGAGCCCGGTCGGGGCCTGCGCTCGCCGCCGGGCCTCTCGCCGCCGGGCCGGCGCCGGGCCTGCGAAGGCAGGGAGCCCTGCGGCGTGCCTCGTCGGCGTCCGTCGTTCGGGGGTCGTGTCCTGTGCTGCTCCACTGGACCAACCTAGGTCTGTTTATGTGCCGAATCGCCCCTCAGACACGCCGGTGGGGAGAGCTTGGCCGGGCGATCGACGCTCCCGCGAGCCCCTCGTGCGGGACGCCGTAGACTGGGGGATCGGCCAGTGTCTCTGGCCCCTGGCAGCCCCTGGCCCTCTCATCTACGGGAAGTCGCAAACGTGTCGCTCACGATCGGAATCGTCGGCCTGCCGAATGTCGGCAAGTCGACCCTGTTCAACGCCCTGACCAAGAACGACGTGCTGGCGGCCAACTACCCGTTCGCCACGATCGAGCCGAACGTCGGCGTCGTCGGTGTCCCCGACGCCCGCCTCGCCAAGCTGTCCTCGATCTTCAGCTCGGAGCGCATTCTTCCGGCCACGGTCGACTTCGTCGACATCGCCGGCATCGTGCGCGGCGCCTCCGAGGGCGAGGGCCTCGGCAACAAGTTCCTCGCGAACATCCGTGAGTCCGACGCGATCTGCCAGGTGATCCGCGCCTTCAAGGACGAGAACGTCGTGCACGTCGACGGCAAGGTCTCGCCGAAGGACGACATCGAGACGATCAACACCGAGCTGATCCTCGCCGACCTCCAGACCATCGAGAAGGTCCTGCCGCGTCTCCAGAAGGAGTCCCGGATCAAGAAGGACATCGCGCCCAAGGTCAAGGCGGTCGAGGAGGCCAAGGAGATCCTCGAGAAGGGCGACACGCTCTTCGCGCACGGCATCGTCCAGGGCACGGAACGCAACGAGCTGCTGCACGACCTGCACCTGCTCACCACCAAGCCCTTCCTCTACGTCTTCAACGTCGACGAGGACGAGCTGGTCGACGAGGACTTCAAGAACGAGCAGCGCGCCCTGGTCGCCCCCGCCGAGGCGATCTTCCTCAACGCCAAGCTGGAGGCCGACCTGGCCGAGCTGGACGAGGAGGAGGCCCTGGAGCTGCTGGAGTCCGTCGGGCAGCACGAGCCCGGCCTCGCCACGCTGGCCCGCGTCGGCTTCGACACCCTCGGCCTGCAGACCTACCTGACGGCCGGCCCCAAGGAGTCCCGCGCCTGGACCATCAAGAAGGGCGCCACCGCCCCCGAGGCGGCCGGTGTGATCCACACCGACTTCCAGAAGGGCTTCATCAAGGCCGAGGTCATCTCCTTCGGGGACCTGGTCGAGACCGGCTCGGTCGCCGAGGCCCGCGCCAAGGGCAAGGCCCGCATGGAGGGCAAGGACTACGTCATGCAGGACGGGGACGTGGTGGAGTTCAGGTTCAACGTCTGACGCAGCGCCACATCGCTGATCCGGCAAGGCCGAAAGGGGCCCGTCTCTGCGGAGGCGGGCCCCTTTCTCATGCCCTGGGAATCTGTTCTCCAAGTGCCGAAAGAACTGCTCGAGGAATCACGAACCGCGGCCCAATGCGCCGTGCTCTGGTTGCCGTAACGAGATGGGCTGGTCGGGTGCTCGGGAAGCGTGTATGGCCAATCCGCGTAGTGCGCGGTATTTCCCAAAGGTATATGTACATGCGCCCAGGTCGTCGGATTCCGAGGCCTGCGGTTCCCACACCTTGTCATCTCCCCGCTCCTGCGGGCCGGATCCCATGTCCGAACCACCCGGGAAACGCAGTGGCAGGGGATGACCGACAGTTCCTCCAGGAGGCACGAATGATGCAAGAATCGCGACGACGGCTGCTGGTCGCTTCGCTTCCGGTCGTGATGGCGGCCGGGTTGTCGGCCTCGCTCGTCGCGCCTGCGCACGCCGACGGCGGGCCCTCGCTGACCATCGCCGAGTCCCACCAGCAGGCGTTCGTCGCGGGCGGGACGGGGACCTACACCATCACCGTCGGCAACGCCGGGCCGGATGCGACCGACGGGGACGCCACCAGGGTCACCGCTAGCCTGCCCGCGGGCATGACCGCGCTGGCTGCCGGCGGAAGCGGCTGGAGCTGTACGACGTCGTCACGCGCCCTGGACTGCATCCGTTCCGACGACCTGGGACCCCGGCAGGCATACATGCCGATCACCCTGACCGTGGGTCTCTCGCCCTCCCTGGCGGGGAAGACCGTCGCCAGCAGCTTCCGCGTCTCCAAGGGTGGCCCCGTCACCTTCCAGGAGCAGGGTTCCATCAGCGTCTCCGTCACCGTCACCAACACCCAGTCCCAGTCCCAGTCGCAGTCCCAGTCGGTCAGTGTGAAGTGCTCGTGCGATAAGCGATCCAAGGTCAAGTAAAGAGGCCCTCGTGGTCACCGGCCGCGAGATGCGGGAACTCTGACTCGGCGGCGGGCAAAGAGCCCGCCACCGAGTTGAACATCGCGGAAAACACAGTAGATTCGTATCTGGGTCCGGTGCGCAATGGACCGGTCATTCTTCCCTGATCGTCCCAGTCGACGAGACGAGCCCTGTTCGTTGAATCGGGAAGAAGTAGCCGAGGTATGTGGTCGCACCGTACAACGGCAGTGCGCCGGCGCTCACGTGCAGACTTCACGTCAGGGTCACTCGATATTTTCCCGCGAGGATGATCATGAAGAAGCAGATACGGCAACGCCATGCCACCGCCTGATGTGAGGGCTTCGGGCGAGCCGCTGCCGGACCGGTACACGCCGAGCGGGCGGGTTCAGGGAAATACGGGTCGGGGCGAAGGGCCGGCTGCGCGTCACGTCGGCGGACCGGCCGGCCTGTCGGGTCTCTCACCGGTGTCGCTGATCGTCATCGCGCTCTCGGTGGTGGGTGTCCTGGTCGCGGTCGCCGTGCACTCGGCGGTGCTCTTCCTCAGTGTCGCCCCTTCGAACTCGCTCTCCCGGCAGCACGCCGCTGGTATCGACAAGTACGTCCAGCCCGAATTCGCACAGAACTGGAAGTTCTTCGCCCCCGAGCCGACGTCGGCGAATATTCATGTGCAGGCGCGCGTTCAGGTCGTACGGTCCAACGGGGTTCCGTTCACCACCGAATGGGTCGACCTGACCGCGCTGGACGAGGGGTGGATCAGGCACAATCCTTTCCCCAGCCAAGCGCAGCAGAACCAACTCCGCTCCGCCTGGGCCAACTTCGTCTCCTCGCTCGACGACAAGGGCCGCCCGGCCGGCCTGTACGGAAAGCAGATGCAGCAGTACGTGCTGCGGATCGCCGCCCATCGTTTCGGCCCGTACGTCAGCGGCGGCGCCGTGCAGTCCCTGCAGATGCGCTCGGCCAGTACACCCATCGCGGCGCCTCTGTGGAGCGATCACTACATCGACACCGGGACCGGCTACCTGGTCGAGCCGTGGTGGACCGTCGAGGCGGAGGACTTCCAGTGACCGCGTACTCTCCGGCGACGCCCGGCCGTGGATCCGCGCCGCCCCTTCGCATACGCCTGTGGCGCCGCACAGGCAGCGCTGTCCGGCAGGGTCTCGTGCGCATCACCGGCGGACCCGTCGCGCCGTACCAGTCGGCCGTCATCCGTATCGGTTTCTCGCTCACCTGGCTCGCCCTGGTGTTGCGCGAGTGGGTGCACCGCAACGAGCTTTACGGGCCGGGCAGCCCGTGGAGCTGGGACATGGCCCGTGAATGGAATGCCACGAACGGCGGCTTCACCGTGCTCATGTGGCACGACGGCCGGCTGTGGTTCGAGATCGTCTACCTGGCGGCGATCGCCGCGGCGGTGATGATGCTCGTCGGCTGGCGGACCCGTACCGCCTCGCTGCTGTTCATGATCGGTGTGCTCGCGATCCAGAACCGGAACCCCTTCGTGGGTGGCCCTGGCGACAGTGTGATCCACGTCATGGCGATCTACCTCGTGTTCGCGCGCTGCGGTCGGGTCTGGTCCCTGGACGCCCGGCGCTCCGCGGTCGGCCGCGACGGCGGCCGGGACGTGGTCGGGGTGGCCCTGTGGGCGTTCTTCACCGCCGTGCTCGCCCTGGTCACCGGACTGGGCGAACTGGGCACGGGCTGGGCGTTGCTGCTCTGGGGCTTCGCCCTCGCGCAGCTGGCGTGGTGGGCGGTGCGCCGCTACGCCCCGGGGGAACCCCGCACCGTGATGGAGATGGTCGGCAACGTGGTGCACGCGGGTGCGATGCTCATGGTCGCGATCCAGGTGTGCCTGATCTACGCGACCTCCGGCTGGTACAAGATCCTGGGCTCCCCTTGGCAGGACGGCACGGCGCTCTACTACGTGCTGCACCTCGGCCACGTCACCCCGTGGCCCGCTCTGTCCCACGCCATCGCGAGCAACAGCCTGATCGTCCTGCTGTTGACCTACGGCACGGTGATCGTCGAAGTCGCTTTCCCCTTCACGCTTTTCAACAGGCGTGTGCGGACCGTGATGGTCGCGATCATGATGTTCATGCACGTGGGTATCGGGACTGTGCTCGGCCTGCCGTTCTTCACCCTGGCGATGGTCACCGCGGACGCGTTCTTCCTGCCGACCGCTGTGCTGCACTGGCTGGTCGACCGTGTGAGGCGGGCGGTGCGGTGGGCGGTGCGGTGGATGCAGGGCTTGCGGCCCATACCGCCGATAGCCCAGAAGGAGACCGGGCCCGTCCACCGCCGGGTGTGAGGCGCCGCGGGCGCGGCGGGTGTCACATCGACGCGTGTCACATCGAGGCCGGTGCCTGCACACGCTGGTACCGCCAGTAGAGCGCCGTCAGTTTGTCCTCGGTGCCGGTGCCGGGTTGGGGAATCCCCAGAACGACCCGTCGGCCCGAGCGGTCGTCGATCACGAGCGCGGTCTCCTCCAGCATCATGCGTCCGACAAAGGGGTGCTTCACCTCCCGGGTGGTGACGCCATGCCTTCCGATCTCGTGCTGCCGCCACCACCCGCAAAAGTCCGGGCTTTTCTGGCTCAGTTCGCGCACCAGTGCCGTGAACCACGGTTCGTGGACGTAGAGTCCGGTCGCCGCACGGAACTCGGCCAGCAGGGAGCGGGCGCTCGGCTCCCAGTTCTGAATCAGTTCGCGCATGTGATCGCTGAAAAAGAGACACAGCAAATGGCGGCGTGCCGGCGTTATTTGGGCCACATCGCCATAGACATCGGTGCTCGCCCGGTTCCAGGCGAGAATATCGAACCGGGGACCGAGGGCGAATGCCGGATGCGGAAGCTGGCTGTCCAGGATGCGCTGGAGCGCCGGGGGTGCACCATCCGCGGGTACGTTCGCGCTGGAACGGGCATCCTCGTTCGCCAGGGCCAGCAGGTAGTCGCGCTCTTCGGCGTCGAGACGAAGGGCCCCGGCAAGTGAGTTGAGGACGTGGTCCGAGACCCTGATGTCCCGAGCCTGCTCGAGCTGGGAGTACCAGCATGAGCTGATGCCCGCCAGGTCGGCGACGTCCTCCCGGCGCAGGCCGGGCGTTCTCCGCGAAGTTCGGGACGGAAGGCCGACCTGTTCCGGCTGAAGGGCCAGCCGTCGTGTTCTGAGGAAGTCCGCGAGTTCCGCTCGCCGTGGGTCGTAATTCATCCGTCGTTCCCTCTGTTTGACGGCTGGTACGGATGGTTACCGCCGAAGACCCCTACTCGTAGGATAGTCGGTTTCTTGATGGGTGACCTGCGCGGACCTGCGCGCGTGAAGCTCCTGTTGGAGGCGGCGTTCGAGGCGGACTTACAACTGGGTGACTGTGCGAATCCGAGCGAAGTGCGCAGTCCCCGCTGGCCGTTGAGGTCATTCCATCGTCGTCGCCTCTGTTGGGCGACTATGACCGCTGGCTGTTCCGATGACCTCCACTCCTATGATAGTCGGTTTCTTGATGCGTGTTGGGCTGCGTGTGATTCTGCTGCTGGAGGCGGCGTTCGTCCTTGCACGGCCCTGATGAGGGGCGCCGGTCATGGACGGGCGACTGTCTTTCGTCCCCGGTGGTCGAAGGGAGAAAGGTCATGCGTGGCAAGCGGTACCTCATCCGGCTCACCCCGGCGCTCATCGCTGCTCTGGCGTTCCCAGCGGGTTTCGCCGGGGAAACGTACGGTGCTGCACCCCCCGCTGCTGTGGTGGCATCGGCTCACGAGAAGGCGCCCACGGTCACGACCCTCGACCCGATGCGTCCGTGCAGTAGGGGCCAGCAGCAGCAACAGCAGCAACAGCAGCAGCAACAACAGCAACAGCAGCAACAACAGCAGCAGCAACAACAGCAACAGCAGCAACAACAGCAGCAGCAACAACAGCAGCAGCAGCAACAACAGCAGCAACAACAGCAGCAGCAGCAGCAACAGCAGCAGCAACAACAACAGCAATAGCTGCAGCAGGGCGGCTGAGTCGCCTGGCCAAGCTTGGGGCCGGCTCCTCCGGGGGCCGGCCCTCACTCATTTCCGTGCCGGGGCGGTGCGCGGACCCCCGATGGCCCGTGTCACATCCCCGTCACCCGGGCCACCGTGAACGGTGTCTCCGGTACCCCCGGGCCCATCGGGCCGCCCTTGTCGAACTGGGAGCGGACGACCAGCAGGCCGTGGTGGTCGAGGGCCAGGGTGGTCGGGGTCTGGAGGGCGGGGTCGGTCAGGCGGCGGGTGAGGCGGGCCGTGGTGCCGTCGGGGGACAGGTGCCAGCGGGTGAGGGTGTTGCCGGCGTTGTGGGCGGCCCACAGGGTGCCGTGCGCCAGCTCCAGGCCGTCACCGTGCACCAGGTCGCCTCCGTGCAGGGTGACTTGACGCACCGAGCCGTCGGCCACGGCCACCCGGTACAGGCCGCCGCCGGTCATGTCGACGGCGAACAGCAGGCGCCCGCAGGGGGAGGCGGTGATGCCGTTCAGGGTGTAGGCCGCGGGCGGGTGCGGGGGCAGGGCCCCGCTCAGGTCGTAGCGCGCGGTGAGGGGCGCCCTTCCGCCGCGGGCGCGGGCCACCTCGGCCGGGGTGACGCGGTAGATCAGCGGACGCACGCTGTCGGTGGCGTACGCCGTGCCGTCGGCGGTGATCACGAGGTCGTTCAGGAAGCGGCCGTCGCCGTCCGGCAGCTCGAACCGGGCTGTCAGGGAGCGGTCGCGCAGGTCGTACACGTCGATCCCGGCGGTCGAGTCGATCACCCACAGGCGGCCCGCGCGGTCGACCTTCAGACCGTTGGCCGTGGTCCGGCCGTCGGCGCCCGCCGGCAGGAAGACCCGGGCGGCGCGGCTTCCGGCCGCGGCGCGGTAGACCGCACCGGTGGTGTACGAGCCGACGTAGGCGTCACCCGTGCGTGGGTCGAGGGCGATGCCCTCGGGATAGGCGCGCTCGTCGGGGAGGGCGAAGGCCGTGGAGATGCGGGGCCCGGTGGCCGCCCGGGCGGGCCCGGGGGCGGTGACGGCCAGGGCGGCGGCCGCGGTGGCGGTCAGGAACGTACGGCGGTGGATCGAACGGGACACGGGTGCCGATGCCTCTCGGGTCGATTGAACCGTCACTTCTGTATGGCCACGAAGCTAGATTAGAACTCTAATGCTCGTCAATGTATTAACTCTCACCTGGAGTTGAATGGGTGTACGTGCCCGCTACCATGCGCGGGTGATGACCTCCATGCCCGCGTCCGAGCGCCTCGGCTCCCACCTCAAGCGGGCCGAGCAGGCCCTCAACGCGACCAAGACCGCGGTGCTGAAGCCGGCGGGCGTGACGGTCGCGCAGTACGCCGCGCTGCTCCACCTCTCCGACAAGCCCGGCATCTCGGCGGCCGCCCTGGCCCGGCTCTGCGGAGTCACGCCGCCCACCATGAACACGGTCCTGAAGAACCTCCAGGACCGCGGCCTGATCGCCCGCACCCCGCACGAGTGGCACAAGAACGTCCTGGAGACGCGCCTGACGGACGAGGGCCGTACCGTGCTGGCCGACGCCGACGCGCGCGCCGTACGCGTCGAGCGCGCCCTCGCCGCCGAGTTCACCGAGGAGGAGCGGGACACGCTGGCCGCGCTCCTCGCCCGCTGCGTCAGCGTCCTGGAGGAGCAGCGCCCGGGAACGCCCTGACCGGATACGGCGCCGGGTCCGTCACCCAGCCCGCCACCAGCACCAGCCGGGACGCGCGGTCGACGGCGAGGAAGCCGAAGGGCCGGTCGAAGGCGACGCGGACGACCGTGGTCTCGTGGCGGTACCGGGGCGGCCCGCTGCCCGCCACCGGCATGACCGCCGTCACCGCCGCGGCACGGAAGCCGAGCGGGCCGAACTGGGCGAGCGCCGACTGGCGGCCCGCCCCCACGGCGAGCGGGAAGGCGCTGATGCCGGGGAAGTGGCCGTGCCGCGTGTCCGTCGCCGCCGTCAGCCCGAACAGGCCCGCGAGGGCCGGCAGGTCGTGGTCGGCCCGCACCTCGTACGCCACCGTCCGCACGTCCAGCGTCGTCGGCTCCGGCTCGACGGCCGGCTGCTGCTCCACATGCAGGCCCGGGCCGACGTGCCCGTGCGGCAGCAGACCACCCCCGGTGAGCGGCAGCGTGCGCTCCACGACCCCCACTCCGGCGGTCAGCACCTGACCCGGTGTCATGCGCTCCTCGCCGAGCACCAGGTGGACGTCGATGCCGTTGTCGCCGGGCACCGTCAGCGCGGTGACGAAGCCGTCCGCAGTGCCCGTCACGCCCACCCGGTCCGGCCGCACGCTCCGCCGGTACAACCCGCGCAGCGTACGGCCCTGCCAGGGACCGGAGTCCGGACGCAGCGGCAGCTCCCTGAAGGGCTGGCGCCAGGTCGTGCCCAGCGCGAGGGCACTGGCCAGCACCATCCGCGCCTCCCGGTCCAGTGTCACCGGCATGCGCTCGACCAGCCCGCCGGTCCGCTCGGCCGCCCAGGCGTCCAGCCGTTCCTGCGCGGTGACGAGGTCGTCCCCGAACGTCCCGTGGGTCCCGGCCGGAAGCCCGGCCCGCCACTCCTCGCGCAGGGTCAGCCCGTGGTGCGTCCACAGGCCGAGCGCCGCGTCCAGGCCGGACACCGACCGCAGAGTCGCGAGCAACTCCCGTGCTACGCCGGCCGCCTGTTCGGGGGGCACGCCCAGCGCCCCCGCCAGCTCCGCCCGCGCCGGGCCGGCCGCGCCGTCGGCCAGGAAGGCCAGCAGCGGCCAGACGCCGGCCGCGGAGAAGGCCGTACCGCCCTCCGTGGTCGCCGCCCACCGGGCGGTCAGCCCGTTCACCGCCCCGACGACCTCGCCGCCCGCTCGGCTCCCCGCCGGCTGCCCCACCCTCATTCCGCCCCCGCTCGCGCCCCGCTTACCATGCGGCCAGTCGTACGTCAGTCCAGTCGGCGGGCCGGCCGCCGGTGCTGCGCTGCCGCCGCCCGACCCAGGAGCACGGTACCGGTGTCCATACCCCCGCCCCCCGGCCCCCAGCAGCCGCAGGAGCCGTATCAGCCCCCTCAGCCGTATGCGCAGGGCCCGTACGCTCCGCCGCCGTACCCGCACCAGCCGGGCGCCGGCTACGGGGCGCCGTACCAGCCGTGGGCGCAGGGATACAGCCCCTACACCCACCCCGCGCCCGTCAACGGCCTAGCCATCGCCGCCCTCGTGCTCGGCGTGCTGTGCTTCCTGCCCGGTGTGGGACTGGTGCTCGGGCTGGTCGCGCTCCGGCAGATCCGCCGGCGCGGTGAGCGCGGCAAGGGGCTGGCCGTCGGCGGCGTGGTGCTCTCCGGTATCGGACTCGCGCTGTGGGTGCTGCTGTTCGCCACGGGCGGCGCGTCCGACTTCTGGCAGGGGTTCAAGGACGGCGCGCGCGACGGCGCGAGCATCTCGCTGGGCGAGGGCAAGTGCTTCGACGCGCCCGGCGGCAGGCTGAGCGGCGCGACCGAAGGCTTCGACGAGGTCCCCTGCGGCGGCGAGCACGACGGCGAGGTGTTCGCGTCCTTCGAGTTGATCGACGGCGACTACCCCGGCGACGACACGGTCGCCGACATCGCCGACGAACGCTGCTGGGGCCTCCGCGACGGCTACGCGATGGACGGCTGGGCCGTCCCGGGAGACGTCGACGTCTACTACTTCACGCCGACCGAGGGCAGTTGGGCGGCCGGGGACCGCGAGGTCACCTGCGTGTTCGGCAACACCACCGAGGGCGTCGACCTCACCGGTTCGCTGCGCAACGACGAGACCGTCCTCGACGCCGACCAGGTCGCCTACCTGAAGGCCGCTCATGTGCTCAACGCGGCCCTGGACACCGTGCCGGAAGCGGAATACGTGGAGGACGACCTGCCCGGGCACAAGGCGTGGGCGGGGCGTGTGTCGGTCGCGCTCGGCGAGCAGGCGCGGATGCTGCGGGCGCACGACTGGCCGGCAGGGGCCGGCACGCCCCTCACGGCCCTGGCCGCCCGCCTGGACAAGGCGCGCGCGGAGTGGGCGAAGGCCGCGAAGGCCGAGGACGCGGACGCCTTCTACGAGCACTACGACACCGCGCTCGACCTGATCCAGCCGCGCCAGGCGGTCACCGCGCGGAAGACCCTGGGACTGGCCACCGTTCCGCCCATGGGTGACGACGGCGCAGACACCAGCATCCAGGTGTGAGAACGCCTGGTGTGAGCACCCCTATACGGGGCAGAAAGTGCCTGGGTAAAGCCCTCCCCGCCCCCATGTCATCACATCGAGTGATTCTCTGGCCTTTGCTTGCACGGCACAACCCACGGTTGCCAGGCTGTTGCTGTCTGTACAACCTGATGGGAGCGGCCAGTGACTTTCGGTGAGCAGCCGGCGTACTTGCGTGTCGCGGGTGATCTCCGCAAGAAGATCGTCGACGGTTCACTGCCGCCCCACACGCGTCTCCCCTCCCAGGCCCGCATCCGTGAGGAGTACGGCGTCTCGGACACGGTCGCGCTCGAGGCCCGCAAGGTGCTGATGGCCGAGGGGCTGGTCGAGGGCCGCTCCGGCTCGGGGACGTACGTGCGCGAACGGCCCGTGCCCCGACGGGTGGCCCGCTCCGGGTACCGGCCGGCCGGCGGTGCGACGCCCTTCCGGCAGGAGCAGGCCGACGCGTCGGTGCGCGGCAGCTGGGAGTCGGGCAGCGAGCAGACCGAGGCCGGGACCGCCATCGCCGAGCGGCTCGCGATCCAGGTCGGTGACCGGGTCATGCGCACCAGGTACCTGTTCCGGGAGGCGGGCGAGCCCATGATGCTCTCCACCTCCTGGGAGCCCCTCGCCGTCACGGGCCGGACCCCGGTGATGCTCCCGGAGGAGGGGCCGCTCGGCGGCATGGGCGTGGTCGAGCGCATGCGGGCCATCGACGTCGTCGTGGACAACGTCACCGAGGAGGTCGGCGCCCGCCCCGGCCTCGCCGAGGAACTGCACGTGCTCGGCGGAGTGCCCGGCCATGTCGTCCTGGTCGTCCAGCGCACCTACTTCGCCTCCGGCCGCCCGGTGGAGACCGCCGACGTGGTGATCCCGGCGGACCGCTACCGGGTCGCCTACCACCTGCCCGTGAAGTGACGTTCCGAGAGGCTTCCGGTGCCGGTGCGAGGCATCGGGCGGATTTTCGCACGCTCCCCCGAGTGAGGTAGCGCACACCCTTGGCGCGTCGAGCGGGCGGACACCCCGGCGGGCCGGCTGCGGCCGAGCCCGGCGGGGCGCTGCAATCCGGCCGTTCTCCCAGGTGGCCGCGGTTTCCGCCGGCGGACTCCCGCCCGAGGCGGCGACCCCGGGCGACGGCGCGTTCGGTCCCGTGCGCCCCCGGCGTTCTGGCTGGTTGCGTACCTCTTTGTGAAAAGGCGTATTCGCTGCGTGAAGGTTGGGCGTACGCTCGGGCATATGCGGATTGCGGTTTCCTTAGGCGGGGCCTTGCCGGGGCCCGGGACGGGAAGCGGGTGGGGCGGTGCGAGAAGGAGTGACGGGGGCGGTGGGTGCCATGAGTGAAGGCACGGTCTCGCTGCCCTGGATCGTGATACGGCAGGACGACAACGGCAATCGCTACCGCGTCGGCAGGTACGCGACGCGGGCCGAGGCCCAGAAGATCGCCGACAGCTTCGACGACCGCGGGCACAAGCAGCTCTACTGGGTCGAACGCATAGGACAGAACGGGGACGGCGGTCACAACTGACCGGCCGTGCCTTCCCGTAGGCTCCGCCCCATGACGCCCAGGACGGAACGGATCGTGGTGGTGGGGGCCGCCCTGCTCGACGGCGGCCGACTGCTCGCGGCGCGCCGCAGCGCGCCCGCCGAACTGGCCGGACGGTGGGAGCTGCCCGGCGGCAAGGTCGAGACGGGGGAACGGCCCGAAGACGCCCTGACGCGCGAACTGCGCGAGGAACTCGGCGTCGACGCCGAGCCGGTCGAGCGCGTGCCGGGGGAGTGGCCGCTGCGGGCGCCGTACGTCCTCCAGGTCTGGACCGCCCGCCTGCGTCCCGGCTCGCCCGCGCCCCGGCCCCTGCAGGACCACGACGAGCTGCGCTGGCTCGGCCCCGACCGGATCTGGGACGTGCCCTGGCTCGACCAGGACGTTCCGGCGGTGGAAAAGCTCGAAAAGCTGACCGCGCCCTGACCGCTTCCTGCCCGGAGCGGCCCGGCGGGGGAGCCCCGTAGAACTCCTCATACGCCGTTCGTGCCACAGTGCGCCCTTGTGTACGGTACTGGCCGCCGGATATCGGGTATGTGCCCATTAATCCCATGAAACCGGACATGGGTGGGCTTGCTGGCCTGGGAAGTGATCGGCGTGATCGACACCGACGGCGACTGCGCCGCGTGGTCCTTTCCCGCGGAGCCGGGCGCCGTGCGCACCGCCCGGGCCGCGGTGCGCGGCCAGTTGCACGGCTGGGACCTCGACTGCGTCGCCGACCTGGCCGCACTGCTGGTCAGTGAGCTGGTCACCAACTCGATGCGGCATGCCACGGGCCCCATCGGCGTACGGCTGGTGCGTCCGGCCACGCTCGGCGACACGCTGCTGGTGGAGGTCTCCGACCCGCTTCCGGACCCGCCGCACGAACGCGTCGCCCAGCCCGAGGACGAGAGCGGACGCGGCCTGCAACTGGTCGCCGGCTCCTCGCGTCGCTGGGGCACACGGCCCGGCGCGAGCGGAAAGACCGTCTGGTTCGAACTGGCGGTGCCCGGGTGACGCGGAAGGCCCCGCGAGGCCGAACTGCGGTGTGCGTCCGCCGCTGTGCAGCCCACCGTGCGCTCCCCTCCCCCGACCGGTCCCCGCGTACGTGATTCGCGGGCGTGTTCCCTGGTTAGAAGAGTGGAAGTGTTGTCACGGAGCGGTCCGAAAAGCACCTGGACCGAGCTGTGATCGTGAACACCGTGTCGTGCGGCGCCGTAGTGCTGGATACTGCGGGCAGCCGCCCCCGGTGACCGGTGCCGGGCGCGGTGAGCTGGAGGGGACGGTTCGCGTGAGCGAGATACCAGCGAAGGCCACGGAGTCCGAGGACCCGTCGGACGGCGCGAGGAAGCAGGCCGCGGAAGCTGCCGCGGCACCCGGCGACGCCATGTGGCAGAGCAGTCCGCCCGGCTCGATCTACGACTACATCAAGGTCGCGTCCTTCGCGATCAACCCCGGCGGGCTGGTCGACCAGTGGAGCCTGCGCGCCGAGCAGCTCTTCGGCATCCCCGCCGAACGCGCCGTCGGAATGGACCCCATAGAGGCCTTCATCGACCCCGACCTGCGGGTGCGCGGCCAGCGCAAGATGGCCGAGATCCTCGACGGACGCGAGTGGACCGGGGTGATCCCCTTCCGGATGCCGGACCAGCCGGACGGTGCGCGGGGGGAGGAGGGCCTGGCCGAGGTCTACGTCATGCCCACCCGGACCGCCGAGGGCGACAAGGCGGCCGTGTGCATCGTCGTGGACGTCCGCACCCTGCGCAGCATCGAGACCGATCTCGCCGCCTCGCAGGCGATTTTCGGTCAGTCGCCGTTCGGATTCCTGCTGATCGACATCGACTTGAGGGTCCGTCGGGCCAACGAACGGTTCGCCTCCATCTTCGGCGGAACCCCGGACGACCACCGGGGCAAGGGAGTTCACGACTATCTGCCGCGCGGCGAGGCGGAGCGGGTTTCGGCCACCCTGCGCCGGGTGCTGGAGTCCGGTGAGTCCATCACCGACATGCATGTCACCGGTTTCGTCCCGGGCTCCGAGGAACGCCGGCACTGGTCCGTCAACCTCTACCGCGTGCACAGCGGCACCGGCCGGCCCATCGGCATCGCGTGGCTCGGCACCGACATCACCGCCCGCCGCGCCGCCGCCCGCGAGGCCGCCGCCGCCCGGCGCAACCTCGCCCTGCTCAACGAGGCCGGCGCCCGCATAGGAAACTCCCTCGACCTCGAGACGACGGCGCGCGAACTCCTCGACGTGGTCGTCCCCGGCTTCTGCGACCTCGCCACCGTCGACCTCTACCAAGGTCTGCTGGCCGGCGACGAGGCGCCGCCCGGACTCGCCGACGGCAGCGCCGAACTGCGCCGCGTCGCCTTCGCCAGCGCTGTCTCCGACGTGCCCTTCAGCGGCTCCGGCGAATCCGTCGCGCTCGGCGCGGTCCACCACTTTCCCTTCAACTCCCCCTGCGCAGACGCCCTGCGCACCGCCCGCCCGCAGGCCGTGCCCGCGGAGGAGGGCGGCCTCGTGCAGTCCACGCTGGCCGTGCCGATGGTCGCCCACGACACCGTCGTGGGCCTCGCGCAGTTCGCCCGCACGAAGGGCAGCGAGCCGTTCGGCGACCGCGACCGGGACCTGGCGGTGGAGCTGGCCGCGCGCGCCGCGGTCTGTATCGACAACGCGCGCCTGTACCGCCGCGAGCACGAGCGCGCGTTGATACTGCAGCGGTCCCTGCTCCCGCCCGGCGACCCGGAGGCCTCCGGGCTGGACATCGCCTGCCGCTATCTGCCCGGCAACGCGGCGACGGAGGTCGGCGGTGACTGGTTCGACGTCATCGAGCTGCCCGGTCACCGCACGGCGCTGGTGGTCGGCGACGTGATGGGCCGGGGTCTGCGGGCGGCCGTCGCCATGGGCGAACTGCGCACCGCCGTCCGTACGTTGGCCCTGCTGGACCTCGAACCCGCCGAAGTGCTGTCGGCGCTGGACGAGATCGCGCGCGGCCTCGGCACCCCGGGGGGCGTCCAGCAGGCCACCCGTACGGCCCGTCAGCCCCGCGACGCGGACCTCTCCGAGGTGTACCTCGCGACCTGTGTGTACGCCGTGTACGACTCCGTGACCCGACGCTGTACGTTCGCCAACGCCGGCCATCTGCCCCCGGTCCTGGTGGAGCCCGGCGAGGCGGCCCTGATGCTCGACGTGCCGCCCGGCATGCCGCTCGGCGTGGGCGGAGAGCCCTTCGAGGAGGTGGAGGTCGATCTCCCCGAGGGCGCGCTGCTCGCGCTCTACACGGATGGACTGGTCGAGTCCCGCGACCACCCCCTGGACGAGGGCCTCCAGGCCTTCGTGGGCGCGCTCACGGACCCCGCCCGGCCGCTGGAGGACGTCTGCGACCACGTCCTCAACACCCTGGACACCCACCACGGCGAGGACGACATCGCTCTGCTGATGGCCCGGGTCCAGGGACTGCCCGCCGACTCCGTCGGCGACTGGACGCTGCCGCGCGAACCGCGCAGTGTGGGCCGGGCCCGGGAGTACGCCCGCGCGCAGCTGCTCAGCTGGGATCTCGAGCCGCTGGTCGACACCACGGAACTCCTGGTGAGCGAGCTGGTGACGAACGCGCTGCGGTACGGCGAGGGGGAGATCCGGCTCCGGCTGCTGCTGGACCGGACGCTGGTGTGCGAGGTGTGGGACTCCGGGCTGGTCCAGCCTCGGCGGCGGCGGGCCCGCGACACGGACGAGGGGGGCCGGGGGCTGCAGCTGGTCGGGCTGCTGAGCGCGGCGTGGGGGTCGCGGCGGACGCCCCGCGGCAAGACGGTGTGGTTCGAGCTTCCGCTGCCAGGGGGCGAGAACGGTCTCACCGACCCGGCGGAGGCGCTGCTCAGCCTCTTCTGACCACCGACACCGCGTGAGGGTGTCCCGGAGGGCTACGGCGCCGGCGGGAAGCGATGTCTGCCCCTGGACGCCGGACCGCCGAAGCTTGCCGGGGGGCCGCCGGTCGGGTCCTCGGCCAGGAGGATCCCGCCGAGGACGGCACCGACCAGGCCCGCCGTGTCGCCGTCGGGTCCGGCGTACGGGTTGCCGTGCGCCCGCACATCTCGTTCGGCCAGTTCGCGAGCCTGACGGGACACGGTGTCGGCCTCCTCGGCATCTCCCGCGGCGAGCGACCGCACCGCCTCCGCCAGCCGGGCCCGCGCCTCCGCGCCCACCGCGCCCCGGTGCACCGCCACGAACTCCTCCGCCCCGGCGACGGAACCCCGTGCCACCAGCAGCGCGGCGGTGTCCAGCACCCCCGACCGCCCCATCCCCAGCCGCCCCACGGCCCGCGTGATCCGGCGCAACGCGTCCAGCGGGTCGTACGGCCCCCCGGCCGACTCCGCGCGGACGGCGGCCAACACGACGTCCGCATGAGCGAGCCGGGCACGCAACTCTCCGACGACGAGAGACACCCGCACCTCGCCCGGTCCCCCCTCCCCGTCCTCCCGCATCACCTTGGCCACCGCCTCACTCTCCGGCGTCACGTCACCGTTGCCCGCCGCCTCCCTGTCACCTGGTGGCCCCCCGCCCTCGCCGGCCGCCCCGCTCCCCGAAGCAGCCTCCCCTCCCCGCGCCGTCCCTCCCTCGGGCACCCCCTCTTCCCGGCTCACCTCGGCGCTTCGCGCTGCCTCCCCTCCCCGACCTCCCTTCCCCTCCGCATCCGGCACCTTCCCTCCCTCCGCCGCCCCCTGTTCCCGCGCCGCGTCCCCCCTCCGGGCCACCATCAGCTCGGTCTCTGCGGCGGTGAGTGTGGGGGGCAGCAGGTCCGTTGCCCGCTGCAGTTCGGTCGTGAGTCGTTCCACCGCGCCGGTGAGGGCGGCGGTCTGGGCGATGGCGCCCTCGGCGGCGCGCAGGTGTGCCGCCGCACGCTCCCGGTCGCCGGAGTCGTCGGCCTGGCGGGCCCCGTTGAGGTGGGTCGTGGCGAACACCAGCCGGTCCTTGGCCTGTTCGACGTACCCGGTGACGGATCCGGCGGCCGCCGGCGGATACCGCTCGCGCAGGGCCGTGAGGGTGCCCTGCGCGGCCGCTGTCCGTGCCGTCAGTTCCCGGAACCGTCCCTCGGCGACCTCCAGGGCCCCGCCCACTCCCTCCTCCAGCCCCCGCAGCCGGTCCAGGGCCGGAGCCTCGGCGTCCAGCCGCCGCCCCGCCTCCGCGCACCGTCCGACCACCCCCACCAGCGCCTGCCGCCGCGCATCCGCTTCCCCCGGCACCCCCTCCTCGTAGCGCCGCCAGATCGCGAACGCGGCCGAAAGCTCGGTCTCGGCGGCCCGCAGGGCGTGCCGGAACGGCTCCACCTCCGCCTCTGCGAACCGCTCCGCCACGAAGGGCAGTTCCTCCCGGCTGGTGCGCACGCAGTCGTCGGCCAGCACCAGTGCCGCGCGCGCCTGGCGTTCGAAGGCGGCCGGTGCGGGGGCGGGCGGGTGCGCGGAGACGATCCCCGGCGTCGTCCGGGAGCGGGCCCGCCGGGTGCGGCGCAGGTACCCGTATCCGGCCAGTACGACGGCCGTGCCGACCGCGAGCAGCGGCAGTAGGAGATCGACGGTGGACGTCTCGTCCTGCTGGGCGGCGGCGCTCGCGACCGGCCCGGAGGGGGCCCAGGGAACCGGATCATGGCCGGCGACCGTCATCACCGGCAACACCAGCCACCCGGCGCCGATCAGGGCGCCCAGCACGACATGCGCCACTCGCGCCCGTATCTGCGCCTTGGCGTGCCGGGGCCGGCCCCGGATCAGGGAGGACGTCACATTTTGGAGCGTATGGGCAGGTAGGCGGCTTCGCGAGCGGGGTGGACACGGGTGGGGGAAGAGACCGACAAGGGGACGGGATGGACAGCGAAGAGACGAACCGGCCGGGAGCGGGGGAGCCCGACGGCACGGCCCGGCCCGATGCGCGCAACGCCGACGACCCGGCGCTGCCCGAGGCGGAGGCGTCGGGCGCCACGGCCCGGTCGGAGGCCCGGCCGGCCGATGCCCCGGACCGGCCCGGTACCCCCGGCTCCCAGCCGTCCGGCACCGCCGGTCAGGCAGGCCCCGGGTCGGACGACGCCGTCGGCCGGGCGGACTCGCGGCCGGCCCCCGACTCGGCTCGGCCTGCCGGGCAGCGGACCGACGCCCCCGAGGAGCCGGCGCGGCGGCCGGCGGTGCGCAAGCGGCGGCGTGTGCTCCGCTGGTCCCTCGCCGCACTCGCCCTCCTGCTCGTGCCCCTCCTCACCGCCGAGACGGCCCTGCGTGTCAACTACACCGGTGACCCGGCCCCCGGCACCCGCACGCGCCACCGGGATGCCCTCTGGCTGGGCCATGCCTGGGTGGACGGGCGCAAGAGTGACAAGGACGTCGAGGCGCTCGCCAGGCGTCTGCGCGGGACCGGGATCCGTGATCTGTACGTCCACTCGGGGCCGCTGGAGCACGACGGCACCCTGCCCGACTCCGCGTACCCGAAGGCGGGTTGGCTGGTCGCGGCCGTCCACCGGGAGCTGCCCGGCGTCCGGGTCCAGGCCTGGCTCGGCGACAAGCTGGCCAGCGAAAGCCCCGACGGCCTGCGCCTGGACCGCCCCGCGACCCGCGCCGCGATCCTCGCCTCCACCCGCCGCGTCCTCGCCGCCGGCTTCGAGGGCGCCCACTTCGACCTGGAACCCCTCCACTCCGGCGACGGCGACTACCTGAAGCTCCTGGACGACCTGCGGGATCTCACCCGCGCCCGGCACGCGCTGCTCTCCGTGGCCGCCCACCAGATCGACCCGCTGCCCGCGTTCCACTCCTTCTGGGGGACGACCACCGGCCATCCCAAGTGGTGGTCCCAGGCCTACTTCGGCCAGGTGGCCCGGCGCGTGGACCAGATCGCCGTGATGTCGTACGACACCATGCAGCCCCTGGAGAGCCTGTACGGCGGTTACGTGGCCCAGCAGACCAGCCTCGCGCTGGAGGTCACCCCCGGTTCCACCGACCTCCTCATGGGCCTGCCCTTCTACCACGAGAACCGTTTCGGGCACTGGGCGCACGCCGAGACCGTCCCGGCCGCCGTGCGGGGCGTCCGGCTGGGACTGTCGCGCACCGACGCCGACCGCGCCCGGTTCGGCGTCGCCCTGTACGTCGACTTCGCCGCGACGGAGGCGGACTGGCGCGCCTACCGGGAGGACTGGGCCGAACGACCCGCTACGAAGACCGCCTCCTGATCTTCGAGCCCAGCCACACCAGCGGGTCGTACTTGCGGTCGACGGCCCGCTCCTTCAACGGGATCAGGGCATTGTCGGTGATCTTGATGCCCTCGGGGCAGACCTCCGTGCAGCACTTGGTGATGTTGCAGTAGCCGAGGCCGTGTTCGTCCTGGGCGGTGCGCTTGCGGTCCAGGCCGGTCTCGGCGGCCGCGTCCAGCGGGTGCATGTCCAGCTCCGCCACCCGCATGAGGAAGCGCGGGCCGGCGAACGCCGTCTTGTTCTCCTCGTGGTCGCGGACCACATGGCAGGTGTCCTGGCACAGGAAGCACTCGATGCACTTGCGGAACTCCTGCGACCGGTCCACGTCCTCCTGCATCATCCGGTACTCGCCGGGGCCGAGCCCGGCCGGCGGCACGAACGCCGGGACCTCCCTCGCCTTCTGGTAGTTGAATCCGACGTCCGTCACCAGGTCCCGGATCACCGGGAAGGCACGCAGGGGGGTGACCGTGATGGTCTCCGTGCGGTCGAAGACCGACATCCGGGTCATGCACATCAGCCGCGGGCGGCCGTTGATCTCCGCCGAGCACGAACCGCACTTGCCCGCCTTGCAGTTCCAGCGCACGGCGAGGTCGGGCGCCTGCGTGGCCTGGAGCCGGTGGATGATGTCGAGCACCACCTCGCCGTCGTTGACCTCGACCTCGAAGTCCTCCAGGTCACCACCCTGCACATCGCCCCGCCACACCTTGAAGCGGGCCTCGTAGCTGCTCATTCGTACAGCTCCTCTTCGGCGAGGTACTTGACCAGCTCCTCCTTCTCGAAGAGGGCGAGCAGGTCGGGGCGGACGGGGTCGGTGGTCTCGCGGGTCAGGCGGATCTGGCCACGGGCGGGGTCGGTCGCCGCGAGGCCGCCGGTGGGATCGGCGAGCGCGCACAGGAGATTCACGTTGCGCCAGGCGCGGTCCATCGTCGGGTGGTCCTCGCGGGTGTGCCCGCCGCGCGACTCGGTGCGCTCCAGCGCGGCCCGCGCCACGCACTCGCTGACCAGCAGCATGTTCCTGAGGTCCAGGGCCAGGTGCCAGCCGGGGTTGAACTGGCGGTGGCCCTCCACCCCGGCCCGGCGCGCCCGTACCCGCAGCTCGGCCAGCTTGTGCAGGGCCTGCTCCATCTCGCCCTCGCGCCGGATGATGCCGACCAGGTCGTTCATGGTCTGCTGGAGTTCCTGGTGGAGGGTGTACGGGTTCTCCGGCGGGCCCGCCTCACCCTCCGTCTCCGCGGAGAAGGGCCGCAGGGCCTCCGCGGCGGCCGTGTTGACCTGGGCTTCGTCCACCGGCGGGCGCAGGTGCGCCAGTCCCCGGGCGTGCTCGGCCGCGTGCCAGCCCGCCCGGCGCCCGAACACCAGCAGGTCGGAGAGGGAGTTGCCGCCGAGCCGGTTGGAGCCGTGCATGCCGCCCGCCACCTCACCGGCCGCGAAGAGCCCCGGTACGCCGCGCGCCGCCGCCGTGTCGGACTCGACCGCGATGCCGCCCATGACGTAGTGGCAGGTCGGGCCGACCTCCATCGCCTCCGCCGTGATGTCGACGTCGGCCAGCTCCTTGAACTGGTGGTACATGGAGGGCAGCCGGCGCCGGATCACCTCGGCGGGCATACGGGTGGAGACGTCGAGGAAGACCCCGCCGTGCGGCGAGCCGCGCCCGGCCTTGACCTCGGCGTTGATCGCGCGGGCCACCTCGTCGCGGGGGAGCAGCTCGGGCGGACGGCGGTTGTGGTCGGGGTCCTCGTACCACCGGTCGCCCTCCTCCTCCGACTCGGCGTACTTCTCCTTGAACACGTCCGGGATGTAGTCGAACATGAACCGTTTGCCGTCGGAGTTCCTGAGCACCCCGCCGTCCCCGCGGACCGACTCGGTGACGAGGATGCCCTTCACCGACGGCGGCCAGACCATGCCCGTCGGGTGGAACTGCACGAACTCCATGTTCAGCAGCGGCGCCCCGGCCAGCAGCGCGAGGGCGTGTCCGTCGCCGGTGTACTCCCAGGAGTTCGAGGTGACCTTGAAGGACTTGCCGATGCCGCCGGTCGCGATCACCACGGCCGGCGCTTCGAGGACGAAGAAACGACCGGTCTCGCGGTCGTAGGCGAAGACGCCCGAGACCCGGCCCGCGGCGGAGCCGCTGCCGGCTGCCGTGTCCTTGAGGATCCGTGTGACCGTGCACTCCTGGAAGACCTTCAGCCGTGACTCGTGGTCCCCGGTCTCCGCGAAGTCCTCCTGCTGCAGCGCCACGATCTTCTGCTGGAGGGTGCGGATCAGCTCCAGGCCCGTACGGTCGCCGACGTGCGCCAGACGCGGGTACTCGTGGCCGCCGAAGTTGCGCTGGGAGATCCGGCCGTCCTTCGTACGGTCGAACAGCGCGCCCCAGGTCTCCAGCTCCCACACCCGGTCCGGGGCCTCCTGGGCGTGCAGCTCGGCCATCCGCCACTGGTTGAGGAACTTGCCGCCGCGCATGGTGTCGCGGAAGTGAACCTGCCAGTTGTCGTGCTCGTTGGCGTTGGCCATGGCCGCCGCGATGCCGCCCTCGGCCATCACCGTGTGCGCCTTGCCGAACAAGGACTTGCAGATCACCGCCGTACGGGCGCCCCGCTCGCGCGCCTCGATCGCGGCCCGCAGCCCGGCGCCGCCCGCGCCGACCACGACGACGTCCCACTCCTGCCGGTCCACCACGGACATAAGGTCAGTCCCTCACTGGAATCTCTAGAAGAAGCGCGGATCGTCGAAGACCCCGGACGCGACCAGATAGACGTAGAAGTCGGCGAGCGCCACGCTGATCAGGGACGTCCAGGCGAGCAGCATGTGCCGGGCGTTGAGCTTCCCGATGAACTGCCACGTCCGGTAGCGCACGGGGTGCTTGGAGAAGTGCTTGAGCTTGCCGCCGACGATGTGCCGGCAGGAGTGGCAGGAGAGCGTGTACGCCCAGATCAGCACGATGTTGACCAGGAAGACCAGGGTGCCGAGGCCCATGTGGCCCCAGCGGTAGTGCGTGTCCCGGAAGGCCAGCACCGTGTCGTAGGTCAGCACGCCGGCGACCAGCAGCGCGGTGTAGAAGAAGTACCGGTGGACGTTCTGCAGGATGAGCGGGAAGCGGGTCTCACCGGTGTACTTCTTGTGCGGCTCGGCCACCGCGCAGGCGGGCGGGGACGCCCAGAAGCTGCGGTAGTACGCCTTGCGGTAGTAGTAGCAGGTCAGCCGGAAGCCGAGCGGGAAGATCAGGATGATGATCGCCGGGGAGACGGCCCACCAGCTCCCGAAGAGATCGGCGTTCGGCCCGGCGCGCATGGTGTCGCAGTTCTCCGCCAGGCACGGCGAGTAGAACGGCGAGACGTACGGCGCCGCGTAGTAGTCCGCGTTCGCGAAGGCCCGCCAGGTCGAGTAGACGACGAAGGCGAACAGACCGGCCGCGGTGACGGCGGGCGCCAGCCACCAGCGGTCGGTCCGCAGATGCGGTGCGGCGATCGCGGCGCGCGTACCGGTGCGTACGCCGCCGCTGTTCTGTTGGGGTTCCGTACCAGTAGCCAAGGGGGACTCCGGTCGGTTTCGGGGGTGTCAGGGGGCGCGGCGGTCGCGGGCGCCCAGGCCCTCGTCGTCCGTGTCCGTCCACAGGCTGATGTCGTAGGGCGTGTCGGAGATGGTGACGAGGTCGGGGCGGCGCGAGGCGTCCGGGGCGGCCGCCGCCTCCCGCAGCAGCGCCACGCTCTCGCGCAGATGCTCGGCGTCCAGCCGGACCCGGCGCATCTCCAGGCCGCCGCTGCCGAGATGGTTCTCCAGGCGTCCCAACGACCGGTACAGATCGTCGAGGGAGCGCTGGACGGAGGTGATGTCGTCGTGCACGGTCATGACTTGCCCCTCACTTCCATGGGTCCGGCGGGACCTGGGCGGCAACGTTCATGCGCCTTGGAGTGTTGCGCGCCACACGTGCCGGTGTGAAGGCATGTGCAGCGATTGGCGGAGGCGCACGGGTGCATCTCCGGATCTGTTGCGCCGCCCGGGTGGGGTTACCGCCCGTCGCCGCCGTGTCGCCCGCTGTTGCCGGATCCTTTCCTCTTCAGTGGCCGCATAGATCTGATCAGCTCCATATACCGCCAAAAGTGATCAGCTCCATATGCCGACAAATGTGAGCATAAGGCCCGCGGCTTCCCGGAGGTAGCAGAGATGTCCTACTACGGCGTCGGCCCGCGCGCGGTCATGCGCTCGGTCGCCCTCCTCACCGCGGGGGCGCTCGCGGTGCCCCTCCTCGCCGGGTGCGGCTCCGAGGAGGAGGCCAGCAAGCCGCTCGCGCCCCAGGACATCGCGCTCGTCGCCCGTGACCAGGTCGCCGACGGCGGCACCCTGAAGTGGGCCGTGGACGCCGTACCGGAGACCCTGAACACCTTCCAGGCCGACGCCGACGCCGGTACCACCCGGGTCGCCCAGGCCGTGCTGCCGTCGATGTTCCGGCTCGACGCGAACGGCCGCCCGGTGGCGAATCCCGCCTACCTGGAGTCGGCCAAGGTCATCGAGACCGAGCCGCGCCAGGTCGTGCTGTACAAGCTGAACCAGCAGGCCGTGTGGAGCGACGGCCGGGAGATCGGCGCCGCCGACTTCGCGGCCCAGTGGCGCGCCCTGTCCGGCAAGGACAGCGCCTACTGGACCGCCCGCAACGCCGGCTACGACCGCATCGCCAAGATCGAGCGGGGCGCCAACGACCTCCAGGTCCGGGTCACCTTCTCCCGTCCCTACGCCGACTGGAGATCGCTGTTCTCCCCGCTGTACCCGAAGGACGTCATGGGCACCCCGGACGCCTTCAACGACGGCGCCCGCCGCAAGCTGAAGGTCACCGCCGGCCCCTTCAAGCTGGCGAAGGTCGACACCGCCGCGAAGGACGTCGTCCTCACCCGCAACGCGCGCTGGTGGGGCAAGCCCGCGAAACTCGACCAGATCGTGCTGCACGCCGTGCCCCGGGACAAGCGGGCCGCCGCGCTCGCCGACGGCAGCGTGGACCTCGCCGACATCGACGCCACCGACGCCCAGCGGATCGGCCTCGCCGCCCGCCAGAAGGGCACCGGGACCCCGCTGCAGGGCGGCGGGAAGACCTCCGTGAAGAAGCTGCGCTCCTGGGCGCTCGCGCACGGCTTCGACTCCGACGAGGTGAAGGCCGGCAGGAAGAAGCTGCGCAAGAGCATCACCGAGTACCTGGAGCAGCAGCAGGCCCTGCGCGCCTTCGACGTCCGCAGGTCCCTGGAGCCCGCCTACACCCAGCTCGCCCTCAACGGCTCCGGGGGCCCCCTCGCCGACGAACGGGTCCGGCGGGCCGTCGCCCGCGCCCTGGACCGCGAGGAACTGGCCAAGCTCGTCCTCACCCCGCTGGGCCTGCCCGCCGTCCCGGTCGGCAGCCACCTCGCCCTGTCCGGGCAGACCGCCTACGCCGACAACAGCGGCGCCGTCGGCGGTCAGGACACCAAGGAGGCGCAGGCGCTGCTCGCCGACGCCGGCTGGGTGCCCGGCGGCCCCGTCAAGGAGCCGAAGAAGAAGGAGAAGGCGGCCGGCCCCGAGAGCGGGAAGAGCCGCCAGGAGGACGAGTCCGAGGGAGGCAGCGACGGCGAGTACATCGTCGGGGAGGACGACAAGAGCGGCGAGGACAGCAGCGGGGAGGACAAGGGCAAGCAGCGGGAGTCCGCCGAGGGCCGGCGGGAGGGCGAGGAGGGCGGCCGGCACCTCGCGCAGGAGGGCAAGCACGGCGGCGCGCCCGGCGCGTACGCCCCCAAGGGCACGGCCGCCCCGGCCGCCGTGCCGGCCGGACTGCTCGCCAAGAACGGCAAGCCGCTCGCACTCGACTTCGTGCTGCCCGCGGGCCCCGGCTCCGACACCCTGAACACGGTGGCCGAGCGGATCACGGCGATGCTGGAACGGGTCGGCATCCGGACGACGATCACCAAGGTCTCGGACGAGAGCTACTTCAAGGACCACATCGCCTCCGGCGACTACGACCTCGCCCTCTACTCCTGGCCGTCCTCCGCCTTCCCCGCGACCGACGCCCGGCCCATCTACGCCAAGCCGGTGCCGGCCGCCGACGGCTCGGTGAACATCGAGCAGAACTACACCCGGGTCGGTACGGACCAGGTCGACCAGCTCTTCGACGAGGCGGCGGCGACGCTGGACGAGGACGAGGCGCGTTCGCTGATCCGCAAGGCCGACGCGCGGATCTGGGCGACGGCGGGCTCGATCCCGCTCTATCAGCGGCCTCAGCTGGTGGGAGCGCGGAAGACTCTGGTCAACGCCGGCGCGTTCGGTTTCCAGACGCCGGTCTACGAGGACATGGGCTTTTCGAAGAAGGGGGCGAAGGTCACGGCCAGCCCGACGAAGTAGCCGCCTCGCCGGGGGCGTGAAAGGCGGTCTGTACTGCGCCGACGTATCCCGGCGAGCCCCAGCGGCGGCGGACACGTACCATGGGGTGAGGCCGTGGCGTGTCCAGCCCGGCAGGGCCCGCGCAACACAGACGTACGCGCAGGGCATTCCTCACACCCCGGGAGTTCGCCGCACTATGGCCACGCGCCACGACATCCGCAACGTCGCCATCGTCGCTCACGTCGACCATGGCAAGACCACCATCGTCGACGGCATGCTCAAGCAGGCCGGCGCGTTCGCCGCTCACCAGCTCGACCAGGTCGACGACCGGGTCATGGACTCGAACGACCTGGAGCGTGAGAAGGGCATCACGATCCTCGCCAAGAACACGGCGGTGAAGTACCACCCCAAGGACGGCGGGGAGGTCATCACGATCAACATCATCGACACCCCCGGCCACGCCGACTTCGGCGGTGAGGTCGAGCGCGGTCTGTCGATGGTCGACGGTGTCGTGCTGCTCGTCGACGCCTCCGAGGGCCCTCTGCCGCAGACCCGTTTCGTGCTGCGCAAGGCCCTCCAGCAGCGCCTGCCCGTCATCCTGTGCATCAACAAGACGGACCGGCCCGACTCCCGGATCGACGAGGTCGTCAACGAGACCTACGACCTCTTCCTCGACCTGGACGCGGACGAGGAGCAGATCGAGTTCCCGATCGTCTACGCGTGCGGCCGTGACGGCATCGCGTCGCTGACCAAGCCGGAGGACGGCACGGTCCCGGCCGACTCGAACAGCCTGGAGCCGTTCTTCTCCACGATCCTGGAGCACATCCCGGCCCCGACCTACGACGAGGCCGCCCCGCTGCAGGCCCACGTCACCAACCTGGACGCCGACAACTTCCTCGGCCGTATCGCGCTGCTCCGCGTCGAGCAGGGCGAGCTGCGCAAGGGCCAGACGGTCGCCTGGATCAAGCGTGACGGCACCGTCAGCAACGTCCGTATCTCCGAGCTGATGATGACCGAGGCGCTCACCCGCAAGCCCGCCGAGGTGGCCGGCCCGGGTGACATCTGCGCCGTCGCCGGTATCCCGGACATCATGATCGGCGAGACCCTGGCCGACACGGAGAACCCGGTCCCGCTGCCGCTGATCACGGTCGACGAGCCCGCGATCTCCATGGTCATCGGCACCAACACCTCGCCGCTGGTCGGCCGCGGCGGCACCGGCAAGGGCGCCGACGCGAAGTCGGCCGTCAAGGACCGCAAGGTCACCGCCCGCCAGGTCAAGGACCGCCTCGACCGCGAGCTGATCGGTAACGTCTCGCTGCGCGTTCTCGACACCGAGCGTCCCGACGCCTGGGAGGTCCAGGGCCGTGGTGAGCTGGCGCTCGCCATCCTGGTCGAGCAGATGCGCCGCGAGGGCTTCGAGCTGACCATCGGCAAGCCCCAGGTCGTCACCAAGGACGTCGACGGCAAGACGTACGAGCCGGTCGAGCGCATGACGATCGACGTGCCCGAGGAGCACATGGGCGCGGTCACGCAGCTCATGGGTGTCCGCAAGGGCCGGATGGACAACATGTCCAACCACGGCTCCGGCTGGGTGCGCATGGAGTTCGTGGTGCCCTCGCGCGGTCTCATCGGGTTCCGGACGGAGTTCCTGACCCAGACCCGCGGCACCGGTATCGGTCACTCCATCCACGAGGGCTTCGAGCCCTGGTTCGGCACCCTGCAGACCCGTAACAACGGCTCGCTGGTCGCTGACCGCTCCGGCGCCGTCACCGCCTTCGCGATGACGAACCTCCAGGAGCGCGGCGTGCTCTTCACCGAGCCGGGCACCGAGGTGTACGAGGGCATGATCGTCGGTGAGAACTCGCGCTCCGACGACATGGACGTGAACATCACCAAGGAGAAGAAGCTCACGAACATGCGGTCGTCCTCGGCCGACTCCTTCGAGGCGATCGTGCCGCCGCGCAAGCTCTCCCTGGAGCAGTCGCTGGAGTTCTGCCGCGACGACGAGTGCGTCGAGGTGACCCCGGAGGCCGTTCGCATCCGCAAGGTCAACCTCGACCAGCGTGAGCGGGCCCGCGCCGCGAGCCGCGCCAAGCACGGCTGATCCAAGGACACTTGAGCCCGGGTCCCCCCAGGATGGGGGGACCCGGGCTTTTTGCAACCCGTTTTCCGGCGGCCGTAGATCGACAAGCCGCACCCGGTGTCCGAAATGCGGAGATCCTCGACCGATAGCCATGTAACACGTCCGTTTCGCGGCCTTCTCCCGTCGAACAGTTTGTCCAGTTTTTGGAAGTTCTACACGACAGCTGTGACTGAATTGAGATTTAAAGACAGTGGTCGCCACCTGGCTCATGGCAGATAGTTAGCCGCGTAGCGCTCGGGTCAATGGGTCTCGCGCTGTGGGGACAGCGCCGACTCACGAGCACCAGGGGGTGTCTGACCCTCCGTCAGGGGTGTCGGAGGGAAGACGGTAACCCTCTCCTGTTGGTGAACACGTGAAGTCATGAGGAGGAACCCCCATGCGCGGTGTCACAAACACCAAGCGGGCCAGTTCGTCATTTCCAGCGGTGTGATTCGGCTGTAGAACTACGCGCGTCCGACTGCGGGTTTCGCGCGTTCTCGGAGTACCCGGACACCTCTCACACTCATACCTGTGAAACGGACGAACCGTGACAAGTCCTATCGACATTGAGGGCGGCGGGACTTCGGTCGTCGTCGACGGCGAACCAGGGCCGGAGGCGAAGAGCGAAGCCGTCATGCTCGAAGGCCGGTCCCCCGGCCAGCTGATGTGGATGCGTTTCAAGCGCGACCGCACCGGCGTGATCTCGGCCTACGTCGTGGGCTTCTTCTTCCTGGTCGGCCTGCTCGCCCCGCTGATCTCCAAGCTGTACGGCAAGGACCCGTACACGGTCTACGCGGACGAGCGTCCGGAGCTGTTCGACAGTGCCGGCGTGCCGGTGCAGCCCAACGGCGGCATCAGCGGCGAGTTCTGGTTCGGCCTCGAACCCGGCAACGGCTACGACGTCTTCACCAAGCTGGTCTACGGCATCCGCACCTCGCTGATGATCTCGGTGGCCGTGACCGTCGCGGTCGTCGTGACCGGCATCCTGCTCGGCGTCACCGCCGGCTACATCGGCGGCAAGACGGACTATTTCATCGGCCGGGTCATCGACTTCCTGCTCGCCTTTCCGGCGCAGCTGTTCTTCATCGCCAGCATGCCGGTCGTGGTCTCCCTGTTCGTCAGCCCGCGTGACGAGACGCCCACATACGTCCGGGTGGTGGCGCTGATCCTTGTGCAGTGGTTCCTGGGCTGGATGGGGCTCGGCCGCATCCTGCGCGGCACCGCACTCGCCCTGCGTGAACGGGAGTTCATCGAGGCGGCCAAGGTCAGCGGGGCCTCGCCGTGGCGGATCATCCGCAAGGAGATCCTGCCGAACATCGTCACCCCGCTGCTGGTGCAGTCGACGTACCTGCTGCCCGGTTTCGTGACCGCCGAGGCAGGTCTGTCCTACCTGGGCGTGGGCATCGTCGAACCGACGCCGGACTGGGGGCAGATGTTCTCCAAGGCGTCCACCGAACTGGTGATGCAGAACGACATCACCTACATGTTCTTCCCCGGCATTTCGATGATCATCTTCGTCGTCGCGTTCAACCTGCTCGGGGACTCGGTCAGAGACGCATTCGATCCCAAGACCGCGCGCTGACCTCGGCACCTCAACCACACGGAACGTCAGTTCCGCTGTATCTCACTGCACTTCCAGCAGTTCTTTTCGCACTGGTGACACACAGAACGCACTGGTGACACACAGATGGGTGGGAATCTTCGTGATGAGTAGGGGCGGACGCCACGCATACGGCGCACTCTCCGTGCTCGCGGCCGGAGCTCTTGTGCTCACCGGTTGCAGCAAGGGCGGCAGCGACGGCGGCAGCGACGGCAAGAAGGACAAGGAGAACGCCCAGCGTCAGCAGGCGTCCATCAAGTTCGGCGACGCGGCGGCCTCCACGGGCCCGGCCGCGGACGTGCCCGGCGCCAAGCCCGGCGGCACGATGGAGGTTCTGCAGCGCGACAGCTACGCCCACCTCGACCCGGCGCAGATCTACGTCTCCGACGAGGGCTCGCTCGCCTCGCTGCTCCACCGCGGCCTGACGGGATACAAGGCCACGAGCAACGACGGCAGCAAGCACGAGGTGGTCGGCGACCTCGCCACCGACTCGGGCACCACCACCGACGGCGGCAAGACCTGGAAGTACACGCTCAAGGACGGCATCAAGTTCCAGGACGGTTCCCCGATCACGTCCAAGGACGTCCGGCACAGCGTCGAGCGCCTCTTCGCGTCGTTCATCAACCAGGGTCCCACCTACCTCCAGCAGTGGCTGGCCGACAAGCCGGGCACGGAGTACCGCAAGCTCCTCAAGGACGGCCCGTACAAGGGCAAGCACCTGCCCGGCTCCGTCCTGGAGACGCCGGACGACAAGACCGTCGTCTTCCACTTCAAGACCCCGCACCCCGACCTGCCCTACGCGCTGGCGATGGCGGGCTACGCGATCGTCTCGGAGAAGGGCGACACCAAGGAGCGGTACGACAAGGCTCCGGTGGTGACCGGCCCGTACAAGATCCAGTCGTTCAAGTCCGGCAAGTCGATGGTGCTGGTCAAGAACACCAACTGGGACCCGAAGACGGACCCGATCCGCCACCAGTACGTGGACCGGTTCAACATCACGTTCAACCAGCAGTACGAGACCTCCACCAAGGCCCTCCTCGCCGACAGCGGCGCGGACCAGGCCGGCGTCAGCTTCAACAACCAGGTGGACGCGGGCAACCTGTCCCAGGTGCTGCGTGACCCGAAGATGAAGCCCCGCACGGTCTCCGGCTACCAGCCGTACGTGGGCCAGATGAACATCAACATGAGCCACAAGGCCCTGCAGGACAAGACGATCCGCGAGGCCATCGCCTACGCCCTGCCGGTCACCCCGTTCGTGCGCGCCTACGGCGGCACCGACGCCATGGAGGTCGCCGGCGGTCTGATCTCCCCGACCGTCTCCGGCTACGACGCCGCGTTCGACCCGTGGGGCAAGAAGAAGAAGCCCGCCGGTGACCCGGCCAAGGCCAAGGAACTGCTGAAGAAGGCCGGCAAGCTCAACATGAAGCTGACCTTCGGCTACATCAACACCCCCGAGGGCCAGCAGTACTCCACCGCCATGGCGGCGGGCCTGAAGAAGGCCGGCTTCAACGTCCAGCGCCAGGAGATCCCGGCCGAGACCTACTACGACCAGGTCTCCAAGCTGGACAACAACTACGACATCTTCCACACCGCGTGGGGTGCCGACTGGCCGTCCGCCTCGACCGTGATCCCGCCGCTGTACGACGGCCGCGTGATCGCCGACGGCGCCCAGAACTACTCGCAGATCAACGACCCGAAGATCAACAGCGACATCGACCGGATCAACAAGATCACCGACCCGGTCAAGTCCGCGGCCGAGTGGGAGAAGCTGGACCAGTACATCGTGAAGGACAGCGTCAACGTCGTCCCGACCGCGTACTACAAGCAGACCCAGATCGCCGGCTCCAAGGTCGGCGGGCTCGTCTACGACGACGTGCTCGGCGGCATCGACCCGCGTCGCCTCTACATCAAGTAACCGTCCCCGTCCGGTACCCGGCGCGCTCCCGCACCAGGGAGGCGCCGGGTACCGCCCGGACCGCCGACGTCTGAGAGCTGCCCTTCATGCTGCGCTTCCTCGTCCGCCGGATCATCGGTGCCGTCGTCATTCTGTTCCTGCTGAGCATCGTCACGTTCGTGCTGTTCTTCGGGGTGCCCCGGGACCCGGCGTTGCTGATGTGCGGCAAGACCTGCAACCCGGACAGCATCGCGAACATCCACCATGTGCTCGGCCTGGACAAATCCATCCCCGAGCAGTACTGGATCTTCCTGCACAATCTCGTCCTGGGCAGTGACCAGTTCGCCCAGGGCCCGTGCCCGGCCCCGTGTTTCGGCTACTCGTACCACACCAACGAGCAGGTCTGGGGCACGCTGGTGGACCGCCTGCCCACCACCGTCTCGCTCACCCTCGGTGCCGCCGTGTGCTTCCTCGTCATCGGCCTCGGCACCGGCCTGCTCGCCGCCTGGCGACGCGGCACGCTGATCGACAAGACGGCCACCGCGGGCGCCATGGTCATCAGTTCCCTGCAGATCTACTTCCTCGGCCCGCTCGCGCTGGCCATCCTCGTCTACCAGACGCACTGGTTCGACAAGCCCTCCTACACCGAGTTCACCCAGGACCCGGTCACCTGGTTCTCGGGCCTGATCATCCCCTGGGTCGTCCTCTCCACGATCTTCGCGGCGCAGTACACCCGTATGTCACGGTCCTCGATGATCGAACAGCTCCAGGAGGAACACGTCCGTACCGCCCGCGCCAAGGGCATGTCCCGCCGGTACGTCTTCTTCCGCTACGCCTGGCGCGGGTCGCTGATCCCGATCGTCACCATCTTCGGCATCGACCTCGGCTCGTTGCTCGGCGGCGCCATCATCACCGAGTACACGTTCTCGCTGCCGGGCATCGGCCAACTGGCCGTCCAGTCGGTCTTCTTCAGCGACCTTCCGCTGCTGCTCGGCGTGATGCTCTTCGCCGCCAGCATGATCCTGCTGTTCAACATCATCGTCGACGCCGCGTACGCCTTCATCGACCCGCGCGTGCGGCTGTCCTAGGAGCACTGTCGTGACCACTGTGACCAAGGAAGCCGGCGCTCCGGTCCCGGCCGGCACCGGGCCCCTGCTCTCGGTGCGGGACCTGCACGTGAGCTTCAAGACCGAGGACGGCGTCGTACGGGCCGTGGACGGGCTCTCCTTCGACCTGGAGCGGGGCAGGACGCTCGGCATCGTGGGGGAGTCCGGCTCGGGCAAGTCGGTGACGAACCTGACCATTCTCGGCCTGCACAACCCGATGTTCACCACGGTCGAGGGCGAGATCCTGCTGGACGGGCAGGAGCTGACGACGGCCCGGGAGTCGGAGCTGGAGAAGCTGCGCGGCAACAAGGTCGCCATGATCTTCCAGGACCCGCTCACCGCGCTCTCCCCCTACTACACCGTCGGCCGCCAGATCGCCGAGCCGTACATGAAGCACACCGGTGCCTCCAAGCGGGACGCCTGGGACCGTGCGGTGGAGATGCTGGGCAAGGTCGGCATCCCGAACCCCAGGGAGCGGGCCAAGGACTACCCGCACCAGTTCTCCGGCGGTATGCGTCAGCGCGCGATGATCGCCATGGCGCTGGTCTGCGACCCCGACCTCCTGATCGCCGACGAGCCGACGACGGCCCTGGACGTGACCGTCCAGGCGCAGATCCTGGACCTGCTCAAGGACCTGCAGCAGGAGTTCGGCTCGGGCATCGTCTTCATCACCCACGACCTGGGGGTGATCGCCGACATGGCCGACGACATCATGGTGATGTACGCGGGCGGCGCGGTGGAGCGGGGCACCGTCGACGAGGTACTGCGCTCGCCGCAGCACCCGTACACCTGGGGCCTGCTGAACTCGATGCCGCGCCTCGACTCCGATCTCGGAGCCCAGCTGTCCCCGATCCCCGGATCGCCGCCCTCGCTGCTCAATCCGCCGTCCGGCTGCCGCTTCCACCCCCGCTGCGGCTTCCAGGACCGGGTGGAGGGTACGGGCCGCTGTGTGAACGAGCGCCCGACGCTGGCCCCGGACCGGGCGGCGGCCTGCCACCTCACCGCCGACCAGAAGCGGACCATCTTCATCGAGGAGATCAAGCCCCGACTGGGCTAGGTCGTCATAGGAGGACACCGTCATGAAAGAGGACCTGGTCCTCCCGGTCCCGCGCGAGAAGAGCGCCGGCGCGGGCGGGGAACCGCTGCTGGAGGTCTCGGGGCTGACCAAGCACTTCCCGGTCAAGGGCGGCTTCCCGATCCGCCGGACGATCGGCGCGGTGCAGGCCGTGGACGGCATCGACCTGACCGTGCACGCCGGAGAGAGCTTCGGCCTGGTCGGTGAGTCGGGCTGCGGCAAGTCGACCACGGGCCGCCTGATCACCCGGCTGATGGAACCGACGAGCGGCACGGTCACCTACCGAGGCCGGGACATCAGCCACGCCTCGCGCAAGGATCTGGCGCCGATCCGCTCCGAGATCCAGATGATCTTCCAGGACCCGTACTCGTCGCTGAACCCGCGGCAGACGGTCGGCAAGATCATCTCGGGTCCGATGGAGATCAACGACATCAACCCGGCCGGCGGCCGGGAGAAGCGGGTCCGCGAACTCCTGGAGATCGTCGGTCTCAACCCCGAGCACTTCAACCGCTTCCCGCACGAGTTCTCCGGCGGCCAGCGCCAGCGCATCGGGGTCGCCCGCGCGCTCGCCCTGGAACCGAAGCTGATCGTGGCGGACGAGCCGGTCTCGGCCCTGGACGTCTCCATCCAGGCCCAGGTCGTGAACCTGCTCCAGAAGGTGCAGAACGAACTCGGCATCGCCTTCCTCTTCATCGCCCACGACCTGGCGGTGGTACGGCACTTCTCGCAGCGGGTCGCCGTCATGTACCTCGGCAAGATCATCGAGGTGGGTGACCGTGACTCCATCTACGCCCGCCCCCGTCACCCGTACACCCACGCGCTGCTGTCGGCCGTCCCCGAGGTCAGCCTGGAGGAGGGCGGCGCGCCCGCACGCGAGCGCATCCGCCTGGCCGGCGACGTACCGTCCCCCATCTCCCCGCCCTCCGGCTGCCGTTTCCGCACGCGCTGCTGGAAGGCGCAGGACAGGTGCGCGACGGAGGAGCCGCCGCTGGTCCGGATCTCCGGGAACCGGGACGGCCATCTGACGGCGTGCCACTTCCCGGAGGAGCCGACCACCGAGGCCCGGGACGAGGACATCGTGCTGGACCCGGCGCTGGCGGCGCTGGAGGAGGACGCGACGGAGTAGGAGGTCCTCAGGCCCGCCGGGCCACGGTGACGATCTCCGGGCTGGCGGGGGTGAGCGGCCCCCGCCCCCAGTCCCCGTACTGCTCGACGACGGCCAGGCCGGCCTCCGTCAGGAAGCCCCCCAGCGTCTCGGCGTCGAGGAAGCGCAGGACGCTGTGGCTGACCCGCGGGGCCGCCCAGCCGTCGCCCTCGAAGTTCTCCGTGAAGCGGACGAGGCCCCGGTCCGGGCCGTCGCCCTGCACCTCGTGCCACACCCGCACCGGGGTGCCGTCGGCACCGGTGACCTCGTGCACCCGCTCCGGCGTCCACCGCTCCCAGGCGCGGGCACCCGGGTTCCGGGTCTCGAACACGAACCGCCCCGCGTCCCCGAGGGCCGCGCGGACCGCCCGCAGACAGACGCGGATCTCCTCGTCCCGGACCAGCACCTGGAAGGCGTGCCCGGTCATCACGACGAGATCGAACTCCCGGTCCCACCGCCGCACCCGTGTGTCCCCGAGCACCCACTCGACGTCCGGGCTCTCCCGCCGCGCCTGTACGAGCATGGCGGCGGCCGGATCGAGCCCCATCAGCCGGCCCCGGTGCCCCTCGGCCCGGGCCCGGCGCAGCAGCTGCCCGGTGCCGCAGCCGACGTCCAGCACCGAGTGGGCCCCCAGCACCAGACCGAGGTAGAAGTCGTCACCCGGACCCCAGGGGTTGAGGGTGTCGTACAGCGAGGCGAGCGAGAGATCGGCGAACGAGTGGTCTACCACCGCGGCAGTCTGCCACACGATCCTGAACGGCGCGTCAGTTTCCGGCTCAGTTCACGTGGGACTCTCACCTCTCAACTCCGCGTCGTCCCAGGGGCCTTGCGCGCAGCGAGCGGAGCGTCCGGACACGACGAAGGCCCGCGTCTGGGAAGACGCGGGCCTTCGTCCCCTGGACCGGACGTTCATGGGCTCGGGTCAATGGGCCGAGAAGGTCCGCTCCGCAAGGGGGCGGCTGACGGAAAGGGGTGTGTCAGGCCGCCGCCTCGGGGTCCTTGGAGAGACGCGGTGCCGGAACCGTGTCCGCCGTCTCCGGGTAGTGGCACGCCGTCAGGTGGCCGGGCTTGTTGCCCTCCACCTGCACCAGCGGCGGTGCCTCGGTCGCGCACTTCTCCGTCGCCTTCCAGCAGCGGGTACGGAAGCGGCAGCCGGAGGGCGGGTTGATCGGGGAGGGCACATCGCCGGTCAGGCGGATGCGCTCACGCGGCTCCTCGTCCACCGTGGCCTCGGGCACGGCGGACAGCAGGGCCCGCGTGTAGGGGTGGCGCGGGTTGTCGTACAGGTCCTCGCGGTCGGCGATCTCGACGATCTTACCGAGATACATGACCGCCACGCGCTGTGAGAAGTGCCGCACGATCGCGAGGTCGTGCGCGATGAACACGAATGCGATGCCGAGTTCGTTCTGCACCTTCTGGAGCAGGTTCACGACCTGGGCCTGGATGGAGACGTCCAGGGCCGAGACGGGCTCGTCCGCGACGATCAGCTTCGGTTCCAGGGCGAGCGCGCGGGCGACCCCGATGCGCTGGCGCTGGCCGCCGGAGAACTCGTGCGGGAAGCGGTTGAAGTGCTCGGGGTTGAGACCGACGATCTCCAGGAGTTCGCGGACCCGCTTCTCCCGGCCGCCGGCCGGGTTGATGTCGTTGATCTCCATCGGACCCGAGATGATCTTGCCGACCGTCTGCCGCGGGTTCAGCGAGGCGTACGGGTCCTGGAAGATCATCTGGATCTCGGAGCGGATCGGCGCCAGGTCCCTGCGGCCCGCGTGCGTGATGTCCTGACCGCGGTAGACGATCTTGCCGCCGGTCGGTTCCATCAGGCGCGTGATCAGCCGGCCCGTGGTCGACTTGCCGCAGCCCGACTCACCGACCAGGCCCAGGCTCTCGCCCTCGGCCACCTGGAAGTCCAGTCCGTCCACGGCCTGCACGGCGCCGACCGTCCGCCGGATCGGGAAGCCGCCCTTGATCGGGAAGTGCTTGGTCAGCCCGGAGACGTCCAGGAGGGGGTTCGTGTTGCTCATGATCGTGAAGTCCCGTCTCGTGTCCGTCAGTGGTGCTGGGTTCCGGCGAATTCGGCGAAGAGTTCCCGCTTCTGCTCCGAGGTGAGGTGGCAGGCGGAGCCGCGGCCCTCGACCACCTCGAGCGGCGGACGCTCGGTGGAGCACAGCCCGCCCGCGACCTTCTCGGCGAAGGCGCACCGCGGGTGGAAGCGGCAGCCGGTCGGCGGGTTGAGCAGCGAGGGCGGCGAACCGGGGATCGGCGTCAGCGGCACGTCCACCGGCCCGTGCAGGCTCGGCATGGAGTTGAGCAGACCCAGCGTGTAGGGGTGCTGCGGGGTGCGCAGCACCTCCTGCTTGGTGCCGCGCTCCACGCACCGGCCGCCGTACATCACCAGCACGTCGTCCGCGATGTCGGCGATGACGCCGAGGTCGTGGGTGATGAAGATGATGGCGGTGCCGAACTCCTGCTGGAGGTCCTTGAGCAGGTCCATGATCTGCGCCTGGACGGTCACGTCCAGGGCCGTCGTCGGCTCGTCCGCGATCAGCAGTTCCGGGTCGCAGACCAGCGCCATCGCGATCATCGCGCGCTGGCGCATACCGCCGGAGAACTGGTGCGGGTAGTCGTCGACCCGCATGTCCGGCTGCGGGATGCCGACCCGGCGCAGCATCTCGACGGCGCGCTTGCGAGCCTCGGACTTGGAGCAGCCCGTGTGCTTGCGGTAGGTCTCGCCGATCTGGGTGCCGATGGTGTGATACGGCGACAGCGAGGCCAGCGCGTCCTGGAAGATCATGGACATCTTGTTGCCGCGCAGCCGCTCCAGCTCCCTCTCGGAAGCGGTGAGCAGCTCCTTGCCGTCGAGGAGGATCTCGCCCTCGATGGCGGTGCGGTCACGGTCGTGCAGGCCCAGGATCGTCAGGTTCGTGACGGACTTGCCCGAGCCCGACTCGCCCACGATGCCGAGCGTCTGGCCCTTGGCCAGATCGAAGCTGAGTCCGTCGACGGCCTTGACGATGCCGTCCTCGGTGGAGAAGTGGACCTTGAGGTCCTTGATGGAGAGGAACGGCTGCTGATCGGTGCTCGTCACGGGGACGCTCCTGGGGGGTGATGCGAGGGGTCGCCGGGTGGGGCGGGTGGGAAGGGACGGCTGGGCGGAGGTCAGGCGAGCCGGATCCGCGGGTCGATGAGGGCGTAGACCGCGTCGACGATGATGTTGAAGAACACGATGGCGCCGGCGGACAGCATGGTGACGCCGAGCAGCATGGGCAGGTCGCTCTTGTCCACGGAGTCCACGGCGAGGCGGCCCACACCCTGAAGGCTGAAGGTGTACTCGGTGATCATCGCGCCGCCGATGAGGGTGGCGAGGTCGATGCCGAAGATCGTGACGATCGGCCCCATCGCGCCACGCCAGGCGAACCGGAAGAAGACGTTGCGGCGTGACAGGCCCTTGGCCCGGGCCGTGCGGACGTAGTCCTCACTGAGCGTCTCGACCAGCTGGGACCGGGTCATACGGGTGTAGTTGGCGGTCCAGATCAGGGCCAGCACCAGCCAGGGCAGCAGCAGACCGGAAGCCCAGGCACCCGGGTTCTCGGTGAGCGGCGTGTACGACGGGTTGTCCAGGATGTCGAGCTTCGCGACCAGGAAGTACATCGCGATGTAGCCGATGAAGTAGATCTGCAGCGAGGAGGCCACCAGCGACGCCGAGCTGGCCACCTTGTCCTGCCACTTGCCCTGGCGGACGGCGGCGATCATGCCGGCGCCGATGCCGAAGATCAGGAAGACGACGGCGGAGCCGAGGGCGAGCGAGAGGGTGAGCGGCAGCCGGTCCAGGATGGTGCCGAGCACGGGCTCGCGGTTGGCGAAGGAGTAGCCGAGGCACGGCGCGTTGCAGTGACCGAAGCCGGCGTAGTCCCGCCCGACGAAGAGACCCTTGAGCCAGTACCAGTACTGGACGGGGATCGGGTGGTCGATGCCCAGGTTGTGCCGCACCTGCTCAAGCATGGGCTTGGTGCAGTTCTTGCCGCAGGACATCATGGCGGGGTCACGCGGAACGGCGTAGAAGAGCCAGAAGGTGACGGCGCTGATGATCAGCAGGATGACCACCGCGCCGAGGACTCGGCGGACAAGGAAGCGGAACATTAGGCGTGACTTTCCGGACGGGGCGCCGTCGCCGGGGTGAGGGGGGCGGAGGGGGCGGCCAGGTCGTGGCCGCCCCCGAGGGGTCGAGCGTGGTTACTTCTTCGCGTACAGCTTGCAGAGCGCGATGCAGGTGTTGGCGCTGTCGTAGATCACGTGGCCGACCTTGGAGCCGTACATCCAGTTGCGGATGGGGTGGTAGTCCGGGACGCAGGCCGCCAGCTCCATGATCTGACGGTCGATGTCGCCCCAGGCCTTGTTGGCCTTGTCGGGGTCGGCGATCTTCGAGGCGGCCGCGATCGCCTTGTCCACGCTGGTGTTCTTCAGCTGCGCCCAGTTGGTGCCGCCGTCGATGACCTGGCTGCCCTCCCAGCACGGGAAGAACACCGAGTAACCGGCCGGCCAGTCCGGGCTCCAACCGGCGGCGAACATGTCGTAGCCGTTGTCGAGCTTGCTGATCTGGCTGTAGAAGGTCGACTTGTCGACCTGCTTGTTGACGACCTCGAAGCCCGCCGCCTCCAGCGCGTTCTTGATCGCGACGGCCTGCTTCACGGAGTTGTCCGACTGCTGGTAGGCGATGACCAGCTTCTGGCCGACCTTGCCGGCCTCCTTCAGCAGGGCCTTGGCCTTGACCGGGTCGCCGCCGCCCTTCTGGAGCTTCCCGTACAGGTCGAACTTGTGGTAACCGGGGGTCACCGGGCTGAAGATCGTGGTCGCGATCTCGCTGGTGGCCGCACCGCCGCGGATGGTCTGCAGCTGCTGCACCGGCCAGGCGAAGTTGATGGCCTGGCGGACCTTCGGGTCCGTGATCCGCTTGGTGTTGATCGGCCAGTAGTAGGTGGCCGTGTCGACCTGGGTGAGGATGCGCTGCTTGTACTTCGCGTTGGTGAGGACCTGCGCAACGCGCTCGGGAGCGACCTCGTTGAAGATCGACATCGTGTACTGGTCGTTGCCCCGGTCCGCGAGGTAGCGGTCGGTGGACGCCAGGTTCTGGAAGCCGAACTGGAAGACGAACTTGTCCGGGTAGGCGTTGCGGATCGAGTCGGTCTTCGGGTCCCAGTGCTCGTTGCGCACGTAGGTCAGCGACTTGCCCGGCTGGCGGCTGTCGATCTTGTACGGGCCGCTGGAGAACGGGTGCTTGTCGTACTTCTCCTTGGTGTCGTGCTTCTTGTTCACCAGGGCGTAGCCACGCATGGCGAGGGTGAAGTTGAAGTCACCGCGCGGCTCGTTGAGGTGGAAGGTGACGGTCTTGCCGGAGATCTCGATGGAGTCGAGGTGCTTGCCGCCGTAGGGGCCCTTGTAGCCCTTGCTGCCCTCGAGCCAGTTCTGGATGTAGCGCGGGCCCTCGGTGATGAAGGAGGCGAAGAGGCGCTCGTAGGTGTGGCGGACGTCGTCCATGCTGATCTCGGACCCGTCCTCCCACTTGACGCCGTCCTTCAGCGTGAAGGACCAGGTCTTGCCGCCGTCCTTCATGGTGCCGGCGTCCGTGGCGAGGTCGCCGACGAGGATGGCGCCACCCTTGTCGTCGATCTTGTAGCCGGTCAGGCCGCGCAGGATCGGGACGGTGATGGCCGCCTCGGTCGAGTTGTAGATCTGCGCCGGGTCCAGGTGGTCCATGTCGAACTGGTCGAGCGACCAGATCGTCCCGCCCTTGACGGCACCGGTGACCTCGGCCGCCGGCCCGGTCGAGTCGGCCTTGGTGCCGACGTCGATCTTGACGGTCTTGCTGCCGCTGACCGTGGGGACCTTGCCCGACTTGCCGCTGCCGCTGTCGCCGCTGCTGCAGGCACTCAGCACGGAGGTCGAGGCCGCCGCCACACCGGTGGCGATCAGGAAGTTTCTACGGGAAAAAGACATGCTGAGCCTGCCTCTTGAATCGTTCGGAACAGACGGGACCAGCCGGTCGTCGTCGAACCGGGCCGGGGTGGGACGTGGATTACCGCTTGGACTTCGGGTCGAGCGCGTCGCGCACCGAGTCACCGAGGAGGTTGAAGGCAAGAACGAAGATCACCATCGACAGGCCCGGGAAGAGCATGAAGGTGAGGTCCTCGGTGTAGAACTGCGCACCGCGCTGGATCATGACGCCCCAGTCCGGGGTGGGGTCGATCATGCCGACGCCGAGGAAGGCGAGACCCGCCTCCGCGGTCACGTACGCGGGCAGCATCAGCGTGGACTGGATCAGGATCGGCGTCCACAGGTTGGGCAGCAGCTCCTTGAACACGATGCGCATCGGGGACGCGCCCGTGACCTTGGCCGCCTCGACGAACTCCCGCTCGCGCAGGCCGAGTACCTGGCCGCGCAGCAGACGTGCGATGGACGACCAGCCGAAGAGCGCCAGCACGATGATCAGGGAGACGGCGCGAAGGCTCGTCGGGATGTTCTCGTCGGCGGCGACGAAGAGGCCGAAAACGACCGGCAGGAAGGCGATGATGAAGAGGGTGGACGGGAACGACAGCATGATGTCGATGACCCGGCCGACGAAGTAGTCGACCCTGCCGCCCAGGTAGCCCGCCGTGACGCCGACCAGGACGCCGATGACCATCGTGAGCAGCGTGGCGGCGAAGGCCAGGCCCAGCGAGTTGCGGATGGCGTACAGCAGGAAGGTGAAGACGTCCCGGCCCAGCTGCGGCTCGATGCCGAACCAGAAATCCGAGCTCATGCCGCCGTTGGGGCCCGCGGGATACGAGAACGCGTTGAGCAGGCTCGGGTCCTGGCTCGCGTAGGTGGTGTACGGGTCCTTGCCGTACAGCTTCGCTATCAGCGGTGCCGTGATCGCGATCACGAAGAAGAAGATCACGACATAGGCGGATATGACGCCCGTCTTGTCGCGCTTGAAGCGCTTCCAGGCGAGCCGTCCCGGAGAGCGGCCTTCGCTGCCCTTGGAGCCGTCCGAAGCGGTCGATTTCTCGACGGTCTCGTCGGTCACCTCAAGCGGGGCAGCCGCAGATGGAGTTGGGGGGGTCATGGTGCTCCTGGCCCAAGGGAGGGTCTGATGACTCCGCAGGGCGCTCCCCTACGGGCTACGCCGGACTTTTTCAACGCAATTCATTCAAGGTCAATAAATTCTCGGCCGCCTTGGTTGTCTCTTTACCTTCTTTGCTCTTTCTTGACTGTTCCGTAGCTACGCGGGTAGCACGCCGTAATCAATCCGTGCTTCACATCGGACCAACTGGACCAATCGGGCAAGAAGTTCGATATGCGGACGGTCGAGTGTCGAAATGCGTACATCGGAACGTCGCAATCCAACGTTTCGGCATCGTTGCGCGAAGATCTCTTGCACTCCGGAACAAGATCCACTGCGGGCGGGCCCCCGTTGGCCGTCGGGGGCGGGCGATCTGGGTGATGTGTGCAGGGGGTGTGGCGCGTACATCCGGCTGAGTTCCGGCCCCTCCGGCCGGAGGGCTGCGCGGTATTTCCCTTATTACATGATATTGACCCAGTAAGGGATCAATGGTCATGGAGGAGGCACGCCATGCGGGGAACCGTGCATGCCGGGTGGGCCGCCTGCGCGGTCGCCGCGGCGCTCCTGGCCGGGGGCTGCGGAAGCGGTACGAGCGGCGTCGGTGGTCCCGGAACGCTGACCTCCTCCTGGGGCGACCCGCAGAATCCGCTCGAGCCGGCCAACACCAACGAGGTGCAGGGCGGCAAGGTGCTCGACATGATCTTCCGCGGGCTGAAGCGGTACGACTCGAGGACCGGCAAGGCCGCGAACATGCTCGCCGAGCGGATCGACACCCCCGACTCGCGGAACTTCAGCATCACCGTCAAGGGCGGCTGGACCTTCAGCAACGGAGAGCCCGTCACCGCCCGGTCCTTCGTCGACGCGTGGAACTACGGCGCCAGTCTGCGCAACAACCAGAAGAACGCCTACTTCTTCGGCTACATCGAGGGGTACGACAAGGTCCACCCCGACAGCGGCCCCCAGACCGCCGACACCCTGTCAGGTCTGCGGGTCACGGGCCCCAGGACGTTCACCGTCCGGCTCAACCAGAAGTTCTCCGGCTTCCCCGACACCCTCGGCTACGTCGCCTTCGCCCCGCTGCCGCGCACGTTCTTCACCGACCATGCCGCCTGGGTGGGCAAACCCGTGGGAAACGGGCCGTACCTGGTCCAGTCGTACACCAAGGGTTCCGCGATGGCCCTGCGGAAGTGGGGCGCCTACCCCGGCCCCGACCGCGCCCGCAACGACGGAGTGAGCCTCCTGGTCTACACCGACACCGGCACCGCCTACACCGACGTGCTCGCCGGCAACCTCGACCTGGTCGACGACGTGCCCGCCAGCCAGCTCAAGAACGTCGAGACCGACCTGGACGGCCGCTACATCAACACCCCGGCCGGCATCCTGCAGACCCTCGCCTTCCCGTACTACGACCCGAAGTGGAACACCGGCGGAGCGCGGAAGGTCCGCACGGGCCTGTCCATGGCCATCAACCGCAAGCAGATCACCGAGACCATCTTCCGGGGCACCCGCACCCCGGCCACCGACTGGACCTCCCCGGTCCTCGGGGTGGCCGGCGGCTTCAAGGCCGGCCTGTGCGGCCACGCCTGCGACTACGACCCGGTCCAGGCCCGAAAGCTCATCGAGGAGGGCGGCGGGATCCCCGGCGGCCGGCTGAAGATCACCTACAACGCGGACTCCGGCTCGCACAAGCAGTGGGTGGACGCCGTGTGCAACTCCATCAACAACGCCCTCGGCAACGACACGGCCTGCGTCGGCAACCCGGTCGGCACCTTCGCCGACTTCCGCAACCAGATCTCCCAGCACAGGATGTCCGGTCCCTTCCGGGCCGGCTGGCAGATGGACTACCCGTTGATCCAGAACTTCCTGCAGCCGCTGTACTACACGGACGCCTCCTCCAACGACGGGAAGTGGTCCGACAAGCGGTTCGACCGGCTCGTCGACCAGGCCAACGCCGAGACCGACCCCGGCACGGCGATCCGGCTCTTCCAGGACGCCGAGAAGGTGGTGCGGGACAACATGGCCGCCATCCCGCTCTGGTACCAGAACGGCAGCGCGGGCTACTCCGCCCGGCTGTCCCACGTGGCCCTCAACCCCTTCAGCGTCCCCGTCTACAACGAGATCAAGGTCGGCTGAGCCACCATGGGGCGCTATGTCGTCAGGCGACTGATCCAGATGATCCCGGTGTTCCTCGGGGCCACGCTGCTGATCTTCCTCATGGTGAACGTGATGGGCGATCCCATCGCCGGCCTGTGCGGTGAGCGGGCGTGCGACCCCGCGACGGCCGCACAGCTGAAGAAGGAGTTCGGCCTCGACAAGCCGCTGTGGCAGCAGTACCTGACCTACATGGGGAACGTCTTCACCGGCGACTTCGGGACGGCGTTCAACGGCCAGCCGGTCACCGAGCTGATGGCGACGGCGTTCCCGGTCACCATCCGGCTGACGATCGTCGCGATCCTCTTCGAGATCGTCATCGGCATCACCCTCGGCGTGCTGACCGGGCTGCGGCGCGGCCGGCCCGTCGACACCGCGGTCCTCGTCCTCACCCTCGTCGTCATCTCGGTCCCCACCTTCGTCACCGGTCTGCTGCTCCAGCTGCTGCTCGGCGTCGAGTGGGGCTGGATCAAGCCCTCCGTCTCCCCGGCGGCCGGCTTCGACGAGCTGATCGTGCCGGGCCTGGTCCTCGCCTCCGTCTCCCTCGCCTACGTCACCCGCCTCACCCGCACCACCATCGCCGAGAACAAGCGGGCCGACTACGTCCGCACGGCGATCGCCAAGGGCCTGCCCCGGCACCGGGTCGTCACCCGGCACCTGTTGCGCAACTCCCTGATCCCCGTGGTCACCTTCATCGGCTTCGACATCGGCGCGCTGATGGGCGGCGCCATCGTCACCGAGCGGATCTTCAACATCCACGGCGTCGGCTACCAGCTCTACCAGGGCATCCTGCGGCAGAACACCCAGACGGTCGTCGGCTTCGTGACCGTGCTCGTGCTGGTCTTCCTGGTCGCCAACCTGCTCGTCGACCTGCTCTACGCCGTACTCGACCCGAGGATCCGCTATGCCTGAGCAGCCGTACGAACCCGAGGGCGCGATCGCCGGGACCGGCATGGGCGGCGCCATGGACCTCGGCGCCAGCGAGGCGACCACCCTCGAGAGGACTCCGTCAGGCCCCGAGGGCACGGGACCGCAGGGCAGACCGCGCTCGCTGTGGTCCGACGCCTGGCGGGACCTGCGGCGCAACCCGGTCTTCATCCTCTCCGGCCTCGTCATCCTCTTCCTGGTCTTCGTCTCCCTGTGGCCCTCGGCGATCGCCTCGGGCAGCCCTTTGACGTGCGACCTGGCCAAGGCCCAGGACGGCCCGGGACCGGGCGCTCCCTTCGGGTACGACGGCCAGGGCTGCAACGTCTACACCCGCACCGTCTACGGCGCCCGCACCTCGGTCACGGTCGGCGTGCTGGCCACGCTCGGTGTGGCCGTCCTCGGTTCGGTGCTCGGCGGTCTCGCGGGCTACTTCACCGGGATCTGGGACTCGTTCCTGTCCCGGATCACCGACATCTTCTTCGCCATCCCGGTCGTCCTCGGCGGTCTCGTCCTCCTCTCCGTGGTGACCAGCAATACGGTCTGGCCGGTCATCGGGTTCATGGTGCTGCTCGGCTGGCCGCAGATCTCCCGTATCGCGCGCGGCTCGGTCATCACCGCGAGGCACAACGACTACGTGCAGGCGGCCCGCGCCCTCGGCGCCTCCGACTCCCGCATCCTGCTCAGGCACATCGCCCCGAACGCCGTGGCGCCCGTGATCGTCGTGGCGACCATCGCGCTCGGCACCTACATCGCCCTGGAGGCGACCCTGTCCTACCTCGGCGTCGGCCTCAAACCGCCCAGCGTCTCCTGGGGCATCGACATCTCCGCCGCCTCCCCCTACATCCGCAACGCCCCGCACGCCCTGCTGTGGCCCTCGGGAGCGCTGGCGATCACCGTGCTGGCCTTCATCATGCTGGGCGACGCGGTGCGCGACGCCCTCGACCCGAAGCTGAGGTGAGGGTGCCGTGCTGCTCGAAGTCCGTGACCTGCACGTGGAGTTCCGCACCCGGGACGGGGTCGCGCACGCCGTCAACGGGGTGAGCTACGCGGTCGACGCGGGTCAGACGCTGGCGGTGCTCGGCGAGTCCGGATCCGGCAAGTCGGTGACCGCGCAGGCCGTGATGGGGATCCTGGACACGCCGCCCGGGCGGATCACCGGCGGGCGGATCCTCTTCCAGGGGCAGGACCTGCTCACGCTGAAGGAGGAGGAGCGGCGCAGGATCCGGGGCGCGGGGATGGCGATGATCTTCCAGGACGCGCTGTCGGCGCTCAATCCCGTGCTCTCCGTGGGGGAGCAGCTCGGCGAGATGTTCGTCGTGCACCGGGGCATGTCGAGGAAGGACGCGCGGGCGAAGGCCGTGGAGCTGATGGACCGGGTGCGCATCCCGGGTGCCGCGCAGCGGGTGCGGGACTATCCCCACCAGTTCTCCGGCGGGATGCGCCAGCGCATCATGATCGCCATGGCGCTGGCGCTGGAGCCGGCGCTCATCATCGCCGACGAACCCACCACCGCCCTGGACGTCACCGTGCAGGCCCAGGTCATGGACCTGCTGGCGGAGTTGCGGCGCGAGTACCGCATGGGGCTGATCCTGATCACCCACGACCTGGGTGTGGTCGCGGACGTCGCCGACCGCATCGCGGTGATGTACGCGGGGAAGATCGTCGAGTCGGCGCCCGTGCACGACATCTACAAGGCGCCGGCCCACCCCTACACCCGCGGTCTGCTGCACTCCATCCCGCGCCTGGACCAGAAGGGGCAGGAGCTGTACGCCATCAGGGGCCTGCCGCCGAACCTGATGCACATCCCGCCGGGCTGCTCCTTCCATCCGCGCTGCCCGATGGCCCGGGACGTCTGTCTCACCGACGAACCTCCGCTGTACGAGGTGTCCGCGGAGCGGGGCAGCGCCTGCCACTTCTGGAGGGAGTGCCTGGATGGCGACGACCACTGAGCCGATCCTGGAGGTCAGCGGCCTCGTCAAGCACTACCCGCTGACGCGGGGCATCCTGTTCAGGAAGCAGATCGGCGCGGTGCGGGCGGTCGACGGCGTCGACTTCACGCTCGGCACGGGCGAGACCCTCGGCATCGTCGGCGAGTCGGGCTGCGGCAAGTCGACGGTCGCGAGGCTGCTGTGCAACCTGGAGCGCCCGACGGCCGGCTCGATCAGGTTCAAGGGCGAGGACATCACCAAGCTGTCCGGCAGGGCCCTGAAGGCCGTGCGCCGCAACATCCAGATGGTCTTCCAGGACCCGTACACCTCCCTCAACCCCCGGATGACGGTGGGCGACATCGTCGGGGAGCCGTACGAGATCCACCCGGAGGCGGCCCCCAAGGGCGACCGGCGCCGCCGGGTGCAGGAGCTGCTGGACGTGGTCGGCCTCGACCCGGAGTACGTCAACCGCTACCCGCACCAGTTCTCCGGCGGCCAGCGCCAACGCATCGGTATCGCGCGCGGGCTGGCGCTGCGCCCGGAGGTGATCGTCGCCGACGAGCCGGTGTCCGCCCTGGACGTCTCGGTCCAGGCCCAGGTGATCAACCTGCTGGACCGGCTGCAGGCGGAGTTCGCTCTCTCCTACGTCTTCATCGCGCACGACCTGTCCATCGTCCGGCACATCTCGGACCGGGTCGGGGTCATGTACCTGGGCCGGATCGTGGAGATCGGGCGGGACGCCGAGATCTACGACCACCCCACGCATCCCTACACCCAGGCGCTGCTGTCGGCCGTCCCGGTCCCCGACCCCGCGGCCCGCGAACACCGCGAGCGGATCATCCTCGCCGGTGACGTGCCCTCCCCGACGAACATCCCCTCCGGCTGTCGCTTCCGCACCCGCTGCTGGAAGGCGCAGGAGCGCTGTGCCCTCGAGGTGCCGGCCCTGGCGGTCCCCGCCGCGTTCCGGGACGCCACGGGTCCCGCCGTCCACGACTCGGCCTGCCACTTCGCGGAGGAGAAGCGGGTGGTGCCGCCCGAGGCCGCGCAGGGGTATGGCAACGGGCCGGGGTGACATGGCGCACCCCGGCCCGTTCACGGCACCCGCACGGCCGTACGCTGGTCAGCCTCCCGCGTCCGTATATCGGTACCGCTTCCGTGAAGTTGCCTGCGTGTTAACGCAGTTCACTTGGATTTACCCCGATCCGCCAGCGAACGCCGGAGGAATTCCACCTGGAGCAGCAGCAGGTTCTCGGCGACCGTCTCCTGCGGGGTCATGTGGGTCACCCCGGACAGCGGCAGCACCTCGTGCGGGCGGCCCGCGGCCAGCAGGGCGGAGGACAGCCGCAGGGAGTGGGCGACGACCACGTTGTCGTCCGCCAGACCGTGGATGATCATCATCGGGCGGTGCGGCTCGGCCGGGTCGACCAGACCCGCGTCGTCGATCAGCGAGTTGCGGCGGTAGACCTCCGGCCGCTCGTCCGGGTGGCCCAGGTAGCGCTCCTGGTAGTGGGTGTCGTACAGCCGCAGGTCGGTGACGGGGGCCCCGACCACCGCCGCGTGGAAGACGTCGGGGCGGCGCAGCGCCGCCAGCGCGGCCAGATAGCCGCCGAAGGACCAGCCCCGGATGGCCACCCGGTCCAGATCCAGCGGGAACCGGTCGGCCAGGGCGTGCAGCGCGTCGACCTGGTCCTGGAGCGCGACGGCCGCCACGTCGTCCCGGATCGCCTTCTCCCAGGCCGGCGAGCGCCCCGGGGTGCCCCGGCCGTCGGCGACGATCACGGCGAAACCCTGGTCGGCGAACCACTGGGAGGTCAGGTGGGGGTTGTGCGCGGCGACGACGCGCTGGCCGTGCGGACCGCCGTACGGGTCCATGAGAACCGGCAGGGGAGTGTCACCGTGGTAGTCCCGTGGCATAAGCACGGCGCACGGAATTCGGCGTGCGCCCCCCTCGGTGAGGGTGACCCGTGGGGACATACCGGGATCTTCGGCGTACGACCGGACAGTGGCCGCCGGTTTTCCGTCACACAGCACCTGGACACGGGCGCCCGGCCTGTCCAGGGCCGCGGACACGAGCACGGTCACCTTTCCGGCCCGCACCGCGGAGTGGACGCCCGGCTCCTGCGACACGCGTTCCACGCCCAGCTCGTTCACCCGGTACACATGAACTTCGCCAATCTCCGGCGCCTCGGCCTCCGCGCCCGCCGAGGCGGAAACCAGTACGTCGTGCGCGCCTACGTCCAAGACCGCGCGAATATGCAACTGCGCGCTGGTCAGCGGCCGTTCGCCGACCGCCAGGACGCGTGCGCCGCCCTCGTCCGCGATCCGGACAAGCTGCCCGGAGGGGCTCCAGCAGGGCACTCCGGGGAAGAGTTCAAGCCATGTTGGATCTTCATCGGCGTGCACCATCCGGGTTGCCCCCGTGTCCGGGTCCACCGCCAGGAACAGCTGGCTGCGCTGGTCCCGCGCCTGCACCAGCAGCAGTGGTGCGCCCGCCTCTGACCAGTGCGCATGGGCCAGATACGGATAGCGGGCCCGGTCCCATGAGACCTCCGTGCGCTCCCCGTCGAGGCCGAGCACGAACAGCCGTACGTCCGCGTTCGGCGTGCCCGCAGCGGGGTACGCGACGTTATTTGGCTCACGCCCGGGATTGGCCGGGTCCGCGATCCACCACCGCCGTACCGGCGTGTCGTCCGCGCGCGCCACGAGCAGCCGGCCGGAGTCCGGAGCCCACCAGAAGCCCCGGGAACGCCCCATCTCCTCGGCCGCGATGAACTCCGCCAGGCCGTAGGTCACGTTCTCGGACTCCGGTTCCGCGAGTGCCCGGTCGCCCTCGCCCTCGGCGCCCACCACCCGCAGCGCACCCCGCGCGACATACGCGACGTGCCGGCCGTCGGGGGCGGGACGCGGGTCGATCACGGGTCCCGGGACACGGAGTTCGCGCGCCGTCCCGGCTCGCAGCTCGGCCGTGAAAAGCCGCCCTGACAAGGCGAAAGACGCCAACTCCACAGCCGCGTCGGTGGCGTAGCCGACGATGCCGGCGCCGCCCTCCCGGCTGCGCTCGCGGCGCGCCCGTTCCTCGGGCGAGAGCTGTTCGGCGGCGCCTTCGAGGAGGGCGCCCGGGTCGGCCGCCAGACGCTCACCGCCGTCCGGCAGGTCCAGTACCCACAGGGAGTTGGCCCGGTCCGTGCCGGAGCCCGAACGCAGGAACGCGACACGGGAACCGTCGGGTGCCACGCTGAACGCACGCGGCGCGCCGAGCGTGAACCGCTGGGTCCGGGCGTGCCGACGGGGGAAGGAGTCAGCCTCTGTCGTCATACCCCGACCATATTGGCCATGCGCCCCCTTGTGCGGCCGTGCGCCGAGCGATGCGCGAGTACGGATAGTTATGATCACTACCGCTGAGTGGGTATGAACCTGCTGGCATCTGCATGGAGTTGGTCTACACCCCCCGCGTCCCTGGGATCTTTGGAGGTGAGCCGCCGTGGCACTCTCGATTTCGGCGGTGGTGCTGCTGGCGATCATCGTCTTCCTGTTGATCAAGAAGTCAGGGCTGAAGGGCGGCCACGCGGTCGTCTGCGTCCTGCTCGGCTTCTATCTCGCCTCCTCGACCGTCGCTCCCACGATCAACGAGCTGACGACGAACGTCGCCAGCATGATCGGCAGCATCAAGTTCTGACGGCGGCCGCCCGGGGGCCTCGTCGCGGCGACCTCGTGGCGGGGACCTCGTAGGGTGGTCCCATGACGGAACTGCCAGCCCGCCGTCTGCTGCTGGTGCACGCGCACCCGGACGACGAGTCGATCAACAACGGCGCGACCATGGCCAGGTACGCGGCCGAGGGTGCCCATGTGACCCTGGTCACCTGCACGCTCGGAGAGCGGGGCGAGGTCATCCCGCCGGAGCTGCGGCATCTGACGGGCCCCGCGCTGGGCGCGCACCGGCGCGGCGAGCTGGCCGCCGCCCTGCGCGAGCTGGGCGTGAGCGACGTCCGGCTGCTCGGCGGCGCGGGCCGGTACGGCGACTCCGGGATGATGGGCATCCCCGAAAACGACGACCCCGGCTGCTTCTGGCAGGCCGACGTGGACGAGGCCGCCGGCCACCTCGCCGAGGTGATCCTGGAGGTCCGCCCCCAGGTTCTCGTCACCTACGACGACCACGGCGGCTACGGCCATCCGGACCACGTCCAGGCCCACCGGGTCGCCATGCGCGCCGTCGACCTCGCGGCCGAACGGGGTCACCGGATCGCCAAGGTCTACTGGAACCGCGTCCCGCGTTCCGTCCTGGAGGCCGCCTTCGCCCGCCTCCAGGACGAGCTGGCCGTACTGCCGTTCGACAAGAGCGCGGCCGTGGACGACGTACCGGGCGTCGTGGACGACGAGCGGATCACCACCACGGTCGACGGCGGCGCGTATGCCTCCGCCAAGGCCGCCGCGATGCGCGCCCACGCCACCCAGATCGAGGTCGCCGAGCCGTACTTCGCGCTCTCCAACGAACTCGCCCAGCCGCTGTTCACCACCGAGTACTACGAGTTGGTGCGCGGGTCGGGGCAGCCCGGGGAGACCGACCTGTTCGCCGGCGTCGGCGCCGGGGAGGCGTCATGAGCACGGGTGGACGGGGCTCGATGCTCGCCCAGCCGCTGCAGCGCCCCTCGGCCGGACGGGTGGCCGCCTATGCCGGCCTCCTCCTGCTCGGTGCCGTCACGGGACTCGCCGGGGCCCTCGTGCAGGCCGCCTGGTTCCCCGGCGGGCTGCTCCTCGCCCTCGCGGGCGCGGCCGGGCTCTTCCTCGGCGGGGCGTACGCCACCGGCGGCCGGGGCGGGGCGGTGGCGCCGGTGGCCGGCTGGATCGTCGCCGTCGTCCTGCTCACCACCGCACGGCCCGAAGGCGACTTCCTCTTCGGCGCCGGAGGCGGCTCCTATCTCTTCCTGCTCGGCGGCATGGCTCTCGCTGTGATCTGCGCCACCCTTGGCCCGGGGAGGCAACCCCGCGGCGGCTCCGCCCGACTTGGCAAGTGACGTACCACTTCGCCGTGCGGCGCACGTGCGAGTCCGGTGTGGGTTTCCTCAGCGGTCACGGGATGAGCGCCAGAGGTGGCCAGTATGGTGGTGCGCGCCGCCGAGCCGCCCGAGCAGTCAGGTCGTAACGGGCGGTGGAGCCAACTGGGAGAACCTGCCTTGAGTCGTGAAACTGACACTCCGTCCTCCGGGTCCGATGGGCGCGGTGGAGCCGCATACCCCTCCGGCACGCCGCCGTACGGGACCCCCATGGCTTCCGACGACGGTACGGACGCGGGCCGTTCGGGCACGCGGCCGGAGGAAAAGAAGACCGAGACCACGCTGACGACCCGGATCCGGATCAACATCCCCGGATCGCGGCCCATCCCGCCGGTCGTCGTGCGCAAGCCCGTCGGGGACACCGACGGCGCCGGGGACGAGGCGCCCGCCGCCGACCCGCGGCCCGCGCCCGACCGGGCGGCCACCGGCCCCGCCGAGGCCCCCGCCGAGCCCGCGGCCCAGGCCGACGAGAAGACCAGCGACTGGTTCGCGCCCCGCAAGTCCGGCTCCGGCAACGGCGGTCCGGGCGGCGGCACGAACGGCGCCGGGACCCCCGGTGGTTCGGGCACCTCCGGTGTGCCGGGCGCCCGTGCGGGTGCTCCGGGAGCGTCCGGCGCGGCCGGTACCGCCGGCGCACGCCCCGGCGGTGTGGTCGGCGCCATGGGCGCGCCGGGCGCCCCCCGGAACGGCGCCACGAACGGCAAGGGCCTGCCCGGCGCCACCGGCGGCCCTGTCGCCCCGGGCCACGGCGGCGGCACCGGCTCCTTCGACGTGACCGAGGCGCTGGCCGCGGGCCCCCTCGGCGGCGGCTCCCGCCCCGGCGCGCGCGGCGGCGGCGAGCAGCGCCGCGACGACCTGCCGTACTTCTCGGAGAACGGCGGCGGCCAGGACGGCTTCGGCGACACCGGCACCGGTGCGGGCGGCCAGGGCGGCTTCGGCGGCAGCGCGAGCGCCGGCGGTGCGAACGGGCACGGCGGACCCGGCGCCGGCAGCGGCTTCAGCGGGCCCGGCGGCCCCAGCGGTTTCAACGGACCCGGCGGCCACGGGGGCCCCGGCGGCCCGCAGGGCCCGGCCGGCCCCACCGGCGGCCCGGTCACCGGCGACAGCCCCCTCGTCCCGTCGGCCGGCGCCCCCGGTCCGGACGGCGGCGAGCGCTTCGACGCCCCCGGCGGTCCGGCCGGCCCGCACGGCACGGGCGGCTACGGCCTCCCCGGCGGCCGGAGTGCCCCGCCCGTCCGCAGCGCCCTCGCCGACCTGGACGGGCCCGCTGGGCCCCGCGGACCTGGTGGACCCACCGGACCCGGCGCCCTGGGGACCGGCCCCGGCGGCGGTGCGGCGGGACGCGGTCCCGGTGGCGGCCTCAGCGACGACACGGCGATCCTCACCCCGCAGAAGCCCGCCCCCGAACCCGGCACGCCCGGCTACCGCTCCCCGGCCGCCGACAACGTCTCCGGCCACACGGTCACCAGCGGCATCCCGGTCGTGCCCGGAACCGGCAACCCCCCGTTCGGCTCCGCCACGCACCCCGACGGCCCGGTGCCGCACACGGCACCCAAGCCCGAGCCGGCCGCCGCGCCCAAGACGGCTGCCAAACCCAAGAAGAAGGGCCGCAGCAAGCTGGTCCTGCTCGCCGTCGCCGTGGTCGTCGTCGCGGGCGGTGCCTACGGCGCCGGACTGCTGATGAACCGCACCGACGTGCCCAAGGGCACCACGGTGCTCGGCGTCGACATCGGCGGCGGCACCCGCGACGACGCCGTCAAGAAGCTCGACGACGCGTTCGGCAGCCGGGTGAACAAGCCGCTGAAGCTGGCCGTGGGCGGCAAGACCGTCACCCTCACGCCGGAGAACGCGGGGCTGCAGTTCGACTTCCAGGCCACGGTGAGCCAGGCCGCGAAGAGCGACTACAACCCGGTCCACGTCGTCGGTTCCCTCTTCGGGCAGAAGCGCGTGGTCGAGGCGGTCATGCCGGTGGACGAGGAGAAGCTGCAGGCCGCCCTCCAGCAGGCCGGCGGCGGCTCCGGCTCGGTCACCGACGGCACCATCAGGTTCGAGGCCGGCCGGGCCGTGGCCGTCTACGGCAAGGCGGGCAAGGCCATCGACGCGGGCCGGTCGACCCAGGCGGTCGAGCAGGCGTACCGCACGCTGGTGGAGACGGGCGCGGCGACCCCGGTCACCGTGCCGAGCACCACCAAGCAGCCGACGGTCTCCGATGCCGAGGTCGACCGGGAGATGAAGGCCTTCGCCGAGCCCGCGATGTCGGGCAAGGTGACGGTGCAGACCGACGCGGCGCACTCGATCCCCATGAGCCCGCAGAAGTCGCTGTGGAAGTTCCTCAGGGTGAAGGCGACGCCCGACGGCAAGCTGACCGACGCCCCGGACCTGAACGCCCTGCAGCAGCTCTACGGCCAGGCCTTCGACGGCGTGCTGATCACCCGCGCCAACGGCAAGAAGACCGCCGTCACGCCGCAGGACGTCTACGTCGCCCTGCGCCAGGCACTGATGAGCAAGACCAACCGGGTCGCCGTCATCGACACGAACCCGAGCTAGTCCGCCGCACCCGGGGGGCGTCCACGAGGCGCCCCCCTGTGCCGTGTCCGTCACCCGATCCGCATGACATCTGTCATCCGGCAGTCAGGACCGCCGACACTGCCGGGGCCGGGGCGCTTCCGGCCAGCATGGACGCCATGACAACGACAGCGGCTCCGGCCACCACCGCGGTGGTCGGGTTCGACCAGGTGACCAAGACGTACGGCAGCACCCGCGCCGTCGACGGGCTCTCGCTCCGGCTGCACCCCGGCGAGACCGTCGCCCTCCTCGGCCCGAACGGGGCCGGCAAGTCCACCACCCTCGACCTGCTCCTCGGGCTCAAGCAGCCCGACAGCGGCACGGTGAGCGTGTTCGGCACCAGCCCGCGCGAGGCGATCGTCGCCGGCCGGGTCGGGGCCATGCTGCAGAGCGGCGGACTGATGGACGAGGTCACCGTCACCGAACTCGTGAGGCTGGCCTGCTCGCTGCACCCGAAGCCGTACAAGGCCACCGACGTGATGGCCCGCGCGGGCATCACGCAGATCGCGGACCGCAAGGTCAACAGGCTCTCCGGCGGCCAGGCCCAGCGCGTCCGCTTCGCCCTCGCCACCGCCGGCGACAGCGACCTGATCATCCTGGACGAGCCCACCACCGGCATGGACGTCTCCGCCCGCCAGGCCTTCTGGGCCACCATGCGCGAGCAGGCCGACCAGGGCCGTACGGTCCTCTTCGCCACCCACTACCTGGAAGAGGCCGACGCCATCGCCGACCGGGTCCTGGTGCTGCACCGCGGCCGCCTGCTCGCCGACGGCACGGCCGCCGAGATCAAGGCCAAGGCGGGGGCGCGGCGGGTCTCCTTCGACCTGGAGGGCGCCATCGACGAGGCCGCCCTGCGCGCCCTGCCGTTCCTCACCTCCGTCGACGTCTCCGGGCAGACCGTCCGCATCCAGTCCACCGACGCCGACGCGACCGTCCACGCCCTGTACGGCCTCGGTGTCTACCCCCGCAACCTCGAAGTCGCCGGCCTCGGCCTGGAGCAGGCCTTCGTCGCCATCACGGAGGCCGAGGAGGCCAAGCAGTCATGAACGCGCTCATCAAGCTCGAGCTGTCCCGCGCCCTGCGCAACAGGAAGTTCCTGTTCTTCTCGGTGCTCTACCCCTCGATCATCTACCTGATCTTCTCCAGCAGCGCCGGCTCCGCCGAGAAGGTCGACGGCAGCGGGCAGACCGTCGCCACCTACCTGATGGTCTCCATGGCCTCCTTCGGCGCCCTCACCGCCGTCCTGATGGGCAACAGCGAGCGCATCGCCAAGGAGCGCGAGAGCGGCTGGGTACGGCAGCTGCGGCTGACCCCGCTGCCCGGACGCGGCTATGTCCTCGCCAAGACCGCCGGCGCCGCCGTGGTGAGCCTGCCGTCCATCGTCGTCGTGTTCCTCGTCGCCGCCGCCGTGAAGGACGTACGGCTCGACGCCTGGCAGTGGCTCGCCCTCACCGGGGTCATCTGGGCCGGCAGCCTCGTCTTCGCCGCGCTCGGCGTCGCCATCGGGTACGTCGCCTCCGGGGACGCGGTCCGCCCGATCACGATGATCGTCTACTTCGGCCTGTCGATCCTCGGCGGGCTGTGGATGCCGTCCACGACCTTCCCGCAGGTCCTCCAGGACATCGCCAAGTGGCTGCCCACGCACGCGTACGCTGCCCTGGGACGGGCGATCGAGCAGAGCCAGGCCCCGCACACGTCGGACATCGCCGTCCTCGCCGTCTACTTCGTCCTCTTCACGGGCGGCGCGGCCTGGCTGTACCGGAAGGACACGCTGAAGGCGTGAGCACGATGACGGAAGACCGGCAGGGAATGCCGGAGCGCACGCCCGTGGGCTGGCCGCCCCGCAACCGGCGGGAGCTGCTCGTCAAGACGCTGTGGATCGGAGTCTGGCTGGTCTTCCTCAGCTCGCCGGTCGAGGACCTGGCCGACGGCGGACACACCACCGGCGCCACCGTGGCCGGCTCACTCGGGCTCACTGTCTTCGTAGGGGTCTACCTGACGCTGGTCTACCGCAACATCGGCCGGCCGTTCTCCCCGCGCGTCGTGCTCACCCTGGGCGGGATTCTCGGTGTCCTCGCCCCCGTGCTCGCCTTCACCCTCGGCAGTGCCTGGCTCGGACTCTTCGTCTACCTGTCGGTCGCCTGGGGGGCCACCCTGCCGCTACGGGCGGCCTACTGGGCGATCCCGGCCTCCGCCGTGGTGATGTATCTGATCGGCCTGCACTCCGACGAGAAGGAGGCACGCGGCCTGTTTCTGCTGGTCCTGCTCATCGGTTTCGCGATGACCGGCGTCGGCCAACTCGTGCGCACGACGATCGAGCTGCGCAAGGCCCGGGCCACCGTCGCCCAGCTCGCCGCGAACGAGGAACGTCTGCGCCTCGCCCGCGACCTGCACGACCTGCTCGGCCACTCCCTCTCCCTGATCACTCTGAAGAGCGAGCTGGCCGGCCGCATGCTGCCCGACCACCCGGACAAGGCGGCGCAGCAGGTCGCCGACATCGAACAGGTCAGCCGGCAGGCCCTGGTGGACGTCCGGGAGGCCGTCACCGGTTACCGGCGCCCCCGGCTCGCCGCCGAACTCGCCGGCACCCAGGTCGCCCTGACCGCCGCCGGTGTCGTCGCCGAGGTGCCCGCCGAGTCCGACCTCACCGATGTCCCCGAGGAGGCCGAGTCCGCGCTCGCCTGGGCGCTGCGCGAGGCGGTCACCAACGTGGTGCGGCACAGTGGCGCCGACCGCTGCCTCGTCCGGCTCATCCACCGTCAGACCCTGGACGGACCGGTCCTCGAACTGGCCGTCGAGGACAACGGCTCCGGCGGCTCCGGCACGGGCCCCGGCAACGGCCTGACCGGCCTGACCGAGCGTCTGGAGAAGGCCGGCGGAACCCTGGAGGCGGGCCGGGCCAAGCACGGGTTCCGGCTGGTCGCCCGCGTGCCCACGGCTCCCTCGGCGGACGTAGGATCCGGGGCATGACGAGCACGATCAAGGTCCTGCTGGCCGAGGACCAGTCGATGGTCCGCGAGGCGCTGGCGGCACTGCTGGGCCTGGAGGACGACATCGAGGTCGTCGCCCAGGTGGCCCGGGGGGACGAGGTGCTGGCGGCCGTCGGCGCGCACGGCGTGGACGTGGCACTGCTCGACATCGAGATGCCGGGCTGCACCGGCATCGAGGCGGCCGCCCGGGTGCACCGGGAGCACCCCCGGGTCAAGCTCGTCGTCCTCACCACCTTCGGCCGGCCCGGCTACCTGCGCAGCGCCATGGAGGCGGGTGCCGACGCCTTCCTCGTCAAGGACGCCCCGGCCGCGCAGCTCGCCGAGGCGATCCGCAAGGTGCTGTCCGGCGAGCGGGTCATCGATCCCACGCTCGCCGCCGCCGCGCTCGCCGAGGGCGCCAACCCGCTCACCGAGCGCGAACGCGAGGTGCTCCGCGCGGCCGCCGACGGCGCCACCAACGCCGAACTGGCCAAGGCCCTCCATCTCTCCCAGGGCACCGTCCGCAACTACCTCTCCACGGCCATCCAGAAGCTGGCGGTTCGCAACCGGGCGGAGGCGGTACGGACCGCCCGGGAGAAGGGGTGGCTGTGACGGCTCAGTTGAGCATCGCCCGGGCGGTGTGGGCCTGTTGCCGCACCTTGCGGGCGGCCGGTTCGTCGACGACCTCGATCAGGTCCGCATAGGCGTCCAGCTCCTCGGCGCCCGCGACGAACTCTCCTCGCTGCACCAGCAGCTGCCCGCGCTCGTACCGCAGCCGGGCCGGATGCGAGGGGATCAGCAGCGCCAGCTCCACGGCGCGCAGGGCGACGTCGGACCGCTCGGGCCGGGCGGTGGCCCACGCCCGGATGTTGTTCAGGACGCGCTGTACGACCTCCAGCGGCGGCGCGGGCTCCAGCATCGAGGCATCCAGCGGCGCGCCCGTGGCACCCACCACGAGCAACTCGGCGTCGGTGCCGGTCAGTACGTGGCCCCCCTCGAACGGATCGGCCAGCACCTGCTCCTCCGCCGCGCCGAACCCGATCACGAAGTGCCCCGGCAGCGCGACCCCGTACACCGGGGCCCCCGCCCTGCGGGCCACCTCCAGCCACACCACCGACAGCAGGATCGGCAGTCCGCGCCGGCGGCGCAGCACCTCGTGCAGCAACGACGACTCCAGCCGCTGGTAGTCGGCCGGGGTCCCGTGGAACTCGTACCGCGCGCCCAGCAGCCGCCGTACGGCCTCGGCCCACGCGCGCGGCCCGCCGGGCCGGTACGGCAGCTCGCCCGCCAGCCGGTCCAGCTCGAGCTGCGCCGCGTCGATGCCGGCCTCGTCCAGCGAGCCGTCCGCGTGCGCGCCGATCAGCAGGCACAGCGCCGACAGGTCCGGCCGCTCGGAGCGGGCCTCCTCGGCGAACCGCTGCCGCAGCTCGGCGGACCGCTCCGGCGGGGGCGGGTACGGGGGCGGCAGATGCGGGTGACCCATGACAGGCTCTTGCCCTTCCACAGCGCTTCCTACGACCCTCCGGCCCCGGGGCGGCCGCCGGGTGCGTCTTCCGCCCCGGGCCGGCCACCGGTCGCCTCCGTCGCCCCTCGCCGGCCGCCGGCCTCCGTCGAGGCCGGCCGGTCGGACGGGGCTTCGGGGGCCCGGTAGTGGTGGTACGTGTGATGCGGCGTGAAGCCCAGCGCCGCGTAGAGCGCACGCGCGCCCTCGTTGTCCGTCTCGACCTGCAGCCAGGCCGCCGACGCGCCCTCGTCCAGCGCGCGCCGGGCCAGCGCGGCCATCACCTCGGTGGCGAGCCCCTGCCGCCGCCGGCCGGGATCCACCTCGACCGCGGCGAACCCGGCCCACCGGCCGTCCACGACACACCGCCCGATCGCCGCGGGAGGCTCACCCTCGGCTGCGGGCAGGGACGCGAACCACACCGACGGGCCGTCGCCGAGCACCCGCAGGGCCACCTCGCTCACCCCCTTGCGCCGGTACCGTGCGAGCCACGCCTCGTCCGCCTCCCGGGACAGGGCCACCTGCGCGCCCTCCGCCCGGTCCGCGACCGGCGCCAGGGCACCGGTCCACAGCTCGGCGGTCACCTCCCGCACCCAGCCACGCCGCTCCAGCTCCGCGCAGAGCAGCTCCTGCGTGCCCTCGGCGCCGGTGGCGGTCTGCACGTATGCGGGCAGGCCACGCTCGCCGTACCAGCGTCGTACGGCCGACAGGGCCGCGTCGAGCGGAAGGCCGGGATCACCGAGCGGCAGCACGCTGTTGGCCCGCCGGGTGAATCCGGCTGCCGCCCGCAGCTCCCACTCGCCGAGCCGCTCGCTCTCCACCGGCCGCCATCCGCGTGACGCGACCCGGGCGAGTTCCGGATAGCTCGCCGCGGGGCCCCGGCGGCGTGCCGGAGCGGCCGGTACGACCTTTCCCGCGACCAGCGAGGATTCCGGGATCCGGACACTCCGGCCGTCCCGACATGTGATCATGAGCACGCCAGCATTCCATGATGTGAGAACACCCAGCGTGTCGGTGAACTTCTCTTGCGTCTCTCCGGGGTCGCTCAAGCGCCGTACCGACACTCGTTTTCCCACGTCAGTAGGGGTGATACGGACTTCCAGGCGTCCTGCAGCCGAGATTTCCACTGGTCAGTTCACCCCTCCTGTTCGGATCATGCTCCGGAACGGAGATACTAGGGGTGGGCATCGACGACGCCGCGCTCCCGCGCGCCAGGCGGCGGAGCCTGAGGAGGCCCGCCAGCGCCCTATCGAGGAGGAACGACAGCGTGACCTACGTCATCGCGCAGCCTTGTGTCGACGTGAAGGACAAGGCGTGCATCGAGGAGTGCCCGGTCGACTGCATCTACGAGGGCCAGCGGTCCTTGTACATCCACCCGGACGAATGCGTCGACTGTGGTGCCTGTGAGCCGGTCTGCCCGGTCGAGGCGATCTTCTACGAGGACGACGTCCCGGAGGAGTGGAAGGACTACTACAAGGCGAACGTCGAGTTCTTCGACGAGCTGGGTTCTCCCGGCGGTGCCAGCAAGCTGGGGCTGATCGAGCGCGACCACCCCTTCGTCGCCGCGCTGCCGCCGCAGGGCGAGTGACAGTTTAAGCGCCAAGCGGCTCGCGCCCCGCGCCGCCTCGGTCCCGTACGGCCCGATCGCCCGGATCGCCGCCGTACGGGACCGAGGCGTTCGCCGCACCAGACGAAAGTGAGCCACAGATCGTGTCCGCAGTCTCCGACCGCCTGCCCACCTTTCCCTGGGACAAGCTGGACCCGTACAAGAAGACGGCCGCGGCGCACCCCGACGGGATCGTCGACCTCTCCGTCGGCACCCCGGTCGACCCGGTCCCCGAGCTGATCCAGAAGGCCCTGATCGAGGCGGCCGACTCCCCGGGCTACCCGACCGTGTGGGGCACGCCGGCCCTGCGCGACGCGATCACCGGCTGGCTGGAGCGCCGCCTTGGCGCCCGCGACGTCACCCACCGCCATGTCCTGCCGGTCGTCGGTTCCAAGGAACTGGTGGCCTGGCTGCCGACCCAGCTGGGTCTCGGCCCCGGCGACAGGGTGGCCTACCCGCGCCTCGCCTACCCGACCTACGAGGTCGGCGCCCGCCTGGCCCGCGCCGGCTACGAGGTCTACGACGACCCGCGCGACCTGGACCCGGCCGGTCTGAAGCTCCTGTGGCTGAACTCCCCGTCCAACCCCACCGGCAAGGTCCTGTCGAAGGAGGACCTGACCGCGATCGTCGCCTGGGCCCGCGAGCACGGCGTGCTGCTCGTCTCCGACGAGTGCTACCTCGAGCTGGGCTGGGAGGCCGACCCGGTCTCGGTCCTGCACCCGGATGTCAACGGCGGCTCCTACGACGGCATCGTCGCCGTCCACTCGCTCTCCAAGCGCTCGAACCTGGCGGGCTACCGCGCGGCCTTCGTCGCCGGTGACCCGGCCGTCCTCGGCCCCCTGCTGGAGATCCGCAAGCACGGCGGCATGATGACCTCCGCGCCGACCCAGGCGGCCGTCGTGGCGGCCCTCGGCGACGACGAGCACGTCCGTGTCCAGCGGGAGCGCTACGCGGCCCGCCGCGAGGCCCTGCGGGCGGCTCTGCTCGGCCACGGCTTCCGCATCGAGCACAGCGAGGCGAGCCTCTACCTCTGGGCCACCCGGGACGAGTCCTGCTGGGACACGGTCGCCCACCTGGCCGACCTGGGCATCCTGGTGGCTCCCGGGGACTTCTACGGCGAGGCGGGCGAGAAGTTCGTACGCGTGGCCCTGACGGCCACGGACGAGCGGATCCGCGCGGCGGTCGCGCGGTTGTGACGGGCCACCGCCGTGGGCGGTGGGTGAGCGGGGCCCGCGGCGCGAGCGCCCGTCGGCCCCGGCCGGCGTAGCGACGGGGCCCGGGCGGAGAACCCGGACCCCTCGGCGGTCGGACGGCGGCGCTCAGCCGCCCAGCGGCAGACCCTTCGTCGGCAGGGACGCGGTCGGCAGGCCGCCCTTGGTCAGCGCGCCCGTCGGCAGGCCGCCCTTCGTCAGCGCGCCCGTCGGCAGCCCGCCCTTCGTCGCGGCGGCCGCGGTTTCGCCCAGGACGCCCCCGGCGACCCCGGCCGCGCCCCCCGCGGCCTTCTGGGCCGCGGGCGTCTTCTTCATGGCACCGCCGGTCTTGCCCGCGGCCGGCGCCGTCTGCTTGACCGCCTTGCCGCCGGCGTCACCCGCGAGCGAGGTGGCGCTCTGCGCGGCACCGACGACGGTGTTGCCGACGTTCGCTCCGTCCAGGGCGGTCAGACCGCCCAGGTTGGGGGTGGCCGCCGGCAGATTCGTGGCCGCACCGGCGGAGCCGGCCGCACCGACCCCGGCAGCCGCTCCCGCTGCGACGAGCAGCGCGGCACGGGCGATCCGGCGGGTCAGAGGGAGGGACATGATGCTCCATTCGACGGGAGAGAACGGTGTGTGTCCGGGCTCGTGTCCGTGCTCGGACGCCGTGACTACCGCTCGAGGACCGCGAAGGTTGCGGACGTCCCCGGTAAAGAATGGATAACGCATCGCATTATCAGGTGTGGATAAAAACGGGCAAAGAACGTCTGCCGGTAGTCCTGCAGAATCCTTACGGCCCTTGATTTCCAAGGGTTTCCGGCTCCTTCACGAAGCCTGCCGGGACGGCCGGGCCGGCCGGGGTCGCACAACCCGCCGGGGTGAGGCCCCGCACTACTGTCCGGTCACGATCCGGACGGCCCCCACGGAGTTCTCCGCACCGCCGGCTCCGTCCGAGCGCGTCGTCCGCCACTGGTCGCTGGTGCTCCCGACGGTCCACTGCCGCCCCGCGTACGACACCCGCTCGATGCGCAGCGCCGAGGAGTTGGCGACCGCCCACTGCGCCAGCTGCCAGCCCCGCTCCCGCTCCGTGCGTCCGGACGCGTCCGCCCTCGCGCCCTCGGGCACCGGAACGGTCACGGTCCGCCCGTGCGCGGTGGCGGTCACGCTCGGCGAGGGGGAGGGCGACGGCACGGGCGTACCGCCCACCACCGCACCGGTCTCCTGCAGCGCGTCCCGCCCGAAGTCCCGCACCAGTGCGTCCCGTACCGCCTGCGGACCCGTCGCCGAGGCCGGGTGCGGCGGGCGCCCGTCGCAGGTCAGCGCGGCCGCCGCCTGCCCGGTCAGCGCCGCCGCCAGCAGTGTGGCGTCCGGCTCGTGCTTGGCGTACGCCTCCGGGTAGCCACTGCGCTGCACCCGCTGCGCGGCCACCGTGAGCGGCAGGCCCGGGTAGTGGGGCACCTTGGCCAGGTGCGCGTAGAAGATGCCCGCCGCGTACGCCGGGTCCATGATCTGCCGCTCGGTGCCCCAGCCCTGCGAGGGACGCTGCTGGAACAGGCCCAGCGAGTCCCGGTCGCCGTGCTCGATGTTGCGCAGCCCCGACTCCTGCAGGGCGGTGGCCAGCGCGATCGTCACGGCCCGCCGGGGCATCCCGCGCCCGGTGCCGACGGCGGCGATCGTCGCCGCGTTCACCGCCTGCTCGGGCGTGAACTCGTACGACGCCCCGTCGCCCGAGGCCGAGACCACCTTGCAGCCGCGGGCTCCGCCGCCTCCGGTGACGTACTGCACCACGAGGTACGCGGCCACGCCGCACAGGACCAGCAGAGCCGCGGCGAAACGGAAGAGACGGCCGCGACGCTTGGGACGGGTGGGGGACGGCTCGGACACGCGTACAAGGTACTGGAGGCCCTCCGGACCCTCACGGGGGGTGCGCCGCGGCGCCGCGGACCCGGGCCCGCCGGGGGCCGCGCTAGGGTCGTGGCCATGGCCGACACCTCGCTTGACCTCACGCTCGACGCCGCGGCGCTCACCGCCCAGCTCGTGGATCTCCCCTCCGAGAGCGGCACCGAGAAGCCGCTCGCGGACGCCATCGAGACCGCGCTGCGCGCCTTGCCGCACCTGACGGTCGACCGCTACGGCAACAACGTGATCGCGCGGACGAACCTGGGCCGTGCGGAGCGGGTCATCCTGGCCGGCCACATCGACACGGTGCCCATCGCCGGCAACGTGCCCTCCCGCCTGGACGAGGACGGCGTGCTGTGGGGCTGCGGCACCTGCGACATGAAGTCGGGTGTGGCCGTGCAGCTGCGCATCGCGGCCACGGTCCCGGCCCCCAACCGCGACCTGACCTTCGTCTTCTACGACAACGAGGAGGTCGCCGCCGACCTCAACGGCCTCAAGCACGTCGCCGAGGCCCGCCCGGACTGGCTGGCGGGCGACTTCGCGATCCTGCTGGAGCCCTCGGACGGCGAGGTCGAGGGCGGCTGCCAGGGCACCCTGCGCGTGCTGCTGAAGACCACGGGCGAGCGGGCCCACTCGGCACGCAGCTGGATGGGCTCCAACGCGATCCACGCGGCGGCCCCCGTCCTGGCCCGGCTGGCGGCCTACGAACCCCGCTACCCGGTGATCGACGGACTGGAGTACCGCGAGGGCCTGAACGCGGTCGGCATCAGCGGCGGGGTCGCGGGCAACGTCATCCCCGACGAGTGCGTGGTCACGGTCAACTTCCGCTACGCCCCCGACCGTACGGAGGAGGAGGCGATCGCGCACGTCCGCGAGGTGTTCGCGGACTGCGGTGTCGAGGAGTTCCTGGTCGACGACCACAGCGGCGGCGCGCTGCCCGGCCTCTCCCACCCGGCCGCGGCGGCCTTCATCGAGGCGGTGGGCGGCACCCCGCAGCCCAAGTACGGCTGGACGGACGTGTCCCGCTTCTCCGCGCTCGGCATTCCCGCGGTCAACTACGGCCCGGGCAACCCGCACTTGGCGCACAAGCGCGACGAGCGCGTGGAGACCGCGAAGATCCTGGCGGGCGAGGAGCGCCTGCGGCACTGGCTCACCGCGTAGCCCGCGCCGGGTGGTGCCGCTGCACGCCGGACATGCTCAGGTCCCCCCTCCGTAACCCGTCTGGATCTACGCTGAGATCGAACTACCCGCAAGCGGAGGGAGCGCACATGGCTACCGGCAACCCCGAGGGGAAGAAGCAGCCGCCGGACGAGCAGCGGCTCGGACCGGTCCTCCGACGGCGGGGACAGGTGACGGCCAGCACGACCGACCAGCGGCTGCTGGACGAGCGTGCCCCCACCGACTGGGTCCACACCGACCCCTGGCGGGTCCTGCGCATCCAGTCGGAGTTCATCGAGGGCTTCGGCACGCTCGCCGAGCTCCCTCCCGCCATCAGCGTGTTCGGCTCGGCGCGGACGCCGGTGGACTCTCCGGACTACGACGCGGGCGTGCGGCTCGGCCGGGGTCTGGTGGAGGCCGGCTGGGCGGTGATCACGGGCGGCGGCCCGGGCGCGATGGAGGCGGCCAACAAGGGCGCGTGCGAGGCGGGCGGCACCTCGGTGGGCCTCGGTATCGAACTTCCCTTCGAGCAGGGACTGAACCCCTACGTCGACATCGGGCTGAACTTCCGGTACTTCTTCGTCCGCAAGATGATGTTCGTGAAGTACGCCCAGGGGTTCGTGGTCCTGCCCGGCGGCCTCGGCACGCTGGACGAACTCTTCGAGGCCCTCACCCTGGTCCAGACCCAGAAGGTCACCCGCTTCCCGATCGTCCTCTTCGGCAGCGAGTACTGGGGCGGGCTGGTCTCTTGGCTGAAGAGCACGGTGATCGCCCAGGGCAAGGCCGCGGAGAAGGACCTGTTGCTGTTCCATGTGACGGACGACGTGGCGGAAGCGGTGGCCCTGGTCTCGAAGGAGGCGGGCCGCTGACGAGCCGCCGGGCTCGGGCCGAAGCCCGCTGACCCGCCGCACCCCGAAAATCCGCCCCGGAGTTCGGGGTGCGGCACGCCCTGGGTCAGGCCAGGCCCCGGCGAGCCACCGCGGGGGCGCGGTGCCCGGCGATCGACGCCACCATGTCCAGTACCTGACGGGTCTCGGCGACCTCATGGACCCGGTACACCTGCGCCCCGAGCCACGCGGACACCGCGGTCGTCGCCAACGTGCCGATCAACCGCTCCTTCACCGGCCGGTCCAAGGACTCGCCGACGAAGTCCTTGTTGGACAGGGACACCAGCACCGGCCACCCCGTCGCGACCATCTCGTCCAGCCGCCGCGTCGCCTCCAGACTGTGCCGCGTGTTCTTCCCGAAGTCGTGCCCGGGGTCGATCAGCACCGACTCCCTCTGCACCCCCAGCGCCACCGCCCGCTCGGCCAGCCCCACGGTCACCTCCAGGATGTCGGCCATGACGTCGTCGTAGGTCACCCGGTGGGGCCGCGTCCGCGGCTGCACACCACCCGCGTGCGTGCACACCAGTCCCACCCGGTACCGCGCCGCGACCTCCGCCAGCCCCGGATCGACCCCGCCCCACGCGTCGTTCAGCAGGTCCGCGCCCGCCTCGCACACCGCCTCGCCGACCTCGGCCCGCCAGGTGTCCACGCTGATGATCACATCGGGGAACCGGCGCCGTACCTCCGCGACGAAGCCGACCGTCCGCCGGGCCTCCTCCTGCGCCGTGACCTCTTCGCCGGGACCGGCCTTCACCCCGCCGATGTCGATGATCGCGGCGCCCTCGGCCACCGCCTGCTCCACACGCGCGAGGGCCGGCTCGTCACGGAAGGTGGCCCCCCGGTCGTAGAAGGAGTCAGGGGTCCGGTTCACGATCGCCATGATCACCGGCTCGTGGGGCCCGAATTCCCGCCTGCCCAACCTGAGCATCCGCTGTGACCTCTCGTAGTACGTTCCGCAGTACGGCCGCCTGCGACCCTAACTGTCAGACTCGCATGGCACGATCGGACCCTGACAGATTCAGCGTCCGGCACAACGTCCGGTACCGAGCGTGGGGACCCCTGGCGATGGTGATGTTCTTGTTCCTGGTCGTCGCGCTGGCCGTCGTGGTCGCCGCGGTGACCCTCGCGGTGGTGGGCGGCGGCGAGAGCGGCACGCTGCCCGAGGCGGTACCGGAGCGGCTGCAGGATCCGCTGCCCGCGGACCGCCCGGTGGGCCGCGCGGACGTGGAGAGCCTGCGCTTCCCGGTAGCCCCGCGGGGCTACCGCATGGCCGACGTCGACGACGCGCTCGGCCGTCTCGCCGCCGAACTCGCCGAGCGGGACGCCCGGATCACCGACCTGGAGTCCGCGCTGGCCGGAGCCCGGGCCGCCGCCGCGCACATCCGCCTGGACAAGCCCGAGCAGGAGGGCCGGTGATGACCGCCGGAGCCGCTCTCGCGGGGCCCGACGGCGCCCTGCGCTGCCCGTGGGCCCTGTCCACCGACGACTATGTGTCGTACCACGACGAGGAGTGGGGCCGCCCGGTCCACGGCGACGACGCCCTCTTCGAGCGGATCAGCCTGGAGGCCTTCCAGTCGGGCCTGTCCTGGATCACGATCCTGCGCCGCCGCCCCGGTTTCCGCACGGCCTTCGCCGGCTTCCACATCGAGAAGGTCGCCGCCTTCACCGACGAGGACCGCGAGCGCCTGCTGGCCGACCCGGGCATCATCCGCAACCGGGCCAAGGTCGACGCGACGCTCTCCAACGCGCGCGTGCTCGCCGGCTGGCCGGAGGGCGAGCTGGACGAACTGATCTGGTCCCACGCCCCCGACCCGGCCGGCCGCGCCGTCCCGAGGACCCTCGCCGACGTCCCCGCGGTCACCCCGGAGTCGACGGCCCTGTCCAAGGCCCTGAAGAAGCGCGGCCTCAGATTCGTCGGCCCGACGACGGCCTACGCGCTCATGCAGGCGTGCGGCCTGGTCAACGACCACCTGGAGACGTGCGTGGCGCGCAGCGCCCCTTGAGCGGCGCGGGGCCGAGGGGCTACCGGCCCAGGTACTTCGGCTTCTCCTTGTTGACGAAGGCCTGGACGGCGATCGTGTGGTCCTCGGACCGCCCCGCCCGCGTCTGCAGTTCGTCCTCCTTCTCCAGCGTCTCGGAGAGGGAGTGCGTGAGGCCGTAGGCCATCGCCTCCTTGATCGCCGCGTACGCCACGGTGGGCCCGTCGGCCAGCGCCCGCGCCACCTTCTCGGCCTCGGCCCGCAGCTCGGCGGAGGGGACGACCCGGTTGGCGATGCCCAGCTCCAGCGCGTCCTGGGCGCTGATGTTGCGCGGGAAGAGCAGCAGGTCGGCGGCGCGGCTCGGGCCGATCACCCGCGGCAGCGTCCAGGAGATGCCGGAGTCCGCGGTCAGCGCCACGCCCGCGAACGACGTGTTGAAGGCGGCCGTGTCGGCCACCACCCGGTAGTCCGCGGCGAGCGCGAAGCCGAAGCCCGCCCCGGCCGCGACGCCGTTCACCGCGGCGACCACCGGCTTGGCCGCCCCGGCCAGGGCCCGCACGATCGGGTTGTAGTGCTCCTTGACCGTGTTCATCGTCTGCCGCGACCCGGTCTCCCGGTCACTGATGAGCAGCCCGATGTGTTCCTTGAGGTCCTGGCCCACGCAGAACGCCCGCTCCCCGGCGGCCGTCAGCAGGATCGCCCGTACGGCGGTGTCCCCGGCCGCGGATTCCGCCGCCTCCCGGAGGGCGACCTTGGTCGCGATGTTCAGCGCGTTCATCGCCTCGGGGCGGTTCAGCGTGATCGTCGCGAGTCCGTCGTTCACCTCGTAGAGCACGGTGTCGGCCATGGCGCATCCCCTCCGGTCGCGGCTGGTGACGTACTGGTCAGTACGCCCCTGTCAGAGGACAGCATGGCGGAGATCGGCGCCCAGGGGCCGGACCGGACGTGTGACCTGTGTCAAAGAATTCCGGAGCGGGGCCGGCCGGCCGATCTCCATGCGGGGGCGCAGTATCGCAGCCACATCGCCGAATTGAGTGGTTTTGCTCGCGTGCGTTGCCCAAGCGATGCCGACTGATGTTGGTCATCGGGTCCTGCGATGCGGGATAATGGCTTGGAAGCAATGTGTTCGATGCCGGTGACGCGTGTCCGTTTCGGGCGGCTAGGGCCCTCCCTGGGCCGTCGGCAGACGATGAGCTGGTTTCAGGAAGGGGAACGAGCATGGCGGCCATGAAGCCGCGGACGGGCGATGGCCCGCTCGAGGTGACCAAGGAGGGGCGGGGCATCGTCATGCGCGTTCCGCTCGAAGGCGGCGGTCGACTCGTCGTCGAGCTGACCCCTGACGAGGCCGAGGCGCTCGGCGACGCCCTCAAGAAGGTCGTCGTCTGACGTCCCAGCGATCCTGTCCTTGCGGCTGCCCCGGCATCGTACGCGGTGTCGGGGCAGCCGCGTTCGCGGGGCCCGCCCCGGCCCCGGTCACCGCTTGACGGCACACAGCAGCCCGTCGCCCACCGGCAGCAGCGACGGCACCAGCTCCTGGCTCTCGCGCACCGCGCGCAGCAGCTCACGCAGCCGCAGCACCTCTGTCGGCTGCGGGCCGGAGTCGACGGTACGGCCGTTGGCGAAGATCCCCTCGAAGGCCACCAGGCCGCCCGGACGCAGCAGACGCAACGATTCAGCGAGATAGTCCAGGTACTCCAGCCGGTCCCCGTCGCAGAAGACCAGGTCGTAGCCCGCGTCCGCGAGCCGGGGCAGTACCTCCAGGGCGCGGCCCGGGATGAAGCGGGCGCGGTTGCTGGCGAAACCGCCGGCGCGGAAGGCCTGCCGGGCGAACTGCTGGTGCTCCGGCTCCGGGTCGACCGTGGTGAGCACCCCGTCCGGGCGCATGCCGTGCAGCAGATGGATCCCGGACACTCCGCAGCCGGTACCGATCTCCGCGACCGCCTTCGCGTCCACGGAGGCGGCGAGCAGTCCCAGCGCGGCGCCCGTGCCGGGCGACACCGAGCGCAGCCCTGCCTCGCGGGCCCGGTCACGGGCCCAGCGCAGCGCTTCGTCCTCGGCGACAAAGGCGTCGGCGAACGCCCAGCTCGTCTGCCGGTTGCCGGTAATGACCCTCTCCTGTCCCCGTGGTTGCCTGGGCGTGACTGTATCCGTTGGCGTCGGGAACCCGCAGATGAGGCCAGGCGTTTAAAGGGGAGAGCCGGTGGCCCGGGACGCGACGGGGGGTAAGAGGTGGATCAGGACGCCGAGCAACTGCTGACGCAGCCGGATGAGCCGTATCAGCGCGTATCAAATTCTCGTAAAACCGCTTATCCGGAGCTAACGGGCGAGGTGGCTATGGTAGGGGCTCCACTGGACACCACCAGAGCCGACAGGGGAGGTGCGGCTGCGCCCGGGGATCGGGGTGGAGTGCTGCGGCGCTTCCTCGGGTCGGCGGGCAGGCCGAAATCCGTGACCGACACCGCTGCTGACAGCCACGCCGCCGGCTTCGCCGCAGGCGCCGCCCAGACCGCGACCTTCTCCACCGACGCGGACGGGCAGGCGTGGACTCCGCCCACGTGGGACGAGATCGTCAGCACGCACAGCGCCCGGGTCTACCGCCTGGCCTACCGCCTGACGGGCAACCAGCACGACGCCGAGGACCTCACCCAGGAGGTCTTCGTCCGCGTCTTCCGTTCCTTGTCGACGTACTCGCCGGGCACCTTCGAGGGCTGGCTGCACCGCATCACCACGAACCTCTTCCTGGACATGGTCCGGCGCAAGCAGCGCATCCGCTTCGACGCCCTCGGCGAGGACGCGGCCGAGCGCCTGCCCAGCCGTGAACCCACCCCGCAGCAGCTCTTCAACGACGCCCACTTCGACGCCGACGTCCAGCAGGCCCTCGACACGCTCGCGCCGGAGTTCCGCGCCGCCGTCGTCCTGTGCGACATCGAGGGGCTGTCGTACGAGGAGATCGCCGCGACCCTCGGCGTGAAGCTCGGCACGGTCCGCTCCCGTATCCACCGCGGCCGCTCCCAGCTCCGCAAGGCCCTCGCGCACCGCTCCCCGGAGGCCCGCGCGGCCGAGCGGCGCTCCTTCATGGCCCGTGTCCCCGCTCTGGGGGGAGGGGGCGCGACCGCGTGAGTGGATCACGAGCGAAACCTGTCGAGGAGGCGCACCTCGCAGAGCAGCATCTGGGAGACCGGCTCTCCGCCCTGGTGGACGGGGAGCTGGGTCATGAGACGCGCGAGCGGGTCCTCGCGCACCTGGCCACCTGTGCCCGGTGCAAGGCGGAGGCGGACGCGCAGCGCGCACTGAAGAACGTCTTCGCCGAGGCGGCCCCCCCGTCGCCCTCGGAGAGCTTCCTGGCCCGCCTCCAGGGCCTTCCCGGGGGAGGTGACCCGGACGGTGGCGGCACGCCGCCGCCCGGGGACGGGCTGCTCGGAGGAGACCCCGGGCTCGGGACCGCCGGCGTCTTCGGCGTGAGGCGCGCCGAGCGCTTCGCGTTCGGGTACGTGCCCGCCCGCCCGCACCACGCCCCCGTCCCCGAGGAGCGCGGCTTCCGTATCCATCCCGTGGGCCGCCCGGACGACGGCCGCTCCGCCTCGCGCGGACTGCGGTTCGCGTTCGCCGCCGCCGGCGCGGTCTCGCTGGCCGCGGTCGCCCTGGGCGGCGTGACCACCGCCATCCCCGGCGACCTGACCGCCGACGCCCGCGGCTCCGGCAGCAACATCCTCCCGGCGCGTTCGGCGGGCACGGGTACGGGCGGCGGTGCCGGCGCGGCCACGCCCGACACCCTGCGCCGCCGCGCGATGGGGCCCCTGCTCGCGCCGGGCGGCACGCTGCTCGGCCAGACACCGGTGGTGCCGACCTCCCTGTCCGCACCGCTGCTGCCCGGAGGACCCTCCCTCGCCGCCGGACAGACCCAGAACGACGTCGTACGGGCTCTGACCGCGCCGGTGACGGCCGGCGCGGCCGCCGTGTCGCCCCTCATACGTCCGCTGGACGAGACGGCGGCCCTCCTCCCGGCCATCGACTGGTCCGCGCCTGACGGACTCACCGGCTCCGGTCTGCTGTCCGCCCCCGCCCCCGATACCGCCCCCGCTCCCTCGGCGTCCTCCACCACGCCCCACCAGCTCCCCTGACCGGCCACTTCGCCCTGGCCCGCGAACCTGGTTGAATCCGGTGAGGGCCGTGCCCGCGGCGATCATCCGGGGGCGTGGTCGACGTTCCGCGGCCGCCGCCCGAGCGCGCGGCCGCGGCCAGCCGTGGGGAGAGCATGAACGAGGGGAACCGTGTCCCGCCGGAGAACGGTCCGGAGGGAGCGGCGGGGGTGACACGAGCCGGCACGCCCGAGGGCGCCGTGCACACGGGGGAGGTCCCGGCCGACTTCGAGCCGGCCCCTGCGGTGACCACACCCGCGCCCGTGGAACAGGACGACAGGGACGAGGCCGCGGCCGCCGGGGACTTCGAACTGGCCAAGCCGGCACCGACCCCGACGGGCGACGCCGCACCCCATGCCGTGACCGGAGCCGAGTCCGAGTCCGGGGCAGAGGCTGGTGAAACCGCCTGGGCGGCTCCCGCCGAGCGGCCGAAGCCGTTGCACGACCCCGACCCCTACAGCACCCCGCCGTACGGCGAGCCGGGCCCCTGGGCGCCGGCGCCGCCCGTCCAGCACCCGGCGGTCACACCGGCGCACGGCACGGCCGTACCCCCGGCAGAGGCGCCCGCCCCGGTGCCCGGCGTTCCCCGACCGATGCCGGGCACCGCCGTACCGCCGCCCGGTGCTCCCGCACCCGGCGCGGGCACCGCCGCCTCCGGCGCTCCCGCCCCCGGTGCTCCCGCCCCGGCCCCCGGCGCCCCCACCTCGGGCGCTCCCGCCCCCATGGCTCCCACCCCCATGGCTCTCACCCCCATGGCTTCCGGGGCGATGGCGGGGATGCCGGCCGAGGAGCAGGGCGGTGAGGGTCCCTGGGGGCGGTACGACCCCTGGGCGGCCGGTTCGGCCAAGGAGCAGGCACTCGGTCAGGGCCCGCTGCAGCAGACCGGCGCCGCCGTGCTGACGGAGAGGCAGCGTGGCAGGCGGGCGAAGCGGCTGGCACTCGTGTGGACCCTGCTGGTCGCTGCCGTCTCCGCGGGCATCGGCGGAGCGGTGGGCGCGTACGTGGAGCGTTCCGGCCTGGGCGACGACGTGCGCCTGCCGCAGGCCGGGAGCGTGCCGGCCGGCCGTGCGCCGGACAGCGTGGCCGGGATAGCCGCCCGCGCGCTGCCCAGTGTCGTGACCCTGCACGTCACCGGGGCCGACCAGGCGGGCACCGGCACCGGCTTCGTGCTCGACGGCCAGGGGCACATCCTCACCAACAACCACGTCGTCGAGCCCGCCGGCTCGGGCGGCCGGATATCCGTCACGTTCAGCAGCGGCGACACCGTCAAGGCCAAGGTCGTCGGCCGGGACAGCGGCTATGACCTCGCCGTCGTGCAGGTGCAGGGCGTGCACGGGCTCACCCCGCTGCCGCTCGGCAACTCCGACGACGTCAAGGTCGGCGACCCCGTCGTCGCGATCGGGGCCCCCTTCGATCTGGCCAACACCGTCACCTCCGGCATCATCAGCGCCAAGGAACGGCCCATCACGGCCGGCGGCGAGAAGGGCGACGGCAGCGACGTCAGCTATGTCGACGCGCTCCAGACCGACGCGCCGATCAACCCGGGGAACTCCGGCGGCCCGCTGCTCGACTCCCGGGCCCAGGTCATCGGCATCAACTCCGCGATCCGCTCCGCGGGCAGCGGCTCCGTGCCGGAGGGCGGCCAGGCCGGCTCCATCGGCCTCGGCTTCGCCATCCCGGTCAACCAGGCCAAGCGCGTCGCCGAGGAGCTGATCAACAACGGTCATGCCGCCCACCCCGTGATCGGCGTGACCCTCGACATGGGCTACACCGGCGACGGCGCCCGCATCGACGGCGAGAGCGCGGGCGGCGGCCCCGCCGTCACGCGGGGCGGGCCCGGCGAGCGCGCCGGCCTCAAGGCGGGCGACGTCATCACGGAGGTCGACGGGGAGCGCGTCCACACCGGCGAGGAGCTGATCGTCAAGATCCGCGCCCACCGCCCCGGCGACCGGCTGCGTCTGACGGTCGGACGCGGCGGTACGGAGCGGGAGGTCTCACTCGTGCTGGGCGCGTCGGAGCAGAACTGACAGAAGTCTCACCTCGGGACGGTACCGGTCGGACAGGAACGGCGGGTACGGTTGAGCGACCGAGGACATCGCATTGGGAGCGTCAGGTGTTCAATGACATAGGACCACTGGAGCTGGTGGCCATCATCGTGCTCGCTGTGCTCGTCTTCGGTCCGGACAAGCTCCCGAAGGTCATCCAGGACATGACGCGCACGATCCGGAAGATCCGCGAGTTCTCGGAGAGCGCCAAGCAGGACATCCGCACCGAACTGGGTCCGGAGTTCAAGGACTTCGAGTTCGAGGACCTCAACCCCAAGACGTTCATCCGCAAGCAGCTGGACAACGACGAGCTGGGGCTGAAGGAGATCCGCAACGGCTTCGACCTGAAGAAGGAGATGGCCGAGGTCACGGATGCCGTCCAGGGCCGTGACGGTCAGGGGCCGGGCTCCTCGTCCTCCTCCGGCGGGCGTGTCGACATGACCAAGAAGCCCGAGGACCCCGGCGAGGACGACCGGCCGCCCTTCGACGCGGACGCCACGTAGGCGCGGGCACCGTCCGGGTGCCTGCCCGCTTCCCGCCGACACGCGGGCGCGTACGTGCGCCGCGTGCGTGACGTGTTTCACAGCGCGCACCTGGCGGGGGGGGGGGGGGGGGGGGGGGGGGGGGAGGGACGACAACCTCCCCCCCCCCCCCCCCCCCCCCCCAACCACCCCCCCCCCCTTCCCTCTCCCCCTGGGGTGA